>NZ_JBFTNK010000004.1:0-524909 GCF_056397445.1 Neorhizobium sp. 05N33 | reverse complement strand
ATCAATCTTGCGAAGCAGGTGATCCTTCGGCACCAGACCCTCGAGCGTCACCATCTCAAGAGCCGTCTGGCAAGGGGCAGGTTTCTTCAACATGTCCCAATGAATCACAAACCCCCGGACCACGCCAGGGGTTTGTCAGCAGTCTGACGGCGCCCGAAGGCGCGGGGCTCCGACTTGGCCTCTATCCGTTGTTGGCGCGGCGCCGTGACCAGATGAGGGCCAGTTCCTCGCCTTCCGTCTCGACCAGGCTCGCGTAGATCGGGGTGGCGAAGCTCGGATCGTCGAGCTTGACGGAGAGGTAGGAATTGCCCTTGTCGGACTACTTCTTCCAGGCCGCTCCGAACTCGACTGTTGCCGCGAACACGCGGTAGTCCGGCCCGTTTTCGGTATCGCCGTCCGCGGGCACGAACTTCACGGACTTGACGTTGCTTGTGGCAGACACCGGCGGACTCGTGTTCACTGAGCCAATCGGCATGAAAGTCCGTCGCCGCTAGCGTACCGTTTCCGGCTAGACATCGTGTATGCGGAGACTGGGGCGCTGATGCCAGTTGAGGCGGACCGGATCATCGGCCGCCCTATTCCATCACCGCATCTCTCAGCCAGGTGCGAAAGAACCGGAAACTCTCGGACCGAAGCTTCGGATCGGCGAACATGAATAAATAGTGCTCATGCACCATTTCGTTCTCAAACAGAGTAACGAGCTGACCGTCCGCTAGCTCCTGCTTGACCAGCTTCTGGCGGACAATGGCAATGCCGAGTCCTTCGACGGCGGCCGTCAGTTCGAGGCCAGAGCTTTCGAGATCGATGAAGCGGGTATTTGAGAATATTCTTGGCGCACGCGGTCCGAGCCAGCGCTCCCAATTGCGGGTGAATTCCGCCGATCGCAACAAGGTATGATGTTCCAGATCGTCGGGCGTCTTGAGAGGGGGTGCGCGGCGCAAATAGGCCGGGCTGCAGACCGGAGTGAGATCCGCGTCGCCCAATATCTCGCATACGAATCCTTTTTTCCCGACCGTCTCGCCCACATGGATCATGCCGTCCAGCCTTTCCACATCATGCCCGCCGGTGACGAATTTCACGACGATGTCGGGACGGCGCGCGTAAAGCGTTCCGAGCACCGGCATGATGCATTTCTGCAGAAAGACGCGCGGACTTCCGATTACCAGCGGCCGGCGATCGACGCTGACGGAGAGATCGCTTGTCACGGCGCGGATATCGCCAAGAGACGCGTGGATTCTCGCCCAATAGACTTCTCCGGCGGGCGTCAAGGCTATTCTTCGGTGCGTTCGTTCGAAGAGGTCGCAGCCCAAAAATGCTTCCAGATTCTGGATCTGCCGGCTGACCGCGCCGGGCGTCAGGCAGAGCTCGTCCGCCGCCTTGGCGATGCTCATGTGCCGCCCCGCCGATTCGAAAACAGGTAGCGAGGTCATCGGCGGCAGGTCCCTGCGCCTTCTTTGCATGACGTTTTCCTCCCTCCGCTTCTCTAGCGTTCAATTGAGAAAAACTCAATCGAATTCAAAAAATTTCGATTTTTCCGCCGGCGATCCGACGATACGGTCCCCGCGGAATGAATGGGAGGGAGGACCATGAAGAACTTATCACTGGCATCTTTCGGCTTGGCGATCGCGGCTGCGACGTCACTTGCCCCTGTCGCGGCTTCGGCCGAACAATTGCGCATGGGTCTTGCCGCGCTCGCCACGTCGGTTGATCCGCATTTCCACCGTGCCGGCTACAATTTCGATCTCCGCGAAAACATCTCGGACGCGCTCGTTTACGCCAACGGCGTCAACGGCGGCGTCGAGCCGCGCCTTGCGAAATCATGGGAGATCCAGGGCGATACCAAATGGGTCATCACCCTCGAATCGAAGGCGAAGTTCGACGACGGCAGCCCGCTCGGCGCTGACGACGTGATCTACTCGATGTGCCGGGTGCGCAATGTGCCAAACAGCCCCGGCCTGTTCAGCAGCTTCATTTCCACCATCAGCGGCATCAAGGATGCCGGCGACGGAAAGATCGAGATCGACACCAAGAAGCCCGACCCGAACCTGCTGCGCAGCTTGAGCAATATCGGCATCGTCGAGAACCCGACCGGCCGCACGCTGACCTATGACGACAAGACCTGCGGCAACGACAACTGGCTGGAAACGGCCGGCTTCAACAACGGCAAGGTTTCCCCCGGCATCGGCCACTACCGCGTCAGGAAATTCACGCCCGACGTGGAGATCGAGCTGGAGCGCAACGCCCAGTATTACGGCACCCCGGCCGCCTACGATTCCGTGCTGATCAAATCCCTGCCGGACAACAGCGCCCGCATCGCCGCCCTGCTTGGGGGCTCGGTGGATGTCATCAATGCCGTACCGATCAATGCCATCGACAGCATCCAGTCGTCGGGCAAGCACCACCTGTCGTCCATGCCCTCGACGTTGCTGATCTTTCTGCTGCCCGATCAGGGCCAGGAAAAGACACCGAAGGTTTCCGGTACCAACGGGAAGAACCCCTTCCTTGACGCGCGTGTCCGCAAGGCGCTCAATCTCGCCATCAACCGCGAGCAGATCGCCGAGACCGTGATGGGGGGCATGGCGGGGCCGGCAAGTCAGATCATCGTTGACGGCGTCTTCGGTCACAATCCCGACCTGCAGCCCTCTCCCTTCGATCCGCAGGAGGCCAAGCGCCTGCTGGCCGAGGCGGGGTATCCGAACGGTTTTTCCCTGACGCTGAACGCGCCGAGCGACCGCTATGTTAACGGCGCCCAGGTCGCTCAGGCGGTGACCGCCATGCTCTCGCAGATCGGGCTCAACGTGACGCTGGAGACTTTCCCGTTTAGCATCTACTTCACCAAGGCCAGCGCCTACGAGTTCAGCCTCTATCTCGCCGGTGCCGCAGCCGATACCGGCGAGGGCCTGAGCCAGATGATCAACCTCGCCGGCACCCGCAATCCCGATCGCGGCTGGGGCGGTGCAAACCGCGGACGCTATTCCAGCAAGGTCACCGACAAGGCGCTCGAAGACGCGCAATCGACGCTCGACGACGCCAAGCGGGAAGAGCTGATCCGCTCCGCCGTGGCCCAGGTCTACAAGGACGACGGCTACGTGCCGCTCTACCACGAGTTCGGCGTCTGGGGGGTGCGCAACGGCGTTCACTACGACGCCAACGCCAACCTGACCAATATCTTCTACACCGCACGTCCCGAATGACGCACGGCCGGTGGAGCCGGCATTTCACGCCGGCCCTGCCCTGTTTTTATGAAAGTGCAAAGCCAGATGGGTACAGAATTCAACGACGCCCTCACGTCACAATACGACTACCAGGGACTGAGGGAGGCATTCGCAGCGCCGGCCATGTACCAGGCCTTCCTGGACGTCGAAAAGGCCGTGGCCCTGGCCCAGGGAGAGCTCGGCATGATCCCGGTCGCTTCAGCGGAGGCGATCGCCGGACATTGTCGTTACGAGCTCCTGGACATGGAACGCCTGGATGCCTCCTATCGGACAACCCGCCATCCGCTGATGCCGCTCATCAATGAACTCGTCCGGCTCTGCGGCTCCGAGCACGGCGGTTATGTCCACTGGGGCATCACCACTCAAAACATCATCCAGACGGGACTGCTGTTGCTCGCCAAGCGCGCCCAGGCGGTGCTGGACGGCTTTCTCGCCAACATCCTTCAACATCTCGGCCACCATGCCCGCACCCATGCCAACACCGTTATGGCCGGACGCACGCATTATCGCCACGCGGTGCCGATCACCTTCGGTTTCAAGGTGGCTGTGTGGATCGAGGAATTCCTCCAGGCCGCGGACCGGCTCAAGGAGGCCGAGAAGCGAGCCTTCGTGGTGATGAGCGGCGGCGCGGTCGGCTGCTTCTCGGCCCTCGGCAGGCAGGGGCCGGCCTTCCAGTCGCGCGTGGCGGCTCTTCTCGGCATGGGCGAGATGGCCATTCCCTCCCGGGCGATCCGCACCCACATGTGCGAATATGTCAATGCGCTGAGCCTGATAGCCTCCATCTGCCACAAGATCGCCGAGGAGATCTACCAGAGTTCCTCCGAGGAATACGGAGAGCTGCACGAAGGTCGCATCGAGGGCACCATCGGCTCCTCTACCATGCCGCAGAAGATCAACCCGATCCTCTGCTACGGCATCATCGCCAACAGCAACAAGCTCTATTCCTGCGCCGGAATGCTGATGGCGGCCGCATACCGCCCGTTCGAATCGGACGGCAGCGCCAACCAGATGTTCGAGGACGGGCTGGCCGAGGTCATCGCCGCCATTTCCGAAATCCTCGTGCGGACCGAACTACTGGTGCGCGACCTGCATGTGGATACGGAGCGGATGCGGGCCAATTTGGACCTGTCGCATGGAGCGATCTTCGGGGAGTTCGCCATGATGCGGCTCGGCCAGACGCTCGGCAAACACAGGGGCCATGAACTGGTCCACGACGCTGCCATGGCCGCGGCCGGCGGCAAGGCCCCCTTCCTGGAGGAGTTGGCGCTGCTGCCGGGCGGCGCGGCAATCAGGGTCGAGATCGAAAAGCGGCTTGAAACCAGCAGCACCAGCGGCATATGCGCCGAATATGCGTTGCATTTCGGTTCGCTGGTCCAGGATATTGTGGCGGGGTCTATGCCGACCGCCGAGCAACGCAATATCAATGCCTACCTAAAGGCCGACCGCTGATGTTCTCCTTCGTGCTGCAGCGCCTGTTGCAAAGCGTGGTCGTGGTGCTCGTGCTGTCGATCGTCCTGTTCGTCGGCGTCTGGCTGATCGGCAACCCGGCAGACATCCTGATCTCGTCTGAAGCATCGGAGGCCGACCGGCTGGCGGCCATCACCGCGCTCGGCCTCGACAAGCCGCTCTGGCAACAGTACTTGACCTTCCTCGGCAATGCCGCACAGGGGGATTGGGGATATTCCTTCGTCTACAAGGAGCCGGTCGTCAGCATTCTGCTGCAGCGTTTGCCCGCCAGCCTGGAGCTCGGCATCGTGGCCTTTTTTATCGCCATCGCCGTCTCCGTGCCCGCAGGCCTCTATTCGGGCCTCAGGCCGGGTTCGCCGCTCGGCCGGGGCCTGATGGCCTTCTCGCTGATCGGCGTCAGCATACCGACCTTCTGGCAGGGCATGCTGCTGATCGTCGCCTTCGGTATCGCCCTGCCGATCCTGCCGGTCGGCGACCGGGGCCAGGTGGCGACCCATCTCGGCATCACCTCCAGCCTCTGGACGCTTGATGGCTGGTCGCACATCGTCATGCCTGCCTTCAGCCTGGCATTGTTGAAGATGTCGCTGCTGATGCGCGTGACGCGCGCGGCGACGATGGAAATCGTGCGCCTCGACTTCGTCAAGTTCGCCTATGCCAAGGGCGTGCGCAGCCGCAAGGTCGTCGTCGGCCATATCCTGCGCAACGCGCTGGTTCCGCTTATCACCGTCACCGGCATCGAACTCGGCAACCTGCTTGCCTATGGGGTGATCACCGAGACGGTCTTCTCCTGGCCAGGATTGGGCAAGCTCCTGATCAACTCGATCAAGGTCTTGGATCGGCCGCTGATCGTGGCGCAGCTCACCTATACCGCGCTGCTGTTCATCGGCATCAATTTCATCGTCGATATCCTTCACATGGCGATCGATCCCCGCATCAAATCCGTGATGGGACGACGCACAGCATGAGCACGGCCGGATTCAAGGATTACGCGCAGCACTTTGCCGAAAGCCGCGCCGCCGTCGTCAGTCTTGCGGTCAGCCTGGCCTTCGTCGCCTGTGCCATCTTCGCACCGCTGCTGTCGCCGACGGACCCATACGACCTGACGCAGCTTCAGCTCTCCGATGCGTTGAAGCCGACTGGTTCCACGCGCATGCTGCCGGGAGAAGAAGTCAGGGCCAATATCCGCATCGACGGCAGCGCGACGTCTGTCCAGCCGGCCACACCAGCCAAGACCCACGTGACGCTCGTGGCCGAGCCCTGCGGGCTGAACTGTCTCGGCGTCGGCGTTCAGCCGGAGGGAACCAGGCTCGCAAACTTGCAGATCCGCAACCTTCCGGCCGGCGCAACCGTCGAGGGTGCCAGGAAGCATCCCGTCCAGTCTTGGTGGACCGTAGACAATCCGGAGGGCGGCAAGGTTAGAATCGCGTCCAACGGCCCGCTGCCAGCGACATTCACCTTTCTCGCCATCGCCAGGTCCATGGATCAGGAAACGGATTTTGTCTTTCACCTGGGCACCGACAGCTTTGGGCGCGACATGTTCTCGGCAATTCTCTACGGCGTCAGGATCAGCGTCTTCGTCGGGCTCGTGGCGGCCGGCGCCGCGATGGTGATCGGCACCGGGCTCGGGCTCCTTTCGGCCTGGCGCGGCGGCATCACGGACGCGATCATCATGCGCGCCGTCGATTTCATGCTCGGTCTTCCGGCCTTGCTCGTCGGGCTTGCAATCCTCGCCATTCTTGGCAACGGCGTCAGTAAGGTCGTGCTCGCTATCGTCATCGTGCAATGGTCCTATTATGCCCGTACGGCCCGCTCCTTTGCGATGAGCGAGCTCGGCAAGGAATATGTCGAGGCGGCACGGTGCCTGAGGCTTTCGCCCGCGCGCATCATGCTGCGGCATGTACTGCCCAACTGCATGCCGCAGATCATCGTGCTCTTCACGCTCAACATCGCCTCGGCGATCTCGCTCGAATCGTCGCTGAGCTTCCTCGGAGTCGGCCTGCCGCTGACAAGGCCGTCACTCGGCATGCTGATCGCCAGCGGCTACGAATTCATCTTCTCGCACAAATACTGGATTAGCATCTATCCCGGCATCGTGCTGCTGGTGATGATCGTCGCCATGAACCTGCTCGGCGACCGGCTGCGTGATCTTAACAATCCGCGGCTCGACCGCTAAAGGAACCGCCCATGATGGACCCCTTCTTCCGCGTCGATAACCTCAACACCTGGTTTTTCACGCGCCAGGGCGTGATCAAATCCGTGCGAGACATTTCCTTCGAACTTTCCCGCGGCGAGGTGCTGGGCATCGTCGGCGAATCCGGCTCGGGCAAATCGGTGACGGGCATGTCGATCATGGGCCAGATCGACGAACCCGGCCGCATCGTCTCCGGCTCGATAGCTCTCGATGGAGAAGAGTTGACGACGCTCGGCTTCGAGGAGATGCGCCACTATCGCGGCAAGCGGATCGCCATGGTGTTCCAGAACCCGCTGATGACGCTGAACCCGCTGATGCGCGTGCGCGATCAGATGTACGAGGCGATCGGCGAGCACGAGAACATTTCCCGCAAGGACATGCACGACCGCTGCATCGAGGCGCTGAAGGCCGTGGGCATCCCTTCGCCGGACGAGCGGCTGAATGCCTATCCGCATGAAATGTCAGGCGGCATGCGCCAGCGCGTCGTCATTGCCATCGCGCTGCTGCTCGGACCGGACATGATCATCGCCGACGAACCGACGACGGCCCTCGACGTCACGATCCAGGCCCAGATCATCTATCATATCCGACGCCTGATCGACGAGCACGGGCTCGGCATGATCTGGATCACGCACGACCTCTCGACGCTCTCCGAACTCGCCGACCGGATCATGGTCATGTATGCAGGAGCGACGATGGAAATCGGCACGACCGAGGAAATCATTGGCGCCGCACGCCATCCTTATACCCGCAAGCTCCTCGATTCCGTCCCCTCGCGCAATGTGCCGGGACGGAAGCTGAAGCAGATTCCCGGTAACATGCCGTCGCTGCTTGCGCTTGGAAAGGGCTGTCCTTTCGCCGGCCGCTGCGACCGGGCAACGGATATCTGCAGCGAGCCGGTGCCAGCCATCCAGCTATCCGCCACGCACCACATCTGGTGCTACCATCCATTCGAGGACTGACGCGTGAACGAGACGATCTTCGAGGCAAAGGACCTGTCACGCAGCTTCAGCGTCGGAAGCAGCCCGCTTCGCGATTTTGCGGACCATTTTTTGCGTGACCGCCCGCCAAAAGTGCTGCGCGCCGTCGACAATGTTTCGCTCTCTCTGCGCGAGGGGGAAACGCTTGGCATCGTCGGCGAGTCCGGATGCGGGAAATCGACGCTGGCGCGGATGATCGCCGGCATCCTGCCGGCCTCTTCGGGCGAGCGGCGTTTCCGCGATGAGCCCTACGAAAGCTTCCTTGCACGCAACCGCGACGCGCTGAAGGTCCAGATGGTCTTCCAGGATCCGCTCTCCTCCCTCAACCCGCGCCTGCGCGTCGGCGATATAATCGGCGAGGCTGCGGTGTTGCACGGGCTGGTGCGGCGTCCACAGATCAAGGACTATGTCGCCGACATCCTCTCCCAGGTCGGCCTGCCTGCCGACAGCATGGGTCGCTATCCTCACCAGTTTTCCGGCGGCCAGCGCCAGCGCATCGGCATCGCCAGAGCGCTGGCAGTCAAGCCCGACATGCTCATCTGCGACGAAGCCGTGGCCGCGCTCGATGTTTCTGTACAGGCGCAAATCATCAACCTTTTGATGGATATCAAGCAACATAGCGGCCTTGCGATGATCTTCATAAGCCACGATCTCGGCGTCATCCGGCACCTGTGCGACCGGGTGGCAGTGATGTATCTCGGCCGCGTCGTGGAACTTACCGAGACGGAACAGCTTTTCGCATCCCCCATGCATCCTTACACGCGCATGCTGCTTGAGGGCATGCCGAAGATCTCGCTCCAGCGACGCCGGTTCATGCCGATCCAGGGAGAAATCCCCTCTCCTCTCAGCCCGCCCTCCGGCTGCCACTTCCATCCGCGTTGTCCGATGGCGACCGAACATTGCGGCCGGATACGCCCCGAACTGCGCGAAGCCTCGTCGGGGCATGTTCATGCCTGCTTGAATATCGAGCCTTGTTGAGGTGCGTTCGGGAATTCCGTCACGCCGGATGGCCCGCACCAGCGCCCGCCGATGGCAATGCCCCGGCGATCAGGGCCAGCACAGAAGATGCCATCGATCGGAAAGCAGATTTGCATGGGCTATGGAAAGCCCCGGAAGCAGGAGGTGGTATCGAAAGTATCGCAATGACCGCGACGCAGTCACCGGCCTTGAGCAATCCCGGGAAGTGCCGGGCCCACAGAACACCGCTCATCTTGGCACGGAGTTCATGGGGTGTGACGCCGGTTCGTCCGCTAGGTAGATGCGGCCACAACATTGTACCAACTGTTATCGCCATCTGCCAAACGAGGATGCGGTCATGGGCGCGACCACCCCGCGCGCGCGAAGATGGCAGCGTCAGCTACATGGCACACCTGCGAGTTATGCGGAATGGCGTGACTTATCGCAAGACGGAGACTTTTGACAGACGCCACCCGAGTTGCCGGCAATGATCCGCTGAAGATGACTACGCAAAAGCCCCGACCGGAACGACGGTTATACGACCTATTTTACGACGTCGCAAAATGGGGGCTTTTGCGATTTCCGAAATCTTCCCAGAATGGGGAGAGCGCGAGGCTCTCAGCCCATTTCCGAGGCGAAGTCGCGATATCGGCGGAGCGGGCGGCCAAGGAGTGCCGTCAGGCGCTCGACGTCGCCGGCCTCTGGCAGCATGCCGTCGGTCAGGAAACGCTCGCCCATCAGGCGCATGTCGTAGGCCATCCAGGCGGGCACGAACTGCTTGAGGTTCTGCTCAAAGCCCTCGGTATCGTCGCCGCCGTAGCCGATCGGGCGGGCGAGCACGTCTGACCAGATGGCGGCGATATCCGTTCCGGTGAGCGTCTCGGGACCGACGAGGTTGATCCGATCGAGCGCCAGCGGCTCGGCAGTCTGTTCGCGGCGCAGCAGTTCAAGAGCGGCAATTTCAGCGATGTCACGGGTGTCGATCATGGCGAGACCCTTGGCACCGACCGGCATTGTGTAGGCGCCGTAGCCGGTGATGACGTCTTTGACCATCAGATCGTTCTGCATGAAATAGGCCGGTCGCAAGATCGTCGCCTTGAAACCCATCTGCTCGATCATTCGCTCGACACCGAACTTGCCCGCAAAATGCGGGACGTTCACATAAACGTCGGCGTGGATCACCGACAGATAGACGATGCGTTCGACGCCCGCCGATCGGGCGACGTTGAGCGCGATCAAAGCCTGGGTGAATTCATCCGGTACCACTGCGTTGAGGAGGAACAGGGTAGACACGCCGGACATGGCGTTACGCAATGAGTCGATGTCGAGGAAGTCGCCCTGCACGACGCTGACGCCCGTCGGGAAAACCGCTTTCGATGGGTCGCGGACAAGAGCACGTACATCGGCGCCGCGCTCGACGAGGTGGTCGACGACTTGGCGGCCGATATTGCCTGTAGCGCCGGTAACAAGAATGGTCATGGGATTTATCTCCGGGTTGGTATTGCTTGACACCCCGAATATGTGTGGTTCATTGATGACCCGATAGACAGGTAATTTGGACACACCGTCTCACAGGTGGAACAGCAATGGATCTCGTCGCGCTTGCCGATTTTAATCTCGTTGCCCGCCATGGCGGCTTCGGCAAAGCGGCAAGGGCCACCGGCCGGCCGAAGGCGACCCTCTCGCGGCGTGTCGCCGAGCTGGAAAGCGGTCTCGATCTGCGGCTGTTTGAACGGGGTGCGCGTAACCTGAAGCTCACCGAAGAAGGACGGGCGCTTTTCGAGCGGACGGGGGTGTTGCTCGCAGAACTGGACGAGACGGCTTCGGCGATTGCCTCGGGCGCTCAGAGACCCAAAGGGAGATTGCGGATCAGCGCACCTTTACATTTTTCGCAGACCGCAATGGGCAGGATTGCTGCTGGGTTTGCCCTTAAGTATCCGGAGGTGAGGCTTGAGGTGACGAGTGAGGACCGGCCTGTGGACATGATCGAGGAAGGCTACGATCTGGTCATCCGGGTCAATCCAGATCCGGATGAAAGCCTGGTCGGACGAGCATTTCTCCGCGACCGGCTGGTTGTGGTGGCGAGCCCGGCTCTGCCCCGCCCGAACGGAGACCACCCTGCTCCCGTCGTTGCGCGCGGCCCAAGCGAACCGCAAACATGGCAGGTGAAGACACCCGGTGGCCGCTCGACGATTAGAATCGAGCCGGTACTCACTTTGTCTACGCTCATCACGATCCGGGACGCGGTGCGAGCCGGCGTCGGTGCAGCACGTCTTCCCATTTCGTTGGTGAGCCACGACCTGGCTGACGGCACACTGGTACATTGGGGGGATATCGACGGTCCCGAGATCGCTCTATGGACTCTCTACCCGTCTCGGCGCCTGCTCAGCGCACGAGTATCGGCTTTCTTGGACTTTCTAAAACAGGTCTTTCCAAATGGGACGCCGGACGAACTGGCGGCCTATATCGGCAGGTGACGACAAAACACGCTTTTGAGAGCCGGCAAAGGCGAGCGCGGAGGACCTGCGGCTGCCGGTTTAGTCCCGATGCGCTACGCCGATTCTGCGTTCCTTGTCAGTGCGCGTGAGCGCCGCCCGGACGGGAGACCTTCTTCAATCCAGCTCCCGCGGCGGCGGTGTCCGCCAGGGCGGCATCACCGAGCGAGATGACCCCCGTCAGGCGTTTGTCGCGGTTGACGACGGGAAGACGGCGGACCTGAATCTTGCCCATGTTGCGCGCCACGTCGTCGACATCATCGTCTTCGAAACAGTACTTTACGTCCCGCGTCATCACCTCCCGGATCTTGGCATCGCCTCCAAGCCCGTCGGCAAGCCCGCGGATGACCAGATCCCGGTCCGTGACCGTTCCGACGAGCTTGTCGTTGTCGCCGACGGGCAAAAAGCCGATCTGCCTGTCGGCCATGCACCTGGCGATTTCGGCGACGGTCTGGTGGGGACTGGCGATTTCCACGTCGCGCGACATGATCTCCGACACTTTCATGATCTTTCCTCTTGCGTTTTAGTGGACGTCGAATGTTCCGGTGAGCGTGGTCTCCGAGAGGATGTGGTGGCGCGCCTCGTTCCACATCGCCTCCACCCCAGCGGTATCCGGCACCTTGAGGTTTGGGACGTCGAGTGCGGCGAGACGGAACCGGTAATGGTGCAGGCCGTGGCCTTTCGGCGGCTGTGGACCGTCGTAACGGGCATTGCCGAAGTCGTTCTCCGAGAAACGCGGACCACCGCCCGGCGCCGTATCCGCGCTCTGGCCCAGCTGGTTCCAGTCCTTGGGAATATTGAAGACACCGCAATGGCGGAAGATCCCGTTCGGTGCGTCCGGGTCCTCCACGATCAGCGCGAAGCTTTTAGCCTCCTCGGGCGCACCGCCCCAGTTCAAAGGCGGCATCAGGTTTTCGCCGAGGCGGGTATATTTGTCCGGCATGCGTTCACTATCGGCGAAGGCCGGGCTGGTGAGGGTCATGGTCATTGGTCGATCCTTCCGAGCGTGTGAAGAACCGCCCCGAGCACATGCCAGGCAAGCTGCCGGTCAAGCCCTTGATCGGCCATCAGATCATCCAGCCATATATGGGTGGTTTGCAACGTCTTGTCGAAAACGGCGATACCCGAAGCACTCATGGTTTCACCTCTCCATGATGATGGTTCGAATCCCCCAAACCACTCAGGACGACAGATGTTCCGGAGGCTGTCGTTAAATTGCCCGGCGCGGGTCGTTGACCTCATCAGGCATCCGATGTGCCCTCTTCCTCGACGAATATTCCCCATGCGGCAATGAAGAGGGCGGCAACCAGCGGTCCGATGACGAAACCGTTGATGCCCACAAGCGAAATGCCGCCGACGGTGGAAATCAAGACCACATAGTCGGGAAGCTTGGTCTCTCTGCCGACCAGGGGCGGCCTCAAAAGATTGTCCACAAGGCCGATGACCAGGGCGCCGACAGCAACCAGCACGATGGCCCTCAGCCAAAAGCCGGCGAGCGCCAGGTAGATGGCCGCGGGCATCCAGATCAAAGCGGCGCCGACTGCCGGCAGCAGCGACAGGAAACTCATCAGAACGCCCCACAGCAGGGCCGGCTCCACGCCGAGGAACCAGAACGCAACGCCGCCGATCGAGCCCTGGATGATGGCAATGATGATATTGCCCCGCACCGTCGCATGAATGACCGCGGTGAATTTGGAGGCGAAGCGAAGGGTATGCGCGTCGCTGAGGGGGAGCGCTTTTCTGACGGCGCGGGCAAGCAGCTGGCCGTCCCGGAACACGAAGAACAGCAGATAGAGCATCACGCCGAAGGTGACGAAGAACTGCAAGGTGTTCTGGCCAAAGCTCAAGGCGCGTCCCGCAAAGAAACCTCCGCCCTGCATCAGCGCCGGGGAGATACGATCCTGCAATGCACCGAAGCCATCCAACTCGATCCGTTCGAGCCAACTGCGGACGAACAAGGGGAGCGTCTCCTGGAGCTCCTGGAAAAACCTTCGCACATCGATCTCGCCGTTGTCGATACGTTGGTAGAGGAGGTTCCCCTGTTGGACGAGCGAGCTGAGGACGACCAGTCCGGGAATGATGACGACGCAAAGGCAGATCAGCACGGAGAGCGCTGCAGCGGCATTTTTCCGCCCGCCCAGCAGCGCTTCCATACGCAGGTGAAGAGGAAAGAAGATGATGGCGAGGACGACGGCCCATAATATCGCCGAGTAGAACGGCAGGACGACGGCGACGAACGCAATGGTCACAAGGACCAGAAGCACATAAAAACTGATGCGCTGAAGGGGCATGCGACCTTTCCGCTTCGAGACTGCGCCGATGGTAGCACAGATGCAGCCGCAGCGCTCGGCTCCCGGTTCTTACCCTCCTGTCGAATTTGCGTCCACGGTTTCACGACCGCCGCATAAGCGGCAGCCGTCGTCTGAAGCCGTGCAATAGCCGCTACTTGTTCAAGTCCTTGGCCATCTGCAGATGATGTTCGAGCGCAGGCGTGGTCTTTGCAGCCCATGCCTTCAGGTCGGCATTCTCGCCTTCCTTGCCATATCGCTTGAACAGGTCGACGGCATCTTCATGGGCGTCTTCCTGATCCGAATGATACTGCTTGGTGAACTTTGCACCCTGGAGGCCCTTGAGCTTGTTGAGCGACTTCGTTTGCGCGCTGGTCATCGCGGTTGGCAGTTTGGCTTTCACCTTGCCGCCGTCGATGAGCTGTTTCAATTCCGTCGTCGTCTTCTGGTGGTCCTGAATCATCTGCTGCGCAAACGTCTTCGTGGGCGCATCGGCCCGTTCGGCGGCCAGCTTGCTGGACTCGATCTCGAACATGTCGCTCGTAGCAGCTTCCGTTACGAAATCCTGGGTCTTCGGAGCAACGCCCACAATCGAGTTGACACCTGATTTTTCTGCCGCGGACTGTGCGAACGCCGATGTCGTTACCATTGCCATGGCAGCCATAAGTGCGATCTTCTTCATGAAATTCTCCTTTCGCATCAAGGAATTCTCTTTTGCATCAATGCGAACAACGCATTCCTCCCGTTGTTCCAACACCTGCGGAAAATCTCGTTTCGATCCCGCAAAGGCAGAATGCCATGGCACAAAACAGCCTCTTGAGTGTTTGAATGTTCAATGGAGGCTGAAATGAGCGCTGAAAAGCAGACGACCGGCCTGAACGACAGGCCCAAGGGCGCACCGATCGGCCAGACCGCCGAAGGTTTGCCCGACGACAGCGGGCGGCCTGTCGAGGTGGACGACGAAACGATCGAAAGGACGCGCCGCAAACTCTCCGACAATCCTCGCGAAAAACTTCTGAAGGAAGTGAGGGAACAGGAGGACGCTTCGCGGCTGGGGTCCGAATGAGCTCATCCCCCGCCGCCCAAATAGGCCGACCCAGGCTTATCGCCGTTATCCGATGGAACATGCGCGGCGGGACAGGCGATATACGGTGGGCCTCGTTAATAGCAGCGGCCGCCGGAGTGGGGATCTCCATATTTTTCGGACTTTGGTGGGTGACGGCCGCAGTACCCCGTTTCAACGCCCATGATCCGGCGTTGAAGAGCGGGGATGCGACGCGCGGGCGGCAGGTATTCGCCGCAGGCAGCTGCGCCGCCTGCCACGCGATGCCGGGCCAGCCGGACCCGCTGAAACTCGGCGGCGGTCTGGCACTCGCCTCCCCCTTCGGAACCTTCAGGGTTCCCAATATTTCCTCCGACCCCACCGACGGAATAGGCTCATGGTCGGTTGGCGATTTGGCGAACGCGCTTGTCGCCGGCGTCTCTCCGGCAGGCCAGCACTATTATCCGGCCTTCCCTTATTCCAGCTATACGGGCATGCGTCTCGAGGATATCGAGGATCTCTATGCCTATCTCAAAACCCTGCCTGCGGTTTCGGGCCGCCCGCCGCCGCACGACCTGCCTCTCCTTTTCCGGTTCCGGCGCGGTCTGGGTCTGTGGAAGCTGTTGTTCTTCGAGGAAGGTCGGAGCAAGGCGGGGCTGAACGGCGATCCGGTCCACGACCGCGGCGCCTATCTGACGGAAACCCTGGGCCATTGCGCCGAATGCCATTCCACCCGCAATGCGCTCGGGGCGATCGAGCCCGAGACGCGGTTCGCCGGAGGTATCGACCCGGAGGGCACCGGTTTCGTTCCGAACATCACGCCAAACCGCATCGGCCAGTGGTCGGAAGCGGAGATCGCCGTGATGTTGCAGACCGGCGAGACGCCCGGACACGGCCGGGTGGGATCGTCGATGTTGGATGTCGTTGCCAATTTTTCCTTGTTGCCGCAAAGCGACCGCGATGCCGTGGCCCGTTACGTCAAGTCTCTCCCGCCTCGCCCAACGCCGCATCCCTAATGGTCACTGTTCGTAAAGATAAGCAGCCAGATGTCGCGCCTCGGCTTCGGAAATGCCGGTCGTCGGCATCGCTGTCCTTGGCGAGAACCGTTGCGGGGACACAATCCACTGGACGAGGTTGTCAGGCGTGTTGTTGATCACGCCGCCGATATAAACACGCTGCCGCAGACCGGTCAGCGGTCCCCCGACCTTGCCGTCGGCGCCGGCTATGCCGGCAATGGCATGGCACCCTGCGCATCCGTATTTGCGGAAGATCGCCGGTGCCTGCGCCGGGTCGCCGCCCGTCATCGCAACAGCCACGGCTCGGCGCTCCTCGCGGTCCTTGGTAAGATAGGTTCCGACGCCAAAGAACAATGCGATCAGCATACCGCCAATCAGCACGAGCCGGAATTCAGGAATGGACACGGCTTGCATCGAGGCCTCCCCTGTTCGAGCCGGCGATCCAGAGCGCCAACATCGCCAGTGCGGCGCCGGCATAGATGATGCCGCCCGGCACCCACATCACCAGGCCGGCCAGTTGTTGATCCTCCAACGGCGTGAGCCCCCACTCCCGCACCATCCTGGTCTGAGAAACGTAGGCAACCTGCGGAGAAAGAGCGATCAGGGCTCCGAGAATGCTCGTATGTAGCATCGTCAGGAACAGATGCCAGGCGGCCATGCCCCGGTCGCTTCGCCAGATCATGGCCCACCAGAACATCACCGCCGTTACGAAAAAACTCAGGTGCTGCAGCCTGTGAAGCAGGATATCGGTGACCGTCGCATCGAACAGGACGGGCGCATGCCAGGCCCATATGGCCAAGCCATGCAGGAGGGTCGCCGGAGTACCGGCGCTCAACGCGTTCCAGGTCCTCCAGACCAGACCCGTCTTCATGACATCCCGGACCAGATGCCGGAGCGGCCGCGGCAAACCCCAGAGGAACATCCCGACCGGACGTGCCAGGACGACCAGCGGTGCGGCGACCGCCATGACGAGTTCATGCTCGATCATGTGGAAGGTGAAAAGATGCTCCCCGAGAAAATGGAGGGGCGAGACCACCGCGGAGACCAGGGATAGCCATCCACCCCAATAGAGAATGCCGGAGTTGATAATGAAAACCCGTCCGTTTGCCCTTTGCCGGAATTTGACCGATCCGAGGGCATAGAGACCGCCCGCAATGGCGATCGGGGTGACGATCCACGGATCGAAGGTCCATGGAAAGGCCGAGGCATGCGGCTCACCGTCATGTGCCGCTGCCGGAAGCGTGCCGATCGCAAACAGCGCTGCGGCGAGCGCCGTTCGCATACGATGAGTGGCACAGTTTCCCGGTCGAGCGTTCATAGCCGTGAAACCCAGTAGATACAGGCATAGATGGGAAGCCAGGTGACGACGAAGAAGTTCCAGTAAAGCGCATTATCCTCCACATCGCCGTAGCGTCGCGTGTTGTCGCCGTGCCACGAGAACATCAGGCAGGTCAGCACCAGCGTGTCGATGAGATCGGTCAGGATATGGATGGTATGGAGGCCGAGAAGGGTCCAGACGATCGAGCCATAAGCATTGTCGTCCCAGCGCACATGCAGTGCGGGGAACTCGAAGACGCGAAACACAAGCGGCGCGATGCCGCACAGCGACATCACGATGAGGCCGATCCGCACCCGTTTCAAGTTTCGCTTCTGTGCCCATCGCGAGACCATTACGTTCGGTAGGACGCTCGCCACAAGCAGCGCCGTCAGCGCCGTTCCCGCCCAGAGGTCTGGCGCGGGCGCATCGACCGGCCACTGCGGCGCCAGAAACATCAGATAGAAATAGACCACGATCGCCAGGCCGAACCCCGACCCCTCGATGAGCATGAAGGCGCAGGTCCCCCACCATGTGGGGCTCGCTATGCCCATGCCATGCAGCGGCAGTCTCGACACATCCAGGACGACGCGTTCCTTCACGATTCATCCTCCGCTTCACCCTTCGGCCAGAACCACCCGATCAGCGTGATTGCGACCGGGATCGAACCCCAGACGACCGCCCAGGGCGAGAATATCGACCAGATCAGCATGACCGAGGTCGCGATCGCGGCCCAGAACGGCCAGACCGAGTCCTGCGGAGACGATTCACGCGCCTCCGGAAGTGCTTCAACGACGCCGCTGATCAGAAGTTCGCGGCGGTCGGTCCTCATTCCGGAGGTCACCGGCAGAACGTCCGGCTGCGACCAGAGCGGATTGCGATCGTCGACCACGGGGATCGATCGGAAATTGTAGGGCGGCGGCGGCGAACTGGTGGCCCATTCGAGCGTCGGGGCATTCCAGGGATTGTCGCCGGCAGGCCTGCCGGACGACCAGCTCCGGATGGCGTCGATGAAGAAAACGAGAAAGCCGAGCGACAGGATGATCGCGCTCAGGCTGACGAACAGGTTCAGGCCCGCCCAGGGCAGATCCGGTTGATAGGTATAGATGCGGCGCGGCATGCCCTGCAGGCCGAGAATATGCATCGGGAAAAAGGTCATGTGGAAGCCGATGAAGATCAGCCAGAATGCCCATTTCCCCAGCCTTTCGCTCATCATCCGGCCGGTCATCTTGGGAAACCAGTAGTAGACGGCCGCGATCAGCGGAAAGACCGCGCCGCCGATCAGCACGTAATGGAAATGCGCCACGACGAAATAGGTGTCGTGGACCTGGGCGTCGAACGGCACCGATGCGACCATGACACCCGTCAGCCCTCCGATCACGAAGGTGACGATGAAACCGATCACGAACAGCAGCGGCGTCTTGAAGATCGGCCGCCCGGACCAGAGGGTCGCCAGCCAGCAGAAGATCTGGATGCCTGCGGGGATGGCGATGGTCATGCTCGACGCCGTGAAGAAGCTTTCGCCGAGCCGCGGCAGACCGACGACGAACATGTGATGCACCCATAATCCAAAGGCCAGGATGCCGGTGGCGATCAGCGCCATCACCAGGGGAAGATAACCGAATACCGGGCGCTGGACGAAGGTCGGAAGAATCATCGAAACCATGCCGACGGCCGGCAGGAAGATGATGTAGACTTCAGGGTGGCCGAAGAACCAGAACAGGTGCTGCCAGAGCAGCACGTCGCCGCCTTCGGCGGGATTGTAGAAATGCGTGCCGACGAGGCGGTCCATGATCAGCGTCGAGCTCGCAAACATGATTGCCGGCATCGCCATGATGACGAGGAACGCCATGACCAGCATGGACCAGACCAAGAGAGGTATCCGGTCGAGCGACATGCCCGGCGCGCGCTGCTTGAAAACGGTGACGACGATTTCGACCGCGATCGCCAGCGCCGACACTTCGGTGAACGTGATCATCTGTGCCCAGATATCGGCACGCTTTCCGGCTCCGTATTCCGGCCCGGAAAGCGGCACATAGGCGAACCAGCCGATATCCGGCGCGGCATCGAGCGCAAACGAGATCCAGAGCAGCAGCCCGCCGGCAAGAAACAACCAGTACGAAAAGGCGTTCAGCCGCGGAAAAGCGATGTTGCGTGTGCCGACCATCAAGGGCACGAGGTAGACAGCCATGGCTTCCATGACCGGCACGGCGAACAGGAACATCATGTTCGAACCATGCATGGTGAAGATCTGGTTGTAGCGATCCGCGTCGATGAAGCGTGCTTCCGGCTGCGACAGTTGGAGGCGCATCGCCAGTGCCAGAATGCCGCCGAGGATGAGAAACACAAAGGCGGTGACGATATAGCGTCGGGCGACGACCTTGTGATCGACCGTTGCAATGGCGCCCCAGAAGCCGGGCTTGGATGTCCACGTCCCGGCAAGTTGCCGCTCGAGTTCAGCCTTGTCCAGATCGGCGTCCGTCACCATCGATGATCTCTGCCCAGCCGTCATTTGAGGCTTTCCATATAGGCGGAAAGCTGGCGCAGCTCGTCACTCGTCAAGGGTACAAGCGGCATGTTGTTTCCGGGCTTGAGGGTCTGGGGATCGGCGATCCAGGCGGCAAGCGAACCGCGGGTGTTGTCCATGAGCTCCGCCGCGATGGTGCGGCGGCTGCCGACATGGGTGAGGTCAGGCCCGGTCGTGCCGGCTGCGCCGGTTCCCCGTATCGTGTGGCACGCGGAACATTGCCTTGCCATGAATACAGCCTTTCCGGCGCTCGCCTCGGCCTCGCCAGTCTGTGCGCCGGGCTGTCGCTGCGTGGCCGCCCATTGCCTGTAGCTTTCCTCTTCCTCGGCAATGACGAAAAACGCCATGTGGCTGTGCTGCAGCCCACAGAATTCGGCGCACTGGCCGCGGTAGACGCCTGGCCGCTCTGCCCGAAGGGTAAGGACATTTTCTCGACCGGGGACGAGGTCCTGCTTGCCGGCAAGACTCGGCACCCAGAAGGAGTGGATGACATCGGTGCTTTCCAGCCGTACCCGCACCTCCTTGCCGACGGGAATATGGATCTCGTTGGCAGTCTG
This sequence comes from Neorhizobium sp. 05N33, assembly GCF_056397445.1. Taxonomy (NCBI): domain Bacteria; kingdom Pseudomonadati; phylum Pseudomonadota; class Alphaproteobacteria; order Hyphomicrobiales; family Rhizobiaceae; genus Neorhizobium; species Neorhizobium sp. 05N33. Next base: position 504,859 of record NZ_JBFTNK010000004.1, on the reverse strand, counting down.
GAAAGATCCCGCATCGGCGTCTTCGTAGATGAACTGCCACCACCACTGCTGGGCGCGGACACGGATTGTCAGGTCCGGGTCTCCCGCCCGGTCGAGACTTCTCGTCGTCTGGAAACTTAAAATCGTCAGTCCGCCGATGATCAGGACCGTTGCGGCAACCGCCCCCGACACCCAGACCCCCAGGCGTTGTTCGGAACCTCGGTCTTCTCCGGCCTGCCCGTCACGGCGGCGCGTCAGCGACCAGGCCAGCACGATCATGACCGCTATCCAGACGACCAGGCAAACGCCGATGATGAGAACAATCAGGTCCCTGAGAAGGATGGCCGAATGGCCCTGCGCATCGAGAGCCGACTGGTTCCCGCCGCATCCCGAAAGAAAAACCGAAAGCGGGAGGAGGATGAGCGCTGCTCTCAAGGCGACGGCCCCTGTTCGGGATGCACCGGGCTCGGCCCCTCGTTAAAGAGCAGCGCCGCTGGGGCACGGTTCTCCGCCGGTCTGGTCTGCCGGTCATCATTTCGGCTTGGAGCGGTCGTCTTTGCGGAATAGGCGCCGATGCTTTTGACATAACCCGACAGCTGCCAGATCTCATCGATCGTCATCTTGTCCCGGAACGAAGGCATGCCGTGCGGCCGCCCATCACGGATGGAGGCAACGATCGACACCATTGACGGGCCGTAGAGCCACCATCCGTCGAGAAAGGATGGCCCTGCCCCACCTTCCCCCTCGCCGTGACACGATGCACAGCCGAACCAGGAATAGAGGCGCCTGCCCTGGCTCATGTCGTAGGCCGTGTTTTCGTAAGGTTGATTGAGCGCGAAATAAACTTCCGGCGGGGCGCCGCCGATGCCGTTCGGCATCAGCCGGACTCCATCCAATGCCGCGGATACGGGTGGATCGGTGCGATATTGCCGCGGCACCCTCAGCAGTGCGATGGCAACCGCGACGGCAAGCAAGGCCGCAACGCAGCAAACCTCAAAAATCAGGGCCGTGCCTTTGCCTGAGACAGCCGGCGACATCGCTTGACCTCCCACGCGTCGTTCTCAATTGAGTGGCATATGGCTCGACCGGCTGAGACGCACCGGCAGGAGCTTGTAGGATGGCGTTTTTGATTGGGGGCTATGATGGCTGAGCGGAAACAAGGGGTTGGTTTCCGGATAATAGGCGCCGCAGCAGCCCTTGGGGATATCGTAGGCAACGATCCTGAAACCCTGAACCGCCCGCGGTGTTTCCGGGTCGATCGCGGTGATCAAGTCGACGATATCTCCGTCTGCGAAACCGAGCCGTTCGATGTCCCGCGGATTGACGAACAGGACCTGCCGGGTCCCGTCGACGCCGCGGAACCGGTCGCTGTAGCCGTAGACGGTGGTGTTGAACTGATCGTTCGACCGCAGGCTGGCGAGATGAAGGACGTCCTCGCCTATCGCTTCGGTGGGAAGTTCAGGAAACAGGCGATCCGGGGTGATGAAGTTCGCCTTTCCGTTGCTGGTGACCCATTTCCGCTCCCTGGCCGGCAGAGGACGCGGGATCCCGCCGGGCTGGAAAAGCCGCTTGTTGAAATCCTTGAACGTCTCCGGATAAGTTTTTTCGATCGCATTGCGGACTTCCGAATAGTCGTCGACCCAGCGGTCCCAGGGCACGTTGCCTCGCGTCAGCGTCGCTTTGGCAATGCCGGCAATGATGGCAGGTTCAGACAGGAGCTCGGAACTGGCGGGTTTGGCCTTGCCGCGCGAGCCGTGGAAATGCGCCACGGARCTTTCTATCGAAACGGCCTGCGGGCCGCTTGCCTGCTCGTCGATCTCGATGCGACCGAGACAGGGAAGCAGGTAGGCGACTTCCCCATGGACGACATGACTACGGTTGAGCTTGGTGGCGATCTGAACTGTCAGGCGGAGCTTGCGCCACGCGGCTTCCATGGCAACGGTTTCCGGCGCGGCTCTGAGGAAATTACCGCCGAGGCCGATAAACGCCTTTGTTTCTCCGTCGAGGATCGACTTGCACGATTCCACCGTCGAATGGCCCTGCCATCGCGGAGGATCGAAATGGTAGAGTTCCGAGAGCTTGTCCAGCGGCACGAGCCCCGGCTTTTCGGTGATGCCGACGGTACGCTGGCCCTGCACGTTGGAGTGGCCTCGCACAGCGCAGATATTGGCGCCCGGTTTTCCGATATTGCCGCGCAGGAGGGCGAAGTTGACGACCATATGGACGTTCTGCACGCCCATCATGTGCTGGGTCAGCCCCATGCCATAGACCATCAAAACGGCGTCGGAGCGGGCGTAGATGCGGGCCGCCGCCGTCATCTGCTCGCGGGTGAGCCCTGAAACGCGCTCCAACTCTTCCCAGGCATAATTTCGGGCCGCCGCCGCAAATTCCTCGAACCCGGACGTATGCTGTGAAATGAAATCATGATCGAGAATGTGTTTCTTGTCGGCCGCGGCAATCGACGCCGCGAAGGCCACTGCCGCGGCATCGTTCGGATCGTCCGGCGTGCCGTCGGACCCGGAGACCTTGCTGACATGGGCCTCGTGAAGCGCATCGTCCGCCTGTATGAGCGCCTTGCAGATGCCAAACAGGGCAGCGATATCTCCACCCAGCCGGACCTGGTAATAGTTCGAGGAGATCTGTGTCTCCTTGCCCGTCAACATCTGGCTCGGAGCCTGGGGATTGACGAAGCGCTCCAGCCCCGGCTCCCGGAGCGGGTTGAAGGTCACGATCTTGACACCGCGGTCGGCGGCATCCTGAAGATCGTGGAGCATTCGCGGCGACGAGGTTCCGACATTCTGCGCCATATAGAAGATGCAGTCGCAATTCTGGAAATCCGACAGGATCGCCGTGCCGACCGAAGCTCCGATGCTTTCCGGAAGGGCAACCGACGAGCTCTCGTGGCACATGTTGGAGGAATCGGGCAGGTTGTTGCTGCCGAAAATCCGCGCGAAAAGCTGGTAGATGTAGGAGGTCTCGAGCGAAGCTCGACCTGATGTGTAGAACTCGACTTTCTCGGGGGCGATGGCCTGCAATTCGCGGCCGATTTCCTCGAACGCGGCTGCCCATGTCACCGGCAGATATTTGTCGCTTGCCGGGTCCCATCGCATCGGATGGGTCAGTCGTCCCTGCTCTTCCAGATCGTGATCACGCCAGGTCTCCAGCTCGCTCAGCGTATGGGCGTCGAAAAAGGCCCTGTCCGCGCGCCGGCTGGTGATTTCCCAGGCGGTCGCCTTGGCCCCGTTCTCGCAGAATTCCAGCGGATGCGTCTTAGCCGGCTTGGCCCATGCGCAACTGACGCACATGTAGCCGTCCGGCTTGTTCTGATGCGCCAGAAGAGAGGGGCCGGACAAAGGAACATGTTCCCGAATGAGCACCTCACCCACCGACTTTGCCGATCCCCACCCACCAGCAGGGCCACTTGGGAAACCTAAACGAGGTGTCTTGTTCGGTTTTGATGTCATTATGGAAACGCAATGGTTGGACTGGGCTAGCTAATAACTTGGCTCCGCCGCCGTAGTTCCATGCCGCCGGAACTTAGTTCGACAACGGCCTCGGCTCCCTATCAGAGCCACTTCCGAGCCTTGCGACTGGGGGCCTAGCTGCGGCGGCCACCAAAGCGGGCTCCACCTCAACCAAACGCGATGTCTTCGGCCGAGCGTTCCATGTCCTGTCGACGATGCTTCCTGGGGCGCCCCTTCCCGGCCAGCATGAAATCAAGCTCGGCTGCGAACGGTCCGAACCGGTCGATGAGCCGCTGGGCTTCCTGGGCGCTCAAGCCATAGTTTGTTACCAGATCCTGCGGCGTATATTTCGCCCTGGCGTCGTTTTCGTGCGGGTGGGGATTTGTCGCCGTCTCCGGCAGGCGATCAGATGGCGCTTCGAAGATCGGTGGGACAGGATTGGCTGCGGACGGCACTGCAGGATGTGAGGCGGGAACGGGTTCTTTCGGTGGCTGCTGCATCACTTTCTTCTCTTTCGAAAGTCAACAAGACAGAGCTGAGATAGTTCCAGACCAATATTCGCCGGGCCCGATCGCAGAGCGGCGTACCCATCGGCATGCGCAATGCCGATGGCGGCCATAGATTGTCGGTACGTGACGCTGGAAGGCGGTCGAAAAGGCCGCGGTGCCTCGACTTACTTCACGCAGCCGGCGGATGCATTGTTTTGATTTGGCCTGGAATTGTCCTTGGCTGCCTGTGCAGGGTCGCACTTGTTCGGCGGCTGGCGTGTGTCGCTCTTGGTGCTGCCCGTTTGAGTCTGGTCGAGAGGTCCGCCCGTGCCGGCGGTCGGTCCGCCAGTGTCTCCCGTATTGCCCGGTCCGTCGATGGCTCCCGTGGCGCCACCTGCGGCATTGCCGGGGCTCGGTGTCGTTTGAGCGGTCGCGCTGCCGGCCGTGAAAAGAGTGACGATGATGGCTGTGGCTATGAGCTTGGTCATGTGAGGTCTCTCGGTTGCTGCTCGAACCGAACCAAGACCGTGGCTTCCGGTTCCAGCAACCAAGAGCCACATTTCCGGAAGCAGGACGGATTTAATCGATAACAAAGCCGAGGCCGGATCGCGAAAAATCGTTGACGCGATCCGGTCACGGCCGATTATTCGATCCTGATACCTTATTCGTTGATCTCGGGCTCGACGACCTTTGCAAGGTTCCGCAGCGACTCCTGCCAACCGAGATAACAAGCCTCGGGCGGGATGACGTCCGGCACACCTGCCTGGGTAATATTGACCTCGGTCCCGACCGAAACCTTCTTCAGCGTCACCGTGACTTCCATCTCGCCGGGCAAGTTGGGATCGTCGAATTTGTCGATGTAGCGCAGGCGCTCGCCGGGAACGAGTTCGAGATATTCGCCGCCGAAGGCATGGCTGTTGCCCGTCGTGAAGTTCCGGAAGGACATTCTGAACGTTCCGCCGACCGTCGGTTCGAAGTGATGGACAGTGCACAGAAAGCCATTGGGCGGAAGCCATTTGGCGAGTGCGTCAGCCTCGATGAACGCCCGATAGACCTTCTCCGGGCTGGTCGCCAGAACGCGATGCAGGGTTATGGTATTCGGCATGGTCGTGATCCTTTTTGAATTGCCATGGACGACTCTAAGGACGAACGGGATTTTGCCAATCCGACATCGGATCGATTTTTTTGGCGCAGGAATTATCCGGGTGTTCCGGCTGCAGGCTTGGGCCAAGCTCTCCTGCCAGGGCAGGTTATCGACGCCACGGCAGGCTGTCACCTGAATGCTTCGAAGATCAATCCTCGCAGCCAGCGGTGAGCAGGGTCCGCGTCCATGCGCGGATGCCAGGTCTGCGCGATCGAAAAGCCAGGCGTCGCCACCGGCAGGTCGAACATCTGGGTCTGGTCTGTACCCCCCGCCCGGCAGTACGAGCGCGGCACCAACCCGACAAGATCGGATGCCGCCGCAACGGCAAGCACTGCCGGATAGCTCGGCACCACGAGGCTGATCTTTCGCGAGAGGCCCAGTTCGGCCAGCGCTTCATCGACCGGCCCGGTAAAATGTCCTCGTCTGGAGGAGATCACATGTCCGCACGCTGCATATCGCTCGGCGGTTATCGGCGTGGTTTTGAAAAGAGGGTGACCTAGCCTCGCCACGCCGACAAAGACGTCCTCAAACAGGGTTTGGCCGCGCAGCTCCGCGCCATCACCGGAAATAACGCCGATATCCAGGTCAATCGCAGCATCTCTCAAAGGCTGAATTTCCTTGTTCGGCTTCGGCACGAAGCGCAGCCGTATGCCCGGCGCGGCATCCGTTACGGCAACGCTGAGGCGAGCGGCGTTCAGGAGCACGAATGCTTCGTTGGCACGGATCGTGAAGTCGCGTTGGAATTCCCGGATGTCGATGTCCTGCTGGGGACTCAACACGGTCTGGACCGCCATCGTCAGCGACCGCACCTGCTCGGCAATCGCTTCGGCATGCGGCGTCGCGACCATTGCCCGCCCCGCCGGGACAAGAATGGGATCACGCAATGCCGTCCTCAACCTCGACAGTGTCCGGCTCATCGCCGATGTGCTCAGCCCCAGCCTGCGTGCTGCACCCGACACGCTCCGCTCGCGAAGCAATGCATCCAGGGCCAATAGCAGGTTGAGGTCGAGATCAGGCATGACGTCGAACCTAGCGAGGTATGGCGTATGGCGCAAGAGTGAGTTGCATGTGTTGCGTCTGGCGCAAATGTAAGCCTGCGGATATCGATGGGGAAGCTCAACGAACAGGTGCTTCCCCATGTCCGTAACCTCACCCGCAAACCTTGCCCACGACGGCTTGACGTCACCACGAAGATACTTGGCGGTCGCAGTGCTTTTGACGACGCTCGTGCTCGTTGTGCTGGACGGAGCGATCGCCAATGTCGCGCTGCCGTCGATCGCGGCCTCGCTCGGGGCCGATGCCAGCGACACCGTCTGGGTCGTATCGAGTTATCAGCTTGCCGTACTTGTCGCACTTCTGCCCTGTGGGGCATTGGGCGAAATCCATGGGCCGCGGCGCGTGTTCCTGATCGGCGTCGCTCTCTTCACGGTGGCTTCGGCAGCATGTGCCCTTGCCGGAAATCTTCCGGTTCTCGTGGCGTCTCGATTTGCGCAAGGGTTGGGCGCCGGCGCGATCATGGCGCTGGGCATGATGAACCTGCGCTTTGCGGTGCCGCACCGGCTGTTCGGAACCATTATCGGCCTCAATGCGATGATCATCGCGATCTCTTCCGCCGCAGGACCAGGTGTTGCCGGGGCGATCCTTTCCGTCGCCGATTGGCCCTGGTTATTTGCCGTCAACGTGCCGCTGGGCCTCATCGTCCTTTTGTGCGGCGGTTTTCTGGGTCACCTGCCGGGGATGAAGCGGCACCTGAATGCTGCCGTATTGGTCGCCAACACGCTGATGTTCATATTGTTCTTCTCCGGTGCGGACCGGATAGCCAGCGAACCGATCAGCGGCTCGATCCTGATCGTCGGTTCCATCCTGTGCCTATGGGCGCTGCTGCGCCTTGAACGTAAGAACGAGACGCCGATTGTTCCGACCGATCTTTTGGCCAAGCCAGCCTTCCGGCTTGCGATCATCGCATCGGTATCGTGTTTTACCGGCCAGATGCTCAGCTATGTCGCCCTGCCGTTCTACCTTCAGCACACCCTGCATATGACACCGGTGCTGGCGGGCCTTTATATGATACCTTGGCCCGCCGCGACGATCGTCGCCGCGCCGATTTCAGGGTGGCTGGCCAATCGCGTCAAGACGGCGTGGCTCTGCGCTTCCGGCGGCGGGTTGTTGGCCGCAGGTCTCCTCATCGCCGGTCTCTCTCCTCCCGATCCAAGAGGAATTGCCTTTTTGGCCGGGACGGTCCTCGCCGGAATCGGTTTCGGTCTGTTCCAGACGCCGAATAACCGAACCCTGCTTCTGTCCGCACCGAAAACGCGCAGCGGTGCCGCGGGAGCCATGCAAGGCACGGCACGACTACTCGGCCAAACCTTTGGCGGTATCTCCATGTCGATCATTTTCCAGACCATGCCCCTATCGAGTGCGCCAAATATCGCGCTCGTTCTGGCCGGCATCTGCGCGATTGTCTCCGGCCTGGTCAGCCTGAGCCGCGTCCGCTTCGAGGTGGTTGAATAAGGCACCGAGTGCTTACAAAAGGAGAATGCAGCGTTGAACGGTGAGAGACCGCAATGGGTCGCAGGTGGAAGATCGCCCGCCTTCGAAATGTGCCAGGAACAGGCTTAGTCGGGCAGTCCCGCAGGGGGGCGGCCCCGACCGGTCAAACAGCCAGATCAGAGCCTTGAAAAAGCAATAGAATCCGGCGACTATATTAGCTGGCTAATATCTGGCGGCACTTGTCCGGCTTTCCCATCCGACTGATTTTACGAGAATGCCATGCCCTTCATCATTGCGATCGTTACCCTTGCCGGACACATAGCGCTTCTTCTCTGGGGGACGCGGATGGTGCAGACGGGCATCCAGCGTGCTTTCGGGCCGAGCCTCCGGTCGTTTCTCGGTCGCGCACTGAACAATCGGATGAAAGCCTTTTTGTCCGGAATGGGCGTCACGGCAATTCTCCAGAGCAGCACGGCGACCGGACTGATGGCATCGGGGTTCGCAGCCGAGGGGCTGGTTGCTCTTGTGCCGGCTCTTGCCGTCATGCTCGGCGCCAATGTCGGCAGCACGCTCATCGTCCAGGTTCTGTCCTTTGACGTCGCCGCCGCATCGCCGGCTCTGATATTGCTGGGCGTCCTGATGTTCCGCCGCACGCAAAATCCGCAGGTCCATGATCTTGGCCGCGTATTTATCGGCCTCGGCTTCATGCTGCTTGCCCTGCATCAACTGCTCGAAGTACTGACGCAATATGCCGGCACACCGGCCTTCTCTGCGGTTCTTTCAGCCATATCGACCACCCCCCTCCTCAGCCTTCTGCTTGCCGCCGCACTGACCTGGGCAGCCCATTCGAGCGTTGCGGTGGTCCTGCTCGTCATGTCGCTTTCGGCCCAAGGGCTGATCGATCCCTATCAGGCTTTCGCGCTGACCCTCGGCGCCAATCTCGGGACGGCGATCAATCCGGTCGTCGAGGGACAGTCCGGCAACGATCTTTCGGCCAAGCGGCTTCCGATCGGCAATCTGATCACCCGGATCATCGGCGTTCTGGCAGCGCTTGCGCTCCTCTCCCAGATTACATCTCTGATGATACAGATCGAGAGCGATGGCGCGCGGTTGGTCGCCAATTTCCACACGGCCTTCAATCTCGTGGTCGCGGTCGTCTTCATGCCGCTCCTCACGCCCTTCGCAAATGCGCTCGTCCGGCTGATGCCGCAGCGGATAGACGAGAGCGATCCCGGCCAGCCGCGATATCTCGATCCATCCGCCAAGGAAACGCCGGTCGTGGCGCTGCAGGCGGCGGCGCGGGAAGTCCTGCGGCTGGTTGACGTGCTGGAGGAGATGCTGGCGGGAACGAAGTCCGCGCTGACGAGCACCGATCGCCGCGCCCTGTCGCAGTTGCGAGAAAAGGACAATGTCCTCGACCGCCTGAATACCGCAGTCAAACGGTATCTCACGTCCATCGATCCCGAAGAGTTCAGCGACAGCGACCGGAGACGGCTTGACGAAATTCTGCTGTTCTCGACCGGCCTGGAGCACGCAGGCGACGTCCTCGACCAGAACGTGCTTCCCCATCTTGCCAAAAGGTTGCGCCGAGGCATGACCTTTTCAAAAGAGGGGCAGCTTGAGCTCAACAGCCTGCTGGACCGTCTCTCCACCAATCTGCGCACCGCCGCCGCCCTTTTCATGTCTCAGGACGAGCGCGTCGCGCGCATGCTCGCCGACGAAAAGATCGTCTTCCGGCGGGCGGAACGCGATGGGACCAACGCTCATTTCAAGCGGCTGCGCAATGGCCATGTCGACACGGCGGAGAGCACCTCCCTGCACCTGGACCTGTTGCGGGATTTCAAGCAAATCAATTCGCATCTCGTTGCAGCCACGGCCTACCCGGTCCTGGAACGGCAAGGCGAACTGCTGCAGAGCAGGACCATCCACCAGAGCGCCGCCGACCCGGTTCAGAATTAGCCGCGATTGCGCTTCTTGCGGCCCTGCGGCTTAAATTCCACGAGCAGCGACTTCAATTCGATCTCGCGAACGCGTCGTGCCGCTTCGTCGGGGCTGACCCATTCGAGAACGCGTTGCCCCTGTTCCTTGAAACCACTTCGGACCTCCGTGACTTCGATCTGGAACACGTCCACAATACACGGAGCCACGTTGCCGTCGTCGAGTTCTTTCAGATAGGTATAGTGGCCGACCGGCTTCTTTTTCGCCGCCCCGCTCACGCCTGCTTCTTCCCAGGCTTCGGTCGCCGCCGCTTCGAAGGGCTTTTTCCCTTTCATCGGCCATCCTTTGGGGATGAGCCAGCGTCCGGCCTCGCGCGAGGTGATCACCAGGACTTCGATGCCGGATCCGTCCTTCCGATACCGAAAGCACAGGGCGCCATATTGTTGGCGAAACGCCCCGGCGAACAGCCTGTCGGGAACGACCGCAAGCTGCTTGAGCAGCGTCTGTGACTTGTCCGGCCGAGGCTTCGTGGTCTTCTTTGCAGATTTCATGCCGGTCAAACTGTCGATTTTGCTTGTTGCTTCAATTGCCTGAGCGTGTTTATGACACATTTATGACAGTCAGCCGGGAAGGTCGCATGGCATGATGAGTATTTTTCGTAAGCTGATGCCACGAGAAGACAAATTCTTTGAAATGTTTTCAAAGCATTCGAAGACCGTCGTCGCAGCGGCCCTCGCGCTTGATCAGCTCCTCAAAGGCAACGAGGTTGAGAAAAACTGCGAGCTGATCGTCACATTGGAGAATGAGGCCGACGATATCACTCGGGACGTTCTTCTTGCCGTCCGGCGGAGCTTCATCACCCCCTTCGATCGCGGCGACATCAAGGATCTCATCCAGTCGATGGATGATGCGATCGACATGATGCATAAAACGGTCAAAACCATCAGGCTGTTCGAGCAGTCCGGCTTCGATCCGCTCATGCAGCAGATGGGTGGGGAAATCGTCAAGGCGGCGAACCTCATTTCGGAAGCGATCCCCCTTCTCAACAAGGTCGGCTCCAACGCCCACCGTCTTGCAGCCATCGCCGAGGAGGTTACCCGCGTTGAAGGCCGGTCGGACGACCTTCATGACCAGGGTTTGAAGGACCTGTACCGACGTCACGGGGCGAGCGGCAACGCGATGTCCTACATGATCGGTAGCGAGATCTACGGCGAACTGGAAAAGGTCGTCGACCGTTTCGAGGATGTCGCCAACGAGATCAGCGGCATTGTCATCGAGAACGTTTGATGGATACCTCTCTCGCCTTGCCACTTCTCTTCGGCCTGATCGCCGTCGCTCTGTTCTTCGATTTTCTCAATGGCCTTCATGACGCGGCCAATTCGATCGCGACGATCGTCTCGACCCGCGTCCTGCGACCGCAATATGCGGTTGCCTGGGCGGCCTTCTTCAATTTCATCGCTTTCCTTTTCTTCGGCCTGCATGTGGCGGAAACGCTCGGCACAGGCATTATCGATCCTGCGATCGTTTCGCCGCAGGTGATCTTTGCCGCCCTCATGGGAGCGATCATCTGGAATATTGTCACCTGGATCTTCGGAATTCCCTCCAGTTCGTCGCATGCGCTTGTCGGCGGTCTGGTGGGAGCCGGCCTGGCAAAAGTCGGTTTCAGCTCGATTGTCTGGAGCGGTCTCGGGAAGACGGTCGGAGCGATTTTCCTATCGCCGGCCATCGGCTTTCTGCTTGCCCTGCTGCTTGTGCTCCTGATTTCCTGGCTCTTCGTCCGGCAAACGCCGTTCGCGGTGGATCGGACATTTCGCACGATGCAGTTCATCTCCGCTTCGCTTTACTCCCTCGGCCACGGCGGCAATGACGCACAGAAAACGATGGGCATCATCGCAGTGCTTCTGTTCAGCCAGGGATATCTCGGTTCCACGTTCTACGTGCCCTTCTGGGTGGTGATCTCCTGCCAGTCGGCAATGGCTCTCGGCACGCTCTTCGGGGGGTGGCGGATCGTCCACACCATGGGCTCGAAGATCACCAGGCTCAACCCGATGCAAGGTTTCTGCGCCGAGACTGGCGGAGCGCTGACACTGTTCGGAGCGACCTGGCTCGGCATTCCCGTCTCGACGACACATACGATCACTGGAGCGATCGTCGGCGTAGGCGCGGCGCGGCGGGTCTCGGCGGTACGTTGGGGGCTCGCCGGCAACATCGTGATCGCCTGGATCGTGACGATGCCGGCAACTGCAGCGATATCGGCGGCGTTCTACAGCCTCGCGAACCTGCTGCAATAATCGCACCTGGCCCGCGTTATTCGCGGGCATCCGGGATCGTTGCCCGAAGAGCCTCCGAAAGCTGCCGCAGACTGTAGGGTTTTGGCAAAATCTCCACGCCTTCCGCGGTCGCAGCGCTCTTGAGCACGTCCGCATAACCCGACGTGAGCAGGATCGGCAGTCTTGGATGCCTTTGCTTGACCTCCCTGGCGAGATCGACACCATTGATGCCGCCGGGCATCATGATGTCGGAAAACATCAAGTCCGGCTCGGCATCGGACGCGAGCACGCTCAACGCGGCGGCTGCCCCATCGACGCGGGTTACGGAATAGCCAAGTTGGTCGAGCATGTCGTTGACCAGCATAGCGACGCTGTCGTCGTCTTCCACGACCAGGATTTTTCCGGCGACGCTCCTGTCGGCGTCCCCCTGGGCACGGGACGAATGGTTGCCGGTCGCCTCCAATGACGCTTCGATCGACCGGGGAAGCCAGAGGTCTACAGCTGTTCCGACGCCCGGTTCGCTGTTGATCTCGACTGATCCGCCGGAGGCCTCGACGAAACCATAAACTTGCGCAAGCCCCAATCCCGATCCCTTGCCTATGTCCTTCGTGGTGAAGAACGGTTCGAACACCCGCTTGAGAACCTCGGGCTGCATTCCCATCCCGCTATCGGCAACGGTGATCTTCACCACGTCACCCCTTTGACCCGACGCATCGACGACGGAATTGGACGCGCTAATGATGATCGTACCGCCATCCGGCATCGCATCACGCGCATTGACGCAAAGGTTCAGGAGGACGAGTTCGAGTTCGGCCGGATCGGCCTGTACCGGCCACACCCCCATATCGACGTCGACGTCGATACTGATGTCTCCGCTGAGGGTCCGGTCGAGAAGTTCGCGCATCTCGGAAATCTGGTGGCGAAGATCGATCGGCTGCGGTTTCAATGGCTGCCGTCGGGCGAAGGTCAGCAATTGCCTGGTGAGCGACGCTCCGCGATTGACCGCCTGTAGCATGCCGCTTTTGATGCGCTCCCGCCGCGCCGGATCGTCGCGTTTGTCGAGGACATCCAATCCACCGGAGATCACCATCAGGAGGTTGTTGAAATCATGCGCGACCCCGCCGGTGAGCTGGCCGATCACTTCCATCTTCTGGGCCTGGCGCAGCGTTTCCTGCGTTTTTCTCAGCTCGTCGTCGCGTCTTCTCTGCTCGGTGACGTCACGGGCGCTGGAATAGAGCTTGTCGTCGACGATGACAGCCACCCAGGAGAGCCAGCGATGGTCACCCTCGCGGGTCCGGCATCGGTTTTCGAAGTGAAGCTCGGGCATGCCGCTTTGCGCCGCCTGAAATGCAGTTTCGCTGGCGACGACGTCGTCCGGATGAAGGAGCGCCCGCAACGGCGTGCCCAGGAGCCCCTCCTCTTTCAAACCAAGGGTCTTCTCCCAGGCGGGATTGGTCTTTTCGAATAGGCCGGTCTGAAAATCGATCACCGACAGCAGGTCCGGGCTATATTTCCACGTCCGTCCCCGCTCGCGCGAATGTTCCAGAACGCGGCGCTCCAGATCCGCATTAAGCTCTTCCAGGCGCGCAGCGTTTTCCTTCAGAAGCGCCTCGCGCCGATCGCGCGACAGCCTGATAGACGCCGAAATGCGCCCGACCAGTTCTCGAGCCGAAAAGGGCTTCACAAGATAATCATCGGCACCGGCGCGCATCCCCTCCAGCCTTGCCTCTTCGCCGGCTCGGGCGGAAAGGAGGATGAGGGGCAGATCCCGGAGATCGTCGTCGGCCCGTATCCTCGACAGCAGGCCAAATCCGTCGAGCCCCGGCATCATGACGTCGGAAACGATGAGGTCCGGCCGTCTGAGGCGTGCGGCGTTAAGCGCCGCCTCGCCATCAGCCGCCGTCTCGACCGTAAAGCCGGATGTCGACAGCAGCCGCTCCACATAGGCACGCATATCGGCATTGTCGTCCGCCAGGAGGACATGCCCCGTCGGAGCGAGCGTTTCGGCCATCTCCCTGCTCGCAGCTGGCAATATCGAAGCGGCCCCCGTGGCATCGCCCGCCGCAAGCCATGACATCGCTTCGTCGACGAAAGCCTGGCGTCTACCGGTATTGCTCTCGACCGGCTGGGACATTCGCATCTGCTCCGAAGGGATGTGCGCCTTTCCGAACGGTATCGAGATCGAGAAGGACGTGCCTTCGCCAAGCCGGCTTTCGGCTCGGATTTCCCCGCCCTGGAGATGCACCAGTTCCTGCACCAGCGCGAGCCCGATGCCGGAGCCCTCGAATGACCTTCCTTTGGCGCCCTCGATGCGGTGAAAACGCTCGAACAGGCGCGGCAACTCCTCGGCCGCAATCCCCGTACCGGTGTCGCGTATTTCGATTTCGGCCCGTTCCCCGTCGTCCGACAACCTCACGCTGAGGCGTATCTCGCCCTCGAACGTGAATTTGAACGCGTTGGAAAGCAGGTTCAGGACGATCTTCTCCCAGAGATCCCGGTCGAGATAGACCGGCTGGGGCAAGTCCGCGACTTCGATAACCAATCTCAGCCCGGCTTGTTCGATCGCGGATCGGAAATTCGATGCCAGTTCTGCGGTCAGGCTGCCGATATCGATTGGTTCGAAGGAGGCCTGCACACGCTGCGCCTCGATCCTCGAAAAGTCCAAGAGCGTATTGACCAGTTTCAACAGCCGTTGACCATTGCGCTGGGCAACAACAATTCGCTGCCTGTCATCGACAGAAAGCCCGTCCGGCTGCTGAAGCACGTCGGCGAGCGGCCCCAGCATCAGCGTCAACGGTGTACGGAACTCATGGCTGACGTTCGAAAAGAACATGGTCTTGCTGCGATCGATTTCCGCCAGCGCTTCGGCCCGCCGCCGCTCGTCGGTACGTGCCCGCACTGCGCTGACCGCGGCGGAAATAGCGGTCGCAAGCAGTTCGTAGAAGCCCATATAGCTATCGTCGAAAGGCAGGCGTGGCGAGGCGCCGGCCACCACGAAGACCGGAGGCAGATCCAGGCCGGGGACGGCGATGGGAAGAAGGAGCGCCCGATCGGGAGGCTCATCATAAGGCCCCGCACCCTCGAAGAATTCGCAAAGACCGTTGACCCCCAGAGGGCCGCCTGTCGCCAGTGCCCTTTCCATCGGCCATGGAGCATTCGAGTGCGCGTCGATTGTGGCCATCGATGCGATACGTCGAGACGGCAGACCATACTGCGCTGCAAGCCCATAACTGCTCCCATCCGAAGACAAATGGTAGAGAAGAACAAGCGGCAGATCGAATTCGAACTGTGCAAGGACTTCAACGACGCGTCGCGACAGGTCGTCCATGTCTTCCGCCAAAGCCAGACTGGCGTTCAGATCCCGGAGTGCGCGGGTTCGCCGTTCCGACAGCATGGTCGCCGTCGTCTCCGTCACCGGATGGAACAAGCCGCCGATCTCGCCGGTCTCGTCCCGGATCGGCGAAAGCGAGAAGGTAAAGAACGTTTCCTCAAGATAGCCGTTGCGGGTCAGAAACATCCGCTGGTTTTCGAGGAATGACGTATCTCCCTGGCGCGCCTGACGAAATGGCTCGCCGATCGCCGGCCAGGCGCTTGACCAGGTGACGCTGTAATCCTCCCCGAGCGCGCGGGGATGAGCCGAGCCGCACACGGTGCGATACCCGTCGTTGTAGATCTGGGTGTTTTCGGCGCCCCAGATCACGTTGATCGGAAAATTCGAGGCGAGACAAAGACTGACGGTTGTCCTGAGGCTTTGAGGCCATCGACCGATCGGCCCCAGCGGTGTGTCGCTCCAGTCCTTTGTTCGGACGAGCTCGGCCATTTCGCCACCGCCCGCCAGGAAGTCGCCGGTGAGTATTTGCTGTGTCGACAACCAGTTAGCCCCATTCTGGCACCGGCTCGGGAACCTGACGCTCGATACAATGAGCCCCGCAGCTCAGCCGTTGTAATATCCAACTGTGTTCGTGAGGCCCGCTTGGATGCCGCGGATCCGGGGCACTATTATTGACGAGTTTGGCCGCCGAAAGACCCGGCCGGTTTATTCAACGAATCACTGAAATAATCTAGCATGAACTATCAAGGGTTGAAATTGCGCTTCACTAAACCTCCCTCCGCCGGGCGCAAGCTTTTCCTGCGGTCTTGAAAAAGTGCTAGGATTAATCGGCGAATTGGGAGACAAAGGGCACCGTCTTTATCGACCCGTGCCCACAGTTTTCTCAGGATGTCTTCCATGCTCGCGACCGTGATCCCAATGCCCGAAACCGTTCTTCTGCCGGTCGAGGGAGTGGCGGAGCGCTTTCCGGTGCGCCGGGTCTATTGCGTCGGACGCAACTATGCCGACCACGCGATCGAGATGGGCGGCGACCCGACCCGCGAGCCGCCGTTCTTTTTCCAGAAGAATGCCGACAACATCTATAACGGCGAGACCTTCCCCTACCCGCCGCTCTCCTCCAGCGTCCACCACGAAGTGGAACTGATCGTGGCGCTCTCGGGCGGCGGTGCCGATATTTCGGTCGGAGACGCGCTGTCCAACGTCTACGGGTATGCCGTCGGCATCGACTTCACCCGCCGCGACCTGCAGGATGTCGCCAAGAAGATGAGCCGTCCGTGGGAGGCCGCCAAGGCCTTCGAGAAATCGGCCCCCGTCTCCGCCCTCGTCCCGGCCGAAAAGATCGGTCATCCGCAAGCAGGCGCGGTCTGGCTCGACGTCAACGGCGCGCGAAAACAGTCCGGCGACCTCAATCAGCTGATCTGGAAACTGCCGGAGATCATCGCCGAACTGTCGAAACTGTTCGTCCTCGCCCCCGGCGACGTGATCATGACCGGCACGCCGGCGGGCGTCGGCGCCGTGGTGCGCGGCGACAGGGTTACCTGTGGCATCGACGGCGTCGGAACGCTGTCGCTGACAGTTGCCTGACAGAACCGCGACGGAAGGGAAAACCATGCCGATCTATGCACTCGGAGAATTCGAGCCGAAAACGCCCGGCCCCGACCGTTTCTGGCTGGCGCCGGATGCGACCATCATCGGTAAGGTCGAACTCGGCGAGGATGTCGGCATCTGGTTCGGCTCGGTGCTGCGCGGCGACAACGAGCCGATCATCGTCGGCAAAGGCACCAACATCCAGGAAGGCGTGATGATCCACACCGATCCGCGCTATCCGGTAACGATCGGCGAAAACTGCACGATCGGCCACCATGCGATCATCCATGGCTGCGTGATCGGCAACAACTCACTGGTCGGCATGGGTGCGACGATCCTGAACGGCGCCAAAATCGGCAGGAACTGCCTGGTCGGTGCCAATGCGCTGGTTACCGAAGGCAAGGAGTTTCCCGACAATTCCCTGATCGTCGGGTCGCCTGCGAAAGTCACTCGGACGCTCGACGACGAGGCGGTCGAGAAGCTGAAACAGTCGGCGGTCCGCTACGTCGCCAACTGGAAGCGGTTCGCCCGCGACCTTCGGCTTCTTTAGGCGGCGCAGGCGCCGCACAGCCCGCGGATCTCAATGGTCGTCTTGGCAGGCTTGAAGTTTTTGCTCTTTGCCCAGTCGCTTAAGCGATGATCGACCTCGTGGTCGTGAAATTCCGAGACATGGCCGCAGCTTTCGCAGATCGCAAATGCGACCGTGCCGTGCCCATGGCCATGCCCCTTGCCGCAGCATTCGCTTTCTGGGTGGGCGCAGGCGACGAAGGCGTTGAGGCTTTCGAGCCGATGCACCATGCCGAATTCCAAAAGCTTGTCGAGCGCCCGGTAGACCTGCAGCGGCGCACGAAACCCGTGGTCGCGCAGCCGGTCGAGGATCGTATAGGCGCTCATCGGCGCATCGGCGCGGTCTAGAACGTCGAAGACGAGCGACTGGTTCTTGGTCAGCGCCGGAGCGGATGTCGGTGTCGAAACTGGTGCGTTCATTATCGCACTCCTTGGTTGCCAGCCTTTTCGGCCGTGTTTTTACCCGCTGCGGGAAGCAGGCTTACAATGAAAAGTAAGAGCGCCGCGACCACAATGGAAGGGCCGGACGGCGTATCGTAGTGCAGTGAGCCGAACAGGCCGCCGACCACGGCGAGCGCGCCGATCAGCGAGGCGAGCACTGCCATCAGCTCCGGGCTTGCCGAGAACCGCCGCGCAGTTGCGGCCGGAATGATCAGAAGCGCGGTGATCAGCATGATGCCGACGATCTTCATCGCGATCGCGATCACCAGCGCCATCAGAAGCATGAAGAGCATCCGCGTCTGCGCCGGCTTCATACCCTCAGCTTCTGCCACATCCTCACTGACCGTGGACGCGATCAGCGGCCGCCAGAGCCAGGCGAGCGCCGCCAGCACCAGTACCCCGCCGCCCCAGATCAGCGCGATATCGGTGCGCGTCACGGCCAGGATATCGCCGAACAGGAAGGCGATGAGGTCGATCCTGACCCAGGTCATGAACGCGACAAGCACGAGGCCGATCGCCAAAGCCGAATGGGAGAGAATGCCAAGCAGTGCATCCGCCGACAGCGATTGCCGCCGCTGAAGCGCCAGAAGCAGCAGCGAGACGACGACCGCAACGCCGAAGACGGCGATCAGCAGGTTGATCTGGAAGAACAGCGACAGCGCCACCCCGAGCAGCGCCGAATGCGCCATCGTGTCGCCGAAATAGGCCATCCGCCGCCAGACGACGAAACAGCCGAGCGGACCGGCTGTCAGCGCAACGCCGATGCCGGCAATGAGGGCGCGGGTGAAGAAGTCGTCAAGCACGATCGTCTCCCTTCGCCTCGGCATGATCGCCATGGTGGTGATGCGAATGGTCGTGATCATGCGCACGGTCGTGCCCATCTTGATCATGATGCCCATCATCGGGATGGCAGTGATCGGTGACCGAACCGTCGCCATGCATCACCCGGCCGTCCGGCAGATGGGTGTGATCGTGGTGATGGCTGTAGACCGCCAGCGAACGCGAATTGCCGAAGAGTTTCAGGTAATCGGCGCTCTGGCTCACCACTTCCGGTGTACCGCGGCAGCAGACATGGCCGTTGAGGCAGATGACGGTGTCGGTGCCGGCCATCACCATATGCAGGTCGTGCGAGATCATCAGGATACCGCAGCCGGTCGTCGTCCGGATCGAGCGGATCAGGTCGTAAAGCGCACTCTCGCCGGCAAAATCGACGCCCTGCACCGGCTCGTCGAGCACCATCAAATCCGGCTTGCGAGCGATCGCCCGGGCCAGCAGCGCCCGCTGGAACTCCCCGCCGGAGAGATGCCGGACCTCGGCGTCGATGAGATGGGAGATGCCGGTCGAGGCCAGCGCGGCCAGAAGATCGGTGTCATCAAGCGGGCCGGTCAGCCGCATCAGCCGACGCACGGAAAGCGGCATGGTCCAGTCGATTGCCAGTTTCTGCGGCACATACCCGACGCGCAGGCCGGGCAATCTCGAGACCGATCCTTCGTCCGGGCGCAGCACCCCGATCGCAAGCTTTGCTGTCGTCGACTTGCCGGCGCCATTCGGACCGATCAGCGTGACCACCTCGCCGCGCCGGATCGAGAAATCGACGCCTCGCACCAGCCAACGGCCATCCCGGCGAATGCCGGCATTGGCAAGCGAGACGAGCTTGCTTTTTTCGGTTTTGGGCGCGCGAGGCCGATTGGACATCAGCATGTTTTTCCGGATTCCCTGTTGTCAGTGGCTATGACACACGTTATAGCATAACGCAATTGATGTAATAACATTACTATGGAATACAAGGACGCAGCATGAAACTGGCTTCGATCTTCCTCCTCTCCTCCGCGGCATTTTTCGTGGGTGCAGGCCAAGGCTTGGCGGCGCCGGACGTGGTGGTTTCGATCAAGCCGATCCACTCGCTCGTCGCCTCGATCATGAAGGGTGTCGGCGAGCCGAAACTGATTGTCGATGGCGCCGCCTCGCCCCATACATTCTCGCTGAAACCCTCCAATGCCGCGGCCATCGAAAGCGCCGACATGATCTTCTGGATCGGCCCCGGTATCGAGGCCTTCCTTGAAAAGCCGCTGGATGCGCTGGCGGCCTCGGCAACGGTGATCGAGCTGGAGGATGCACCCGGATTGCAAAAACTGCCCTTCCGCGAGAGCGGCGCCTTCGAGGCACACGATCACGGACATGAGGCCGAGGACGCACATGAACATGGCGACCATGAGCACGGTGATGACGACCATGCCGCCGAAAACCATGCCGAACACGAGCACGACGGGCATGGCGGTTTCGACACGCATCTCTGGCTCGACCCGATGAATGCCAAGGCGATGGCTGCGGAAATCGAAAAGACGCTGGTCGGCGCCGACCCGGCGAATGCCGCCACTTATCAGGCGAATGGCGCTGCGCTAATGAAGGATCTCGACACGCTTGATAGCGAGCTCAAGGCCACGATCGCGCCGGTCAAGGACAAGCCCTTCATCGTCTTCCATGATGCCTATCAATATTTCGAGAATCGTTATGGGGTGAGCGTCGCGGGTTCGATCACCGTCAGCCCCGAGACCATGCCCGGCGCCGAACGCGTCGGCCAGATCCAGAAGAAGGTGAAGGAGCTCGGCGCCGCCTGCGTCTTCGCAGAACCCCAGTTCGAGCCGAAGCTGGTGGCAGTGGTGACGGAAGGCACGCCTGCCCGTTCAGGAACACTCGACCCGGAAGCGGCGACGCTGAATCCCGGTCCCGGCCTTTATTTCGAGCTGATGCGTGGGCTCGCGAACTCCATGAAGAATTGCCTGTCGCAGGGGACGTAAGGTCGGGCCACGAAAAGTGCGACCGCCGATACGCGTAGCGGCGAACGTGCGAGGCCTGCGGGAGGGAAGGCAAATACCCCCGCAGGCCGATCTTTCTCAGCGAGCCACGATGAAACTCGAGATCACGCCGCTCGCAATGCCGACCAGCAGGAAATCGTTGTCGACCTTGACCCAGTGATAACCGCGCGGCGGAGCCGACAGGCGGTAACGGCGATAGTCGCGGATTTCCGCCATGCGGCGACGCTCGGCAGTCGTCATGCGATGGCCCTTGGACCAGCGCGGCTTTACGACCACGACCTTCTTCTGAACCGTCACCGTGCGAGTCACGGTCCTGGTCCGCTCTGGAGGCGAATGACGATCCTGCGCCTGGGCCGCAAGTGGAGCGGCAAGCACGGTTGCGGAAAGAAGGATTGCAAAGAACTTTTTCATTGGGTGTTTCCTCGTGTTGACCACGCTCGGAAACTAGGACCCAAACGATGAACCGTATCTGAACCATCGCATTACATTTCTGTAATGAAATTATATGCTTCCGGTAATCTCCTAAGAATCGGGGTTTACTGTATTAGCAAATTCAAAAATCGAAGCGCATGATCTCAGCTCATAAGAATGGATTGACGATCGTCAAATTTTCGATCCGCCGACATAACTACAGCGCCTCATAAACGAAATAGTCGAAATCTGCTGTCTTCGCACGCCCCGATGTATCAAAGGCGTACATGCCAACAAATGCGCCGGTGAAGGAGYCATGTTCGCCGCGGCCGCCCTCGTCGGAGATGACGCCGGCATCGAGCACCGGGCCAAGTTCCTGCCAGTCGTTGGAGCCGCCGGCGCGCCAGAAGAATTGCAGGTCGTTGTCGCGGATCTCCATGGCGAGATCCACCAAGCCATCGGGCACGGAAACGCCGCTTCCTGCCGGAAAGCTCATGCGCCCGTGCGGAAAATCACCCGGGCAGGAGAAGATCGTCACCACGCGGCCGAGCTTTTCGTGCAGGGTCACCACCAGCGAATGGAACTTGTGGCGATTGTAATAGTGCGTCAGGCCCGCGACCTGCTGATACGTCTCGGGTGAGAAATCGACTACCGTCTCGGCGCGGAAGGAATGATGCTCCTGACGGCGGGCGACCAGCGATTGTTCTAACCAGGACCCGATGCTTTCGCGGCCGAAAAGGCGCAAGTGACCGGGACGCTCGGTGATGCTGAACAGCCGTTCCGGATGAGGCGTGCGCAGCCATTGGAATTCCGGTGGCAGGACCTTGTCGTCGAACGAGCGCTCGATGCGGGCAGGCTGCTCGATACGGCTGGCATCGCCCGGTGCCGGCACGTCGACATCCGGCACGACGCCGCCCTGGGCGAGATAGAGCCAGTCGTCCTCCCAGATGCATTTCTGGATCGCGGTCTCGCGGCCGAGCGTGCAGCGGCGTTGTGGGGCCAACGGCCGGCCGCAGAGATGGGTGTGGTACGCTTCGCCTTCAGGCGTTTCAACGTATTGGCCATGGCCGGCACGTTGCAGAACGGCTTTCGGATGGTCCTTCGAGGTAATGAGGTGCGTCTGCGGATGCATCTCGTACGGCCCGTCGATCGAACGCGCGCGCGCCATCGTGACGGCATGGTCATAACCGGTGCCACCCTCGGCAGTCGTCAGGTAATACCAGCCGTTGCGCTTGAACACATGCGGACCCTCGACCAGGCCGAGCGAGCTGCCGGCGAATATGTTTTTGATCGGACCCTTGAGCGCCCTTGTCTCGAAATCCCACTCCTGCAGCAGGATGCCGTCAAAGGCCGGATGTTTCGGCGCGCCGCCGTAACTCTCGGTGCGGTGGTTCCATTGCATGTTGAGGAACCACTTGCGGCCGTCGTCGTCATGGAAGAGCGTCGGATCGAACCCGGAGGAGTTCACATAGACCGGATCGGACCATTCGCCCTCAATGGTTGGCGAGGTGACGATGTAGTTGTGGGCGTCCTTGAAATTGCCATCGAAGCGTTTGACGTCCGTATAGACCAGGAAAAACAGCCCGTCGGAATAGGAAAGGCACGGCGCCCAGATGCCGCAGCTGTCGGGATTGCCGCGCATATCGAGTTGGCTTGCCCGCTCCAGCGGCCGGCGCTTGAGCGTCCAGTTCACCAGGTCGCGCGAATGATGGATCTGCACGCCCGGATACCATTCGAAGGTGGAGGTGGCGATATAGTAATCCTCGCCGACGCGGCAGATGGACGGATCAGGATTGAAGCCCGGCAGGATGGGGTTGTGGATCATGTTCTCCTCCCAAAATAGAAACTGTGTCCTTGCCCCTCGTCCGGCTGCCGCCACCTTCTCCCCGCTTGCGGGGAGAAGGACTTCGGAGCGCCGGCCGTGCCACATCTCCCTTCTCCCCATCAGAACGGGGAGAAGGTCCCGGCAGGGGGATGAGGGGCAGCTCGAAGCCGCCCTTACCTTACCGCGCCGGCCCTGCCCGTTCGGCCGATTTGGCCCAGAGGTTGATGTCGGCATCCTTGGCATAGGTGTCGATCTCGGCGAGTTCAGCCGCCGTGAACTCCAGATTGTCGAGCGACCTGACGCAGTCCTCGACCTGTTCCGGACGGCTGGCGCCGATCAGCGCCGTGGTCACGCGGCCTCCGCGCAGCACCCAGGCAAGCGCCATCTGCGCCAGCGTCTGGCCCCGCTTTTCGGCGATTGCGTTGAGCGCCTTGAGGTTGGCGATGTTCCGGTCGTTCAGGAAGGCAGGCCGCAGCGACTTGCCCTGCGCAGCACGGCTGTCTTCCGGAATGCCGCCGAGATATTTCGAGGTCAGCATGCCTTGCGCCAGCGGCGAAAAGACGATCGAGCCGATGCCGAGGTCTTCCAGAGTATCGAGCAGCCCATCTTCCTCGACCCAGCGGTTGATCATCGAATAGCTCGGCTGGTGGATGAGAACAGGCGTGCCGAGTTCCTTCAGGATCGCGGTTGCTTCCTGGGTGCGCTTCGAATTGTAAGACGAGATACCGACATAAAGCGCCCTGCCCGAGCGGACGATGTGATCGAGCGCGCCGCACGTCTCTTCGAGAGGCGTATCCGGGTCGAAGCGGTGCGAATAGAAGATGTCGACATAGTCGAGACCCATCCGCCTCAGGCTCTGGTCGCAGGAAGAGATCAGGTATTTGCGGCTGCCCCATTCGCCATAAGGACCCGGCCACATGTTGTAGCCGGCCTTCGACGAGATGATCAGTTCGTCGCGATACCCCTTGAAATCCTCGCGCAGGATTTGGCCGAAGGCGGTCTCGGCGCTGCCGGGCAGCGGGCCATAGTTGTTGGCGAGATCGAAATGGGTGACGCCAAGATCGAAGGCCTTGCGAGTGATCGCGACCTTGCGTTCATGCGGCGTGTCGTCGCCGAAATTGTGCCAGAGGCCGAGCGAGATCGCCGGGAGTTTTAGTCCCGAACGGCCGCAGCGGTTGTATTTCATGGTTTCGTAGCGGTTGGACGCTGGTTGCCAAGTCATGGTCGTTTCCTCCGAATGAAATGCGGCGCGCCCATGTCTCAAGCGGTGCGCGCCGCATTCATAGCCGATCAGCGCAGAAGCGCCAGCGCCTCGTCGATGCCGAGCGCCGCCGGCTGGGTGCAGGTGGTCGAAAGCTCGATGAACCGCCCTTCCTCACCGGATTTCAGGATTGACGTCATCACGTCGACGCCGTGGAGCGTGCGCTCCAGCGAGCAGCGGGCATCACGGCCTTCGATCAGCGCCATCGCCATGTCCGCAAGACCGGCTGTGCGGTAGTTGGCGCGTGGTCCCTGCGGATGTTCCTGGTTGTTGATTCCGAACGGATGATCCCAAGGGTCCAGCGGCTGGATATCCTTGTTGCGTCCACTCGCTTCGACAGTGCCGCCGAAGAAGTTCGGATCGGGCACGAAGATCGAGCCCTCGGTGCCGTAAAGCTCCATATTGGCGTGGCGGTGCGACCAGACATCCCAGCTTGCCGACAGCGTGATCGTCGCGCCGTTGACGAATTCGAGCAGCGCATGGATGTTGGTCGGCGTCTCGACCGGGATCACCTGGCCCTTCAGCGGTTCGCTAGTGACGAGGCGGGTCGGGTTCGCCATCGATGTCAGTGCCCCGACCCGTTTCACCGGACCGAGGAAGTTGATGAGGTTGGCGATGTAATAGGGTCCGAGATCGAGGATCGGCCCACCGCCTTCGAGGAAGAAGAAGCCGGGATTGGGATGCCACATTTCCATGCCCGGACTCATCACGTGGCAGGTGCCGGAGGTGATGCGCCCGACGCCGCCTTCGTCGATATATTTGCGGGCGAGCTGGTGCGCACCGCCGAGGAAAGTGTCCGGCGCGCAGCCCACCGACAGACCCTTCTCCCTAGCGAGCGCCTGCAGCGCCTTGCCTTCCTCCAGCGTGATGACCAGCGGCTTTTCCGAGTAGACGTGCTTGCCGGCTTCGAGGATCGCCTTGGAGACGGCGAAATGCGCCGCCGGTATGGTCAGGTTGACGATCACGTCGAGCTCGTCATTGGCAAGCATCTGCTCGATCGACTGCGCCTTGACGCCGTATTCCTCGGCGCGCATTTCGGCCGCGTGCTCGTTGAGATCCGCGCAGGCGAGAACCTTCAGGCCTTTGAAGAGCGGCGACAGTTTGAAGTAAGTGGTAGAAATATTGCCGCATCCCATGATGCCGACGCCAAGTTCCTTGGGCATGGAAAACTCCGGAATTCCTGTGATCAATAGGTCTTGAAGGAAGCGATCGACCGCGTCAGCAACCGATCGAGATCCTTCGGGTTATCGTGTTCGAGGACGTAATGTTTTGCGGACGTCTTTTTGAGCGCCGCCATCAGGTCCTTCCACGGAACGGTGCCGTGGCCGACATCGGCCCAGCCGTCCTCATCCGCGTTTTCGCCGGCCGGCGCGATGTCCTTGACATGGACGGCGGTAATGCGTTTGGCGTAGCTCTCGATCCAGGCGAACGGATCGGCGCCGCCGCGGATCACCCAGGCGATATCCGCTTCCCAGGCAAGGTCAGGACCACCGGCAAGAATCTGCTCCTGCGGGGTCGAGCCGTCCGGCAGGGTCTTGAACTCGAAATCGTGGTTATGCCAGCCGAACGTGTAGCCGGCATCCCAATAGCGTTTGCCGATGTTCTGCAGCCGCTGGCCGAAGGCAAACCAGCCGGCGGCATCGGTCGGCCGCTGATCGGCGACGAGGTGCGGGCAATAGATTGCCTCGACGCCGAGCGTCCTGGCGATCAGCAGCGCCTGTTCCGGCTCCTTTTCGAGAAGGTCGAGGCCGAAATGGCCGGTCGGCATGGTCAGGCCATTGGCATCGAGATCACCCTTGAGCGTCTTCAGGCCTGCTTCGTCAAGCGTCGCATAGATGCCGCCATAACCTTCGACTTCCGTATAGCCGGCCTGCGCAACCTTCTTCAGGACATCCGAGAGCGGCGGAAAGTTGCGTGCGCAATAAAGCTGAAAACCGAGTTTCGTCATGGTGTTCCTCCCTTGATAGAGACCTCAGCCTGCCGCCTGGCAGGAATAGAGGTCGTAGATGCGGAATTGCGGGATCGCGTCCGTCGGGACGGCGGGCGTGAAGCGAATGCTGCGGCTCTCGCCGGCGGCGAGATCGAAAGCGTTATCGGAATAACGGCCGGGCGTGCCGCTCTCGATCAGCACGAAAAGGGCGAGGGCTTCGGCCTTGACGACGAGATCAAAGGCTCCATCACTGGATGGAGACGCGGCAAGCTCAAGCCCTGCCGGTTCGAGCTCCAGCGCCTTATAGCTGCCCGGTACATGATGCCCCTCGCCACTCATGCCGTTCGACGCGGCGAAGCTCCAGGCGAGGATCCCCCCCTCGGGAATATCTGCGGTCGGTAACATCAGTACGGTCACGGCCGCATCTGGCGTGCAGACGGATTCCACACGCCGAAGCGAGCTGCGTTCGCCCTTGAGCGTCAGGAGCGAAAGATTGAGCGTCACCGTCACATTCTCCGCCGTGTCGTTGACGAGCGAGAAGCGGATTTCCCGGGCGTCATCGGACGGGATCGCCGCAACCGTAACCGGCTGGAAGAAGCGCTTCGCCATATAGTGCAGCACTTTCCAGCTGCCGCCATAGTCGAGGCTGGACCAGGAGGCGACCGGCCAGGTGTCGTTGAGCTGCCAGTAAAGCGCACCCATCGTATGCGGCTTCAGCGACCGCCAGAAATCCACGGCGGTCTTGATCGCCAATCCTTGCTGTACCTGACTGAGATAGACGAAATTGGCGAAATCCGTCGGAAAGCGGAAGTTGCGGAACATCGTGCCGGCGATGCGCTCGTTGCCACCGACGTTCTTCTGGTGATGCTCCATGACCGGCGAGGCGATATTCATGTCCTTGGCCGCGGCATAGGTCTCGATGACCGGCAGCGACGTATAGGACTGGAAGCCGAATTCCGAGCAGAAGCGCGGGCGGACAGAGCGGTAATTGTCGAATGGCTTGTTCTCGTGCCAGACGGACCAGTAATGCATGTCGCCCGAACCGTCCGCATGCCAGGCGTCGCCGTAATCGAGATAACCGGAAGCAGGGCTGGACGGCCACCAGATGGCATCGGGCGCGGCCTTGTCGAGCGCCTGTTCGATGACCCGGTTCAACCGGTCGTAGGAGACGAGGTAGCGGTCGCGGTTCTCGCGGGATTCCGGAAACCATGTCAGCGCGCCGACAAGTTCGTTGTCGCCGCACCAGAGCACGATGGAGGGATGCGAGATCAACCTGCGGGCCTGGTACTCGACTTCCGCCGCAACGTTTTCGAGGAAATCGGGCGTCGATGGATAGAGATTGCAGGCGAACTGAAAGTCCTGCCAAACCATTAGGCCGAAGCGGTCGCAGAGATCGTAGAACCAGTCCGCTTCATAAAAGCCGCCGCCCCAGACACGGATCATGTTCATGTGAGCATCGACCGCGGAGCGCAGCAGGTCCTCGGTCTTCTCCCGGCTCGATAAGGAAAACAGCGCGTCGGCCGGGATCCAGTTGGCGCCGCGGCAGAAGATCTCGCGGACATTGACGCGGAAGGCGAAACGGCTGCCGGCCTCGTCCGGGTCGGTCAGCATCTCGACGGTCCTGAGGCCGATCTGGCGGGTGATGGCTTCGGTGGGGGTGCCGACCGTCAATTCGTAGAGCGCCTGTTCTCCGCTGCCGGAGGGCCACCAGAGCTTCGGGTCGTCGATGTGAAAGAGGTGAGTCACCGTCGTTTCGCCGGCGCGCACGCCGCAATCGAGCCGGACCCGTTCGTCTCCGAACGAGAAGAACACCGGCAGCACGCCCTGCCCTTCGGCATGAAGCGTCACTGTGACAACGAGATCGACCTCGCCCGCCTCATGTCTCTGGCTGGTGACGATGTGTTCGATACGGGCGGTTTCGAGCTTCTTCAGCGCGATTTCGCCGTAAAGCCCGAGCGGCGCCAGCGCGACATTCCAATCCCAGCCGAAATGGCATTGCGGTTTGCGCAGCATATTGCCGTTCGGGATCGGCGAATTGGTCGTGGAATAGGGAATGTAGAAGGGCTGCCGCGCCTGGCGCTCCGCCCCTTCGGCGATGCTGGAATGGAAAAGGATGCGGACCGTGTTCTCGCCAGCCTTCAGCGCCTTCGACACGTCCGGCCGGTAACGGCGAAAACAGTTGTCTGCCTGAAGCACCGGGACGTCGTTGACGAAGACGGTCGCGACCGTATCGAGGTAGGTGATGTCGAGATACCAGGAGCCCGCGGGATCATCGAGGGTGAAGCGCCGCTCGACCGTCCAATCTTCGTTGGCAACCCATTGCACCTCATTCTCGTTGCGGCCGAAATACGGATCGGGAATGATGCCGGCCGACTTCAGCGCAGTGTGAACGTCGCCCGGGATCGGCATCTGGGTGCGATGCGTTCCGTCGGCAGAGGCGAGCTGCCAGGAGCCGGATAGGTCGATCGTGGTCATTGCACCGGTCCGCAAAATTCATGGCGTGCCGTGCCAGCCCCCCTCTGTCCTGCCGGACATCTCCCCCACGGGTGGGGAGATTGGCTGGGGGCCTGTTCACCAGTCCCACTATAAACGCCGGGGATGGCGAGACGTTGCAGCGAGTCGATCTCCCCCCTTGTGGGGGAGATGTCCGGCAGGACAGAGGGGGGTATTACCTGCCGCGACGACAATTGCCCCAAGGGCAATCGGCCCATCTGCAACTGGCTGCACGCAAACATCATATCCGCTCTTCCGTTCCCGCGTCGAACAGAGAAGCCATGCTCATGTCGAAGGCGAGGCGCACCTTGGCGCCGACGGCGTAACGCCGTGCGCCGCCGATGCGAACAGACATCACGTGGCCGGCATGTTTCAGCCATAGCAGGTTGTCGGCGCCCATCGGCTCCTCGATATCGACCACCGCCTCATGGATTTCGCCGCCGGTGATATCGCCATCCACCTTGATATGCTCCGGACGGGCGCCGAGGATGACCTGGCGTCCGGGTTTCAGCGGTTCGGAGGCATCATAGCCATCCAAGGAGAAACTGACGCCATTGGTCTTGAAGACGGTATGATCGCCCTCCTCCGCCAGTTCTCCTTTCAGAAAATTCATCGACGGGGAACCGATGAAGCCGGCGACGAAACGGTTCCTGGGCCGGTTGTAGATCGTTACCGGATCGTCGAGCTGCTGAATGACGCCGCTCTTCATGATGGCGATACGGTCGGCAAGCGTCAGCGCCTCGATCTGGTCGTGGGTGACGTAGATCATCGTGTTCTTGAGCGCCTGATGCAGCCGCTTGATCTCGACGCGCAGTTCGGAGCGCAGTTTTGCGTCGAGGTTCGACAACGGCTCGTCGAACAGGAAGACGTCGACATCGCGCACCAGCGCCCGGCCGATCGCGACGCGCTGGCGCTGGCCGCCGGAGAGTTCCGAGGGCTTGCGCTTCAAGAGCGGCTCGATCTGCAGAATGCCGGAAGCGCGTGCCACGCGGCGGTCGATCTCGTCCCTCGGAACCTTGGCAACGCGCAGGCCGAACGAGAGGTTCTTCTCAACCGTCATCTGCGGATAGAGCGCGTAGGACTGGAACACCATGCCGATGCCGCGGTCCTTGGGCT
Organism: Neorhizobium sp. 05N33; assembly: GCF_056397445.1. Classification (NCBI taxonomy): domain Bacteria; kingdom Pseudomonadati; phylum Pseudomonadota; class Alphaproteobacteria; order Hyphomicrobiales; family Rhizobiaceae; genus Neorhizobium; species Neorhizobium sp. 05N33. Next base: position 475,308 of record NZ_JBFTNK010000004.1, on the reverse strand, counting down.
CTTCCCAGGTGACGTTCTTGTCCTTGATGAATATCTGGCCCTCGGTCGGCTCCAGAAGTCCGGCGATGCAGTTCAGCAGCGTGGACTTGCCGCAGCCCGACGAGCCGAGCAGGACCAGGAACTCGCCGTCATGGATGTCGAGGTTAAGGTTTTCCAGCACCTTGACCGAGCCGAAGGACAGCGACAGTTCTCGGATGGAAACGCTGCTCTGAGTGCGCGTGGAAACATTGTTGAGCATCAGGCTTATCCTTTGACTGCGCCGGCCGCGATGCCGCGGACGAAAAGCCGGCCGGAAACGAAATAGACGATCAGCGGAACCGCACCCGTCAGCAGCGTCGCCGCCATGTTGACGTTGTATTCCTTCACGCCCTGAACTGAATTGACGATGTTATTGAGCTGTACGGTCATCGGATAGGTATCCGGACGGGTGAACACCACGCCGAACAGGAAGTCGTTCCAGATGCCGGTGGTCTGCAGGATCATCGAGACGACGAAGATCGGCAGCGACATGGGCAGCATGATCCGCAAATAGATCTGCCAGAACCCTGCCCCGTCGATGCGCGCCGCCTTGAAAAGTTCTTCCGGCAGCGAGACGAAATAGTTGCGGAACAGCAGCGTCTGGATCGGCATGCCGAAGATCGAATGCACCAGAATGAGACCGTAGAGCGTGCCGTAGAGGCCCATTTCGCGCAGCACGATGACGATCGGATAGATCATCACCTGATAGGGGATGAAGGCGCCGACGATCAGGATCGTGAAAAAGATCTCCGAACCCTTGAACCGCCAGTTGGCGAGCGCGTAGCCGTTCACCGAGGCGATCGCGATCGACACGATCACCGATGGCACGGTGATCCGAACCGAGTTCCAGAAGCCGCGCGAAAGACCGTCGCAGTTCAAGCCCGTGCAGGCCTGCGCCCAGGCCTTCACCCAGGGCTCGAAGGTGATCTCCATCGGCGGCGAGAAGATATTGCCGAGACGAATTTCGGGCATGCCCTTCAGCGACGTGACGACCATCACATAGAGAGGCAGGAGGTAATAAAGTGCCGCGAGGCCCAGCGCGCCATAGACGATGACGTTGCGCGACGAGAGAACCTTGCGGGGGCGTTTTCCCTGCGGACCGGCTTCCAGCCGGGAACCGGCCGGCCCGGAGATGGCGGCCCCAGAAATGGGCATCGTGAGTGATTTATCCACGCTTGCGTCCTCCGAATTCGAGATAGGCCCAGGGAACGATGATGATGGCGACGGCGAGCAGCATCATCGTGGATGCGGCAAAGCCCTGGCCGAGGTTCTGGGCGAAGAACATGTAGTCGTAGACGTATTTGGCAGGCACGTCGGAGGCGATGCCGGGTCCGCCGCTCGTCTGCGCCACGACAAGGTCGTAGATCCTGACGATGCCGCTGGCGATGATGACCAGGGTAGTGACGAAGACCGGCCTCATCATCGGGATGATGATGAAGAGGTAGGTCTTCCACATGGGGATGCCGTCGACGCGTGCGGCCTTCCAGATGTCCTCGTCGATGCCGCGAAGCCCCGCAAGCATCAGGCACATGACAAGCCCCGTCCCCTGCCAGAGTGCAGCGATCAGGATGCCGTAGATGACGATATCGGAATTGTAGAGCGGGTCGAAGGTGAAGCTCGTCCAGCCAAGCGAGCGGATGACAGATTGGACGCCGAATTCAGGATTGAGGATCCACTGCCAGACAAGGCCGGTGACGATGAAGGACAGCGCGAACGGATAGAGGAAAATCGTCCGGAACGTGTTTTCGAACCGGATCTTCTGGTCCATCAACGCGGCCAGCAGGAAGCCGATGGTCAGGCTGAAAATCAGCGACAGGCACCCGTAGGTCGCCAGATTCTGGATCGAGACGATCCAGCGCGGCGTATCCCAGAGCCGCTCGTACTGTTCCAGGCCGACGAAGGACAGGCGTGGCAGGAGCTTGGAATTTGTGAAGGAATAAACGACGGTCCAGATCGTGCCGCCGAGGAAGATCACCACGGCCGTCAGCATCATCGGGATCGAGGCAATCTTCGAATTGAGATTGCGGAATAATTGGTTGGGTCGGCCGGGCTGAGTGTGCGCCGCCATGGTCAACTCCTCTGGATGGCAAAGGCTGCTGGAAGCGAGCCACCACCGGCCCCGCCCCTTTCGGACGCGGTGCCGGCTGTTGGATCGCTGTCTGTCGGATCAACCGGCCTTGGAGAAAATAGCCACGAAGCGCTTCTGGGCTTCCTCGGCAGTGATCGAGGTATTGGCGAAGAACTGCGACATCAGGTCTTCCAGCTGCTTCTGCGTATCCTGCGTGATGAGCTGGTCGGTGCTGGTGACGACATTGCCCTTGGCAAGGATCTCGAGGCCCTTCTTCATGCAGTCGTTGGCGGCCGCAAGATCGACGTCGCCACGCACCGGCAGCGAGCCCTTCTTGAGGTTGAAGGCAACCTGCGTCTTGGCATCGAGAAGCGTCGAGGCAAGTACTTCCTGCGCTTTCGTCTTCGCCGCATCCTTGAGGACCGGGAAGTAGAAGGCGTCACCGGCGGTCGAGATGATCTCGTTCACGCCGAGGCCCGGCAAGCAGGTATAGTCGACACCGGCTTTTTTGCCGGCCAGCTGGAATTCGCCCTGCGCCCAGTCACCCATGATCTGACCGCCGGCCTTGCCGGTGATGACCATATTGGTCGCCTGGTTCCAATCCTGGACGTTGGTGCCCTTCGACATCTTGCGGGCGTCGTCGGCTGCCTTGAAGACCTTGGCCATTTCCGGACCAGCCGCAACCTTTGCGTCCTTGTCGCCATAGACCTTCTGGTAGATCTCCTTGCCGCCGATCGCGACCGTCAGCACGCTAAACAGACCGGTCGACTGCCAGGCCTGACCGCCGACTGCGAGCGGTACGATGCCTGCCTTTTCAAGCGCCGGAGCCGCTGCGACATATTCGTCCCAGTTCTTCGGAACCGCAACGCCCGCCTTCTTGAAGGCGTCGTTGGAAAGCCACAGCCATTGCCAGGAATGGATGTTGAGCGGCACGCAATAGATCTTGCCTTCGAAAGTGCAGGATTTCAGCAGGCCCGCAGGGCGGACGATCTTGTCCCAACCTTCCTTCTTGGCGAGATCGGTGAAGTCGCGCATCAGGCCGGCCTGGACCAGTTCCTCGGCCTGGCGGCCGTGGTTGAACTGGGTGGCCGCCATCGGATCGCCGCCGGTGATACGGCTGATCATGATCGGACGGGCGGTACCGCCGGAACCTGCAATCGCGCCGTCAACCCATTTGTTGCCGGTCGCGTTGAAAGCCTTGGCGAGTTCCGCGACAGCGGCAGCCTCGCCCCCGGACGTCCACCAATGGGTGACTTCGAGATCGGTGGCGTGAGCCGCACCAAGCGGCAGCATCACGGTTGCGGCAAGAACAGCCGCCATAGAACGAATATTCATGAGTCTCCTCCCTCACTGAAACGTTGCCGTAAAAACGTAGGGCAATCCCGGATATCGCGCAACCGGTTTTGTCGGAAAAAATTTGTTGGCGCAGAGAATGCAACCTGAAGAAGATACCACCGTATTTCGACGGTCAGCGAATTTGTTCTTCAAGGGGACGAACAGCCACGTAACAGGCGTCAATTCGCCGATATCAGGCAGCCTACCTTTCGCGCCTGCAAAAATTTATTTCGCATCTGCGTTGTGCAACTCAGAGGAAGGTGGTTCCTGTATTGGGCAAAATTCCTCTCGACATTTTACCTGTATCGTTTCAGTTATAATTTTCGTGTTGGAGGACAGGGAGGTGTCGCGACGTTTCCAGGCAAGCTTGGGCCCTTTATAGTGGCCACCTGACTCGGGCAGCGACGGCAAATCATGGATGACAGCGGAAGATCTAGGACGGGCGGAACGCAGACGGCGGTCCGTGAACGTCCTACCTTGAAAACAATCGCCTATATGACGGGCCTCGGCATCACCACCGTTTCACGTGCGTTGAAAGATGCGCCGGATATCGGCGCCGACACCAAAGAACGCGTCCGCCTTGTTGCCAACCAGCTCGGCTATCAACCGAACCGCGCCGGAGTGCGCCTCAGAACCGGCAAGACCAACGTCATCGCCCTCGTGCTCAGCATCGACGAGGAGCTGATGGGCTTCACCAGCCAGATGGTGCACGGCATTTCCGAAGTGCTGGGCGGCACGCAATATCACCTCGTGGTGACGCCGCATTCCTTTCAGAAGGACCCGATGGTGCCGGTACGCTATATCCTCGACACCGGCTCGGCGGACGGGGTGATCATCTCGCGTATCGAGCCCGACGACGCGCGGGTGCGGCTGATGACGGAGCGGAATCTGCCCTTCGTCACCCACGGCCGCACCGACATGGGGATCGTCCATCCCTATCACGACTACGACAACGAGGCTTACGCCTATAAGGCCGTTCAGAAATTGGTAGGGAAAGGCCGTCGGAGGATTGCGTTCCTGTCGCCGGGAAGCCGCTTCTCGTTCTACGTCCACAGTCGCGTGGGCTTCGAACGCGGGCTTGCCGATTTCGGTGCAACCGAAGTGCCGATGGGCCGGGTGACCAGCGAGACGCCGCTTGAAGAAACACGCGCCTACGCGGAACGGATGATGCGCGCGGCCGAGCCGCCGGATGGCATCATTTCGATCAGTGGATCGGCGACGATCGCACTGGTGGCCGGGCTCGAAGCCGCCGGCAAGAAACTGGGCCACGACGTCGACATGGTATCGAAACAGTCGGCCGACTTCCTCAACTGGATTCGCCCGGAGATCTATACGGTCAGCGAGGATGTTCGCCAGGCCGGGCGCGAACTCGCCAAGGCCCTGATGGCGCGCATCGACGGCGTCGGCCCGGAACTGCTACAGAGTGTCGCAAAGCCCGTCTGGTCGAAGATGGCGCCGAAGGACTGAAACGCAAAACGCCCGCCGGATTGGCGGGCGTTTTGCGTTGCGTGGATTAATGATCAGGCAAATTCGCTAAGGCCGCTGCCCCACGGGCCGTGATGCTTGTCGACGCCGTCGAGGCGGTCGAAGCCATGGGCCCCGAAGAAGTCGCGCTGAGCCTGGATGAGGTTCGCCGTGCCACGGCCGCGACGATAGGCGTCGAAATAGGAGAGCGCCGAGGCGAGCGCCGGAACCGGCAGGCCGGAGAGAGCGGCGTAAGAAACGACGCGACGCAACGGAGCGTCGGTATCCTTGACCATCTGCGCAAAGGCCGGCGTGACGATCAGGTTGGCGACATGCGGATCCTTGGTAAAGGCCGAGGTGATCTCGTCGAGGAAGGCCGAGCGGATGATGCAGCCGGCGCGCCAGATCTTGGCGATCGTCGGCATCGGCAGCTTCCAGTTATATTCGGCGGACGCTGCCGACATCACGGCGAAACCCTGCGCATAGGCGGCGATCTTGGCGGCGAGCAGTGCGCTTTCGAGGTCGGCGATGAAGGCAGCCTTATCCTTCGGCGCTTCCGCGACCTTCGGGAGGCCAAAAATCTTTTCGGCAGCTAGGCGTTCCGTTCTCTGGGACGAGAGGACACGGCCGGCGACGGCAGCCTCGATGGCGGTCGCAGCAACGCCCATGTTCTGGGCTTCGATGACCGACCACTTGCCGGTGCCCTTCTGGCCGGCGGCATCGACGATGATGTCGACCATCGGCTTTCCGGTAATCGGATCGGCTGCCTTCAGCACCGTCTGGCTGATCTCGATCAGGTAGGAGTTCAGGCGGCCCTCGTTCCACTTGCCGAACACGTCGCCGATTTCGGAGGCGCTCATGCCGAGGCCGTCCCGCAGGATGCCGTAGATTTCGGCGATCATCTGCATGTCGGCATATTCGATGCCGTTATGGATGGTCTTGACGAAATGGCCAGCGCCGTTTTCACCGAGCCAGGCGACGCAGGGCTCATTGTTGAACTTGGCGGAGATCGAGGTCAGCACCTTCTCGACGCGCTTCCAGCTTTCCTCGGTGCCGCCGACCATGATCGACGGGCCGTGGCGCGCACCTTCTTCACCGCCGGAAACGCCCATGCCGATGAAGGTCAGGCCGCTGTCCTTCAGATTGTCGAAGCGGCGCATCGTGTCGCGGAAATTCGCGTTGCCGGCATCGATCATGATGTCGCCGGCCGAAAGATAAGGCTTCAGAAGCTCCATCTGCTGATCGACCGGATCGCCGGCCTTGATCATGATGATGATCGGCCGCGGCGGGCGGATGGCGGCGACGAATTCTTCGAGTGTCTCGCAGGGGACAAGCTGGCCCTGCAGTTCGCCGGCTTCGGCGTAGAACTTGCGGGTCGCTTCCGGAGATCGGTTGAAGACGGCGATCTTATTGCCTTTTTCGGCAATGTTGAGCGAGAGGTTAGAGCCCATGACGCCGAGCCCGATAAGGCCGATTTCTGCCTGTTCCACGGATGTGCCTCCATATTGAGATTCGAGGGTGTTGTCGCATTCATATAGGGAAACGGCAAGGCGATGGCGACGCTAAACGATTAAATTTCCATGACACTCTGTCTTCGTCGCGGCGACGCAGCGACCTGTTTTCTCCGCGGCGGACGGCGTCTTGCGGCTGCCAAATTCGGATGCCACAAGGAGGTATGAATACGGCCAATGATACGCGCAAAGATACGCCGATACTGGCAATGCGCGCCGGCACTTACCGAGAGCGACCGGCGCACGGGACGCTTTCGAGGCTGTTTTTCCGTGTCTGGTCGCACCGCCTGCCGCAGGAATTCGAGGGTCAGATTGCCGTCGTGCCGGACGGCTGCTCGGACCTGATCTGGGTTGGCGGTCAATTGATGGTGATTGGCCCTGACCGCACCGCCGCCTTCCCTGCCCTCGCCCCCGGTGAAACCATCCTCGGTCTGCGCTTCAGGGCGGGTGCCGCCCTGCGCTGGCTTGACGTCCCGTTGAGTGAGCTGGTTGGACGCGCCGTGCCGCTCCGCGATCTCCGGGACGACGTTCGGACGGTAGAGGAGCGGCTTGCCGAAGCAAACTGCCCAATCGTAAGGCGGCGGCTGTTCGAGGCTTGGGCGGCAGGAGAGGCATCACTGGCCGCCGAGCCCCAAAACGCGATGGGAATGCTCTTCGATGAGCTCGGCAGCGGCGTGCTGCATGGCTCGTCGGCAACGCTGGCATTCGGCGAACGCACCTTGCGCCGCCAGAGCCACGATCACTTCGGATATGGGCCGAAAACGCTCGAGCGCATTCTCCGTTTGCAGCGGCTTCTTCGCATGGTCCACCAGCCCGCATCCGGAAATCTCGCCATTCTCGCGCTTGAGGCCGGTTACGCTGATCAGGCGCACATGACGCGCGATGTGAAGGAGCTGACGACCTTTACACCTTGGGAAATCCGCAGACAGATCTGCAGCTGATTGTCCGTTTTGTTCAAGAACCGTCGTTTCTCTTCGGATAGACCGAGGGGAAACTGAGGAGGCTACCATGACCACCCTGCCCGCCCGTATAATTCATATCGGCATCGAGAGACCTTGGCAGCACGTCTACGCCTTCGCGAGCCAGCCTGAAAACATGCCGCTCTGGGCATCCGGCCTTGCCGCCGGGCTTACCCGTGACGGTGACCACTGGATCGGCGACGGCGGACCGGTCGGCCTGGTGCGCGTGCGGTTCTCGCCCGACAATCCATTCGGCATCCTCGACCACACGGTGACGATGGAAAACGGTCTCGTGGTCGAGAACCCGTTGCGCGTCGTGGCGAACGGTGATGGATCGGAAATCATGTTCACGCTGTTGCAGCGCCCGGACCTCGACAACTCGGCTTTCGAGGCGGATGCCGCCCATGTGCGGAAGGATCTCAGGGCGCTGAAAAATCTGCTGGAAGAAACCAAATAGGAGGGCCCGATGGGAACCAAGGGAGCGGATCGCAAGATCGACTATATCGAGTTCAACGTGAAGGACGTCGAAGCCGCCAAGGCTTTTTACGGCTCGGCCTTCGGCTGGACTTTCACGGACTATGGACCGGACTACTGCGAGTTTCAGGACGGAAGGCTGACGGGCGGTTTTGCGAAGTCGACGGACGTAACAGCCAAAGGCGGCCCACTCGTCATTCTTTTCGCGGACGACCTGGAAAATGCCCTTGAGCGGGTCGGCAAAGCCGGTGGCCGGATCGTCAAGCCGATCTTCTCGTTCCCCGGGGGCCGGCGTTTCCATTTCGCCGATCCGGAGGGCTACGAGCTGGCCATCTGGTCCGACAAGTAAAGGTCAGGCAGCGGGGCGCCGGCGGCGGTCGGCTGTTTCCTGCATGACCAGGAGCGCGCCGATCAGTTGTGAAGAGCCAGAAACACAGGGAGACATGCGGCAACGGACGACGACCGTCTGGCCGTCGGTCTGATCCGCGTAAGTCAATGATATGCTCTCGCCCGCAAAGCAGCGATCCAGGTTCGGCTTGAAATCGTTCTTGAAACGGTGAAGGCCGACGAATTCAGCAAAATGCCGGCCGATCAGCGCGTCGCGATCGAGATCAAGACGGCGTGCGTTGGTCTCGTTGGAGTAGAAGATCCGATATCCGGGCGCGATCACCACGATACGGTCGGAAATCCGATTGAGCAGAGCGTCGTCGAGAAAACCGTCTGCCGTCGCATCGGCGATCACACCATGATCGAGCGATTCCGGCTCCGGACGGCGATTGGCCGACAGACCGGTCTCCTGAACGACGTAGCGTTCCACAAGCATCTGCAGCAAATGACCGTTGCGGCGGACGCAGCCGCGGTCATCGGCTTCTTCGTTGAGAAGGTCGAGTGCGAAGCGGAATTGCGCCTGGATGCTGGCCGGATCCTTGCTCTGGCTCGAAAAGACCGCGAGCAGAAGCGGATCGAGTTCACGATCGAGCGAAGTGGTTGCGTTATCGTCATTGCGCTCGACGGCCTGCCGTAGATCGGCATATTTTGACCAAAACAGATCGATCAACGCTTCCAAAATGCCCTCCCCCTCGTGCCGGAGATTATCGCCGATCGTTCCTCAAGATCGGCGCCTCCAATATCCAATGCGATTCAGATTAATTTATTCCTCAAAAGCAGACCCGATTTATAGCCGGTGACTTAAAGTAAAATTGCAGTAATGCGGTCAGAAAAATCTCAAAATCTGCTTAGAGATAGCGCTTGATATGCCACCGGTCGTGGTACCAGAGCCACTGTTCGGGATATTCGCGAACCCAGCTTTCCACCTTGTCGTTGAGCAGCTGGCCGGTCGCCTGGAGATCGAGTTTGCCGCTGGCGTCCCGCGGCAGTTCGACCTTCGGTTCGATCTCGAGCCGGAAGCGGTTGCCCGGCAGCCGAATGCAGCGGGCCGGATAAACTTCCGCATCGAACTGCCGAACCAGCTTTGCAAGCAATGGGCTCGTCTGGACGGGCTGCCCGAAAAAGCTGGTCTTGAGGCCCTTGCGGAATTTCTGATCCACCAGAACGCCGACGCCGCCGCCCGTTTCGAGCTTGCGTGCCAGGGCAAAGGACGAGCCCGCATGCGATGGCACCAGCTGGCCCATGCGGGCGCTACGGAAGGCGAACACCTTGTCGGCGATATAGGGATTGTTCGGCGGCCGGAAGAGAACCGTCACTTCGAGGCCGAAGGCATTGCCGGCGACCGGCAGCAGTTCGAAATTGCCTGTATGGGCCGTGAAGACGATGAACGGACGCGGATTGTCACGAAGATCGGCGAAGATCGGAATACCGGAGACTTCCACCCTGCCCGGCTTCTCCTGTTCCGGATCGAAATCGAACAGCCGGTCGAGGAACACGTATTCGGCGGCGAGCCGGCCCATATGGCCCCAGCTCGCTATGGCGATCTGCTCAAGTTCCTCGTCGGTCTTTTCCGGATAGGCGTTGCGCAGATTGACAAGCATCAGCTTGTGGCGGCCGAGCTTTGGCCCGATGCGCCGCGCCATCCGGTCGGCGAACCGGATGCCCGGATCCGCCGGAAAAATCTTCAGGAAATTCAAGAGCCCGAACGCGCTCTGCGCCACCAGCCATTGCTGGAAGTGGAGTAGCGCCAGAGCGATCCGGGTAAGGAACATCTTCAAAGCGGATGCCTCAGTCCATCCGGAGCACGATTTTGCCGAACACCTGGCGAGTTTCCATCCGCTCCAGCGCCTTGTCGATCTCGGCGAAGGTGACTTCCGTGTCGATCACCGGATGAACGATGCCCTGAGCCATCTTCTGCATGGCATTCGCCATGTTCTCCATGCGGCAGCCGAACGAGCCGAACAGCTTCAGCTGCTGCTGGAAGAGCATCATCAGGTTCATGTCGGTCGAAACGCCTGATGTGGAGCCGCAGGTGACGAGGCGGCCGCCGCGCTTCATGCACAGCATCGAGCCGGCCCAGGTGTCCTTGCCGACATGCTCGAAGACGACGTCGACGCCCTTCTTCTTGGTGAGCTTGCGCACGACGCCTTCAAACCGGTCGGTGCGGTAGTTGATGACGTGATCGGCGCCGAGCGCCTTGGCGCGTTCGATCTTGTCGTCCGAGCCGACCGTGGTGATCACCGTGCAGCCGATCTTCTTGGCGAGCTGGATGGCCGCCGTGCCGATGCCCGAACCGCCTGCGTGAACCAGGATGGTTTCGCCCGGCTGCAGCTTGGCATTGTCGAACAGCATGTGCTCGACGGTGCCGAAGGTGACTGGAGCAAGCGCTGCGGCGACCGCATCGACACCCGGAGGTGCAGGCACGAGCAGGCGAGCAGGCAGGTTGGCCTTTTCTTGGGCAAAACCGTCAAGATGGAAACCGTGCACGCCGGAAACGTGTTCGCAAAGGTTGTCGCGCTTCTCGCGGCAGGGCTTGCAGAGGCCGCAGGTGCGCGCGCCGTAGATCGATACGAGCTGGCCCGGCAGGACGTTCGAAACGCCCGGCCCGATCGCCTCAACGACGCCGGAGGCTTCCGCTCCGATCGTCAGCGGCATCTTGCGCTTGGCGAACGCCATGCCGCGCCAGCCCCAGACGTCGATATGGTTGAGCGCGACGGCTTTGACCCGCAGCGTTACCTCGCCCGGGCCGGGGGCTTCCGGCTCGGGAATGTCCACCGCTTCGAGCTTCCGGTCATCGATCAGTTGCAGAGCGCGCATAATAGGTCTTCCTTCGCCCGGAGGCGTCCCAATTCGTCAAACGTGATTGGCGACGGTCTCTAAGCTGGTTCCAGCGTCATGACAAGGCTGGCGTTCTGTCCGCCGAAGCCGAATGAGTTGGAAAGCACCGCCTTCGGCTGCCCATCCCGCTTCTTGTTCGGCACCACGTCGAGCACGATCGTCGGATCGGGGTTGGTGTAGTTGATGGTCGGCGGCAGCGTACCGGTCAGCATCGTCTGGATGGAGAAGACGGCCTCGACGGCGCCGGCCGCTGTCAGCGTATGGCCGATCATCGACTTGTTGGAGGAAACCGGGATTTCCTTCAGCCGATCGCCGAAGACGGCGAGCATCGCGCCATATTCCATCTTGTCGTTCTCCGGCGTCGAGGTGCCGTGCGCGTTGATATAGCCGATGCTGCCCTCGTCCATGCCGGCGTCTGCCAGCGCCGCGCGGATCGTCGCAATCGCCGGGCCGCCGTCCGGCGAGGAACGGGTGCGGTGGAAATGGTCGGCCTTTTCGCCGCAGCCCTTCATGATGCCGAGCACCTTGGCGCCGCGGGCGATGGCCGATTCGAGCGATTCGAGCACCAGCGTCGCCGCGCCTTCGGCGATGACGAACCCGTCGCGGTCCTTGCTGAACGGCTTTGACGCCTTTTCCGGCGGATCATTCTGAGTGGAGAGTGCGGAGAGGAGCGAAAAGCGGATCAGTGCTTCGGCGCTGACCGAACCGTCGGTCGCAACCACCAGCGAGCGATCGGTGCGGCCCTGACGGATCGCTTCGACACCGAGCTGGATGGCGGTGACACCGGAGGCACAGGCCGTCGAGAGGGTCACGGGCAGGCCGCGCGTGCCGAACTTGTCGGCAAGGCGTTCGGAGATCGAGCCGAACTGCACGGCTTCGAGGAAGACCGGGTCGGGACGTTCGCGCATGGCGGCGAGGAAACGGTCATAGGCGTCGCCCTCGGCCTTCGACGGCGGGGCGCGGTCGGCAAGCGCGAAACGATCGCTCCATTCCGGCTCGACCGGAGGGGCGGCAAGAAAGAGCGGCCCGTCGAAATCGCCGGAAAGGCCCGACTGCGCAAGCGCTTCGACCGTCGTCTCGCGGGCAAAGGCGAAGGAGCGTTCGACAGAGTTTTCGGCCGGAACGGCGATGAAATCCACCGTGCCGCTGATCCGGGTGGAAAGGCCCGCGGTCGGGAAACGGGTCACCTTGTGGATGCCGGAGGTGCCGGAGGTCAGCGCCGCCCAGTTGTCGGCAAGGCCCTGGCCGAGCGAGGTAATGACGCCCATGCCGGTGATCGCGATGATCGGACGGCCGAGATGATCCTTGAAGCGGTTGTCGCTCATCAAAATCTCCTTTACGCGGCCGAGAGGACTGCAAGGCCCTCGCCGCGCGTATAACCGACCGTCGTCACCACTGCGTGTTTGGCAGGCGCCGTCATCGGCTTTTCGTTCTGGGCATCGAATGTGGGAACTTTTGCCGCGCCATCCAAGGTCAATGCCGCAAGGGCCAGACCCAAGGGGAATTGCGCTTCCATGCCATGGCCGGTGACGCCGCCAAATCCGCGGATCGCAGCGCCCGGGAATTCGGTCTCCAGCAGCGTTTTCTCCCGCGTCGTGAGATCGACGACGCCGCTTGCACCTGAAAACACGACCGTATCGGCCTTGGAACGGCCCGAGGCATGGCCAGCGAGACGGGCGAGACGTTTTTCGAGGCGGCCCTCGTCACGATTGCCGCGATCGCCTTCGATCGCATCGATGACAGCGTAGATATGGGCGCCCCGCGCCTGCGCATGGGCGCGCGATTCGAGCACCAGGAAGGCCCCGACGGTGCCCATGATCATGCCGCCGCCATTGTCGGCCGAGCGCGACCAGAGCGGATGCCAGCCGCCCGTCGCATGCGCACGAATACCCTCGACAAGAAGGATGATGTCGGCGCGTTCGGCGACGAAGGCGCCGCCGACCAGACTGTGGGTAGATTGGCCGGCCTTGATGCGGTGGAAGGCGGTCTCGACGGCGGAAATGCCGGCCGCCTCTTCGCCCATGAAGGTGCGCGACGAACCGGTGACCTTGTGGACGATCGAGATATTGCCGGCGACCAGGTTGGAAAGCTGCGCCAGAAACAGCGTCGGGCGAAGCTCGGTCGTCAGCTTCTCGTTGAGCAGCATTTCGCGGTCGTTGCGCTTCAGCGCTTCGTCGACGATCAGCGAATCGACCTTGATGTCGCGCTCGCCGCCGCCGGCGGCCACGATCATGTCCATGGAAGCGCAGGCTTCCGCATCCGTCTTCAGGCCCGCGTCGTCGAGCGCAAGGCCTGCGGAAAACACGCCGAGCCGCTGCCAGTTCTCCATCTGGCGCTGGTCGCCACGCTTGGCGATCTGCGCAGACCAGTCGATTTCGGGCATCGGATGCACCGGATACGGCGCGAAACGATCGATCTCGACTTTCGGGGCACCCGCTTCCGGCGACGACAGGAGCGCGATATGCGGCTCCTTGCCCACGCCCTGGCTGGTGACGATCCCGATACCAGTGATCACGACATCGTTGTCAGACTTCATAATGTCCTCTTTGACCCACCGGTTGAACGGGCAGGCTTTTATGCGCTTGCGGCAATCGCATCCATCAGGCCGACCTCTTCCGCGCGCTTGCGGATGACCGGCGCCAGCGGGATTTCGCTGAACGGCATGGTGCGCAGTTTGAGCTGTGCGTCGCAGACCTTCTTGCCGTTACACGTGATCTTTGCCTTGGTCACCGCGTAACCGGACCCCTCATGCTCCAGAAACGCCTCGATGTCGAGAACCGCGTCGGGCTCCACAAAGGCGCGCATCTTGGCGCCGTCGACCGACATCAGGAACGGCATGGCGGCGAAATCGGTAGCGGCAAGCACCAGGAAACCGGAGGCCTGCGCCATGGTCTCGATCAGGAGCACGCCCGGCACCAGCGGCATTCCGGGAAAATGGCCTTCGAAGACAGGGCTTTTGGAAGGCACGACAGACCGCGCCTTCAACACTTTGGCCCCAAGATCGACCGCTTCGACGCGGTCGATCATCTGGAAATATTCGAGCAGCATGAGTTTGCCGGCCCGGGATGATCGGTGACGATCAGCCCTTGGCCGCCTTCAGCTCGTCGATCTTGGCACACAGGTTCTTCAGAACGAAGTACTCTTCGGTCGAAACCTTGCCTTCGTTGACTTCCTGGGTCCACTGTTCCAGCGGAATCTTGATCCCGAATTCCTTGTCGATGGCGAACACGATATCCAGGAAGTCCAGGCTATCGATGCCCAGGTCATCGATCGTGTGGCTTTCCGGCGTGATCGTCTCGCGATCGATTTCGCTGGTCTCAGCGATGATGTCGGCAACTTTATCGAATGTAGCTGTCACGCCCATGTCCTTTGTCGAATATCCAAATCAAGGTTCCACATAGGGAAATCGATCACAAATGCCAATGGCCTCGTGTTCCCGCGTGAAAATTTGCACCGGAACTGTTGCCTAAACAGCAATCGCCTAGGCGCCGGAGGCCCGGCTCTCGACCAGCGCCGTGCGGATCACCTCCAGAACCTCGCCCGATCGGACGTCGGTGCACACCCACTGGCTCGGCTGACCGTCCCAGGCGGTGCCGACGAACTTGCGGCCGCTGTCGGGGGCCTGGATCGTTTCGCCGTCGGCAATGCCCCCGCAGACGACCCGCACCGCGCCGCTGCGGAGAATGAAGAGGTCCGGCCGCACCAGATAGACGCAAGCCGTGCTGTCATGTACCGCCATGCCGGAAATGCCGACCCGGCTCTTGTAGAACTCGATGTAATATTGCGACAGGTCGGAGAGCAATTGCACCGCCTTTTCGCCCGACTTGGCCATGTCGGCAAGATACTCCCCCGTCATGATCGTCTTCAGCGTCACGTCCAGACCGACGATGGTGACCTTCCAGGGCGTGGTGAAGATGATGTCGGCGGCTTCCGGATCGCCATAGATATTGGCTTCCGCTGCCGGCGTGACATTGCCGTTCACATCGAAGGCGCCGCCCATGACGATGACTTCCTTGACGAGGCCGGCAAAATCCGGATCGGCCTGCAGCGCCAGCGCCAGGTTTGTCATGCGGCCGACGGCGATCAGCGTCACTTCGCCCGGATTGTCGCGGACGGTATCGATGATGAACTGGTAGGCGGGACGGGGGTCGAGCGGCCAGTCTATCGTGTCCGGCAGGCCGATATTGCCGAGACCGTCAAGGCCGTGCACGACGGAAGCGGCGCGATCGTCGCTTCGCAACGGATCGATCGTCCTGTCGGCGCCTCTGGCGATCGGCGCGGAAATTCCCCATTCCTGATGCAGGAACTGCGCATTGCGAGTGGTCAGATCAAGTGACACATTGCCGAAAACGGTCGTGACGCCAATCAGGTCGACTTCAGGATGCCGGTGCAGAAAGAGCAGCGCCATCGCGTCGTCAACGCCGGGGTCCGTATCGAAAATGACCTTGTGCATGTGCTTTCCTCGTTCGGCTCTTCGAAAGCCGCGCACAATAACGCCAAACCAATGATGCGCAATCCCGGAAGCAACATGGCTGGAGTTCCGCTGGAGATGGTTGCGGTCAACGCGGTTCGATGCGAGAAGCACGCCGCACCCGTCCGGATGCGCCTCCCCTGACAGAGTCTCCTCCCCTTGACCGACCTCGCATTCCAATTCCTCTTCCTGCTGTTTCTTGCCGCGATTTTTGCTGGTTTCGTCGATTCGATCGCCGGCGGTGGTGGGCTCATCACCATTCCGGTCATGCTGATCGCCGGCATCCCGCCGCTCGAATCGCTTGCTACGAACAAACTGCAGTCGCAGTTCGGATCGGCATCCGCGACGATTGCCTATGCGCGGCGAGGTCACGTGAACTTAAAAAGTCAGTTGCCGATGGCGGCGATGTCGCTGATCGGCGGGGCCGTCGGCGCCGCGCTCGCGTCGTTGGTGCCGGCGGGTTGGCTTGCCGCGGCAATCCCGTTCCTGCTGATCGCCATCGCGCTGTTCTTCGCCATCAAGCCCAATCTCAACGATATCGACAGTCACCGCCGGGTGACGCCTTTGGTGTTCGGGGTGACGATCGTCCCGTTGGTCGGCCTGTATGACGGCATCTTCGGGCCTGGTGCCGGCTCTTTCTACATGCTGGGTTTCGTACTGCTCGCCGGCTTTGGCATGCTGAAGGCGACCGCCCACACCAAGCTCATCAATCTCGGCTCGAATTTCGGCTCGTTCCTGGTCTTTGCGGCAACCGGGTCCGTACTTTGGAAGATTGGCCTGATCATGGGCGTCGGCCAGTTCCTCGGCGCCCAGGTCGGCTCGCGGCTGGCCATGAAGAACGGCGCGAAGCTGATCAAGCCGCTGCTTGTCATCTCCTGCCTGGCGCTCGCCCTGAAGCTGCTCGCCGACCCGACCCATCCCGTCCGCGTCTGGCTCGGCTTCTAGCTCTTCATCCTGAGCGGCAGACCGGCGGCGACGAAGAAGACCTCGTCGGCAGATGCCGCGATCCGCTGGTGCAGCCTTCCGGCATGGTCTCTGAACTCCCGCGCCATTCTGTTGTCCGGCACGATGCCGAGGCCGACCTCGTTGGAGACGACGATCAGTCTCGCTGAGAGGCTTTCGAACTGCCGCACGAGTGCGGCGGCGGCAGTGTCGATATCGCGCTCGTCCATCATCAGGTTGGTGAGCCAGAGCGTCAGGCAATCGACGAGGATGACCCTCCCCGGCGCATCGATGTCGGCCAATCGCTCCACCAGATCGAGCGGCACTTCATGGGTGGTCCAGCCGTCTCCGCGATCGACGCGATGCCGGGCGATGCGCTCGCGCATCTCGTCGTCATAGGCACGACCGGTGGCAACGTAGTGCCGTTCCAGGCCGCTCTCTTGGGCAAGCCTTTCCGAAAACCCGGATTTGCCCGAGCGGGCGCCGCCGAGGACAAGGGTGACGTGACCGTTGCGTGTCATGGAGAAAATGGCCTTAACCAGAGGGGACCGGACGATTCGTAGACAGGAGGCGTCCGGCCCTGTTGGTGATGATGTCTCTGGATTAGCATTACGGTCAAATGGTGCCGTCAGAAAGCACGGGTGTCAACCGATACCCGCTTGCCGTATTCAAGCCTCACCGACGAAAGGCCTCGGCTGACCGGGCTCGGCCAGCCGATTTTGACCGCAAATCCACGCAGGTGCCAAAAGGCCCACGAGCCAACATGACAATCGTGAATTCTACAACAATCGGAAGATGAAGCGTCCGCGGGCCAATAAAGCAGGCCCGCCATCGGACAGCGAGGGCAACCGGTACGCACTACCTGATCCGGCGCCAGGCGCGAGCTAACCGCCCGCATTAAAAGCAATAACGCGACATTCTTACCGGATGGTTAGTGAACTCCGGAAGTCACGCGATTTTCTCATTTTCCTTGCGGTTCCCTAAAAATGGGCCGTGGATAAATGATCCCAGGTCGCGCGTGTTGATTTCTGATCCCGAAACCCTACCGTGATTTGAGTTGACATATAAATGCGCAGTATCTGTGAAAAGCTGCCGCAAATGCGGATGTGATAGATCCTTCGCAGGGCTGCTTGAAACTGCCTCCATCGGTTGATCACCATCTTGCGCTCTGCTGAAGTCAACACTGAAAGGAAACGGCCGGGAGGTCTCAAAATGAAAAAAATCCTCGCTTCCACGGTCTTCGCCGCCGGTCTTTATGCTTTCGCAGGGTCAGCCTCGGCGGACTGCGGTTCAGTCTCGATCGCCGAAATGAACTGGGCCTCAGCCGGCATCGCCGCCAATCTCGACAAGATCATCCTGGAACAGGGTTTCGGCTGCACCGTCGAACTCGTCGCGGGTGACACGCTTCCGACTTTCACATCCATGAACGAAAGGGGCCAGCCGGACCTCGCACCGGAATTCTGGATCAACTCCGTCCGCACGTCCCTCGACAAGGCCGTTGCCGAAGGCCGCCTGGTGATCGGCGCCGAAATCCTGTCGGATGGAGCCGTCGAGGGCTGGTGGATCCCGAAATTCCTTGCCGACTCGCATCCGGACATCAAGACGGTCGCGCAGGCGCTCGCCCATCCGGATCTCTTTCCGGCTCCGCAGAAGTCGGCCAGAGGCGTCGTCTACAACTGCCCGTCCGGATGGAGTTGTCAGATTTCGACCGCGAATCTTTTCAGGGCTCTCGGCGGCAAAGAGAAGAATTTCGACCTGATCGACACCGGCACGGCAGCAGGCCTCGACCAATCGATCGCCGCCGCCTTCGAGAAGAAGACCGGCTGGCTCGGTTATTACTGGGCGCCAACCGCCTTCCTCGGCAAATACGAGATGGTGAAGCTCTCCTTCGGCGTGCCGCACGACAAGGCCGATTGGGACGCCTGCACCGCTGTCCCCAACTGCCTGAACCCCAAGGTGAACTCTTATCCGACCTCGCAGGCCTTCACCCTGGTGACCAAGCAGTTTGCTCAAAAGGCTGAGGTGGCGATGGACTATATCAAGAGGCGCAAGTGGAGCAATGCGACGGTCAATGGCGTGCTCGCCTGGCAGGAGGCCAACAAGAGCACCAACGAGGCTGCCGCCAAACATTTCCTCGAAACCAGTCCGGACATCTGGACCAAATGGCTGGCCCCCGACATCGCCGATAAGATCAAGGCGTCGCTCTGAGCCGGCCATTCGGGCGGGCGCTGCTGGAGCCGCCGGCGTCGCGAAGAGGCGCGTGGCCGCGGCTTGAAATCATATAAAGATTTCTTTATATGATTGATCGCTATTGCAAGGAGCGCCCATGCCGACCGCCAACGCACTGACCGAACTTCTGGCCGAGAAGGGCGTGCTGCTGGCTGACGGCGCGACCGGCACCAATCTCTTCGCCATGGGCCTGGAAGCCGGCGAAGCGCCGGAACTGTGGAACGAGGCCGCGCCTGAGAAGATCGAGAAGCTGCATCAGGATTTCGTCGACGCAGGCGCCGATATCATCCTCACCAATTCCTTCGGTGGCACGCGCCAGCGGCTGAAGCTGCACAAGGCGGAAGGCCGGGTGCACGAACTCAACAGGCTTGCTGCAAAGATCGCCCGCAAGGTGGCAGAGAAAGCGGGCCGCAAGGTGATCGTCGCCGGTTCGGTCGGTCCGACCGGCGAACTGTTCGTACCGCTCGGCACCATGACCTATGAGGATGCAGTTACCGCCTTCGCGGAACAGATCGAGGGCCTGAAGGCCGGCGGCGCCGATATCGCCTGGATCGAGACCATGTCTGCGCCGGAAGAAATCCGCGCAGCGGCCGAAGCGGC
This sequence comes from Neorhizobium sp. 05N33, assembly GCF_056397445.1. Taxonomy (NCBI): domain Bacteria; kingdom Pseudomonadati; phylum Pseudomonadota; class Alphaproteobacteria; order Hyphomicrobiales; family Rhizobiaceae; genus Neorhizobium; species Neorhizobium sp. 05N33. The sequence continues at coordinate 456,012 of NZ_JBFTNK010000004.1, read as the reverse complement.
CGTCCAGGTCGGACTGCCCTATACCTATACCGGCTCTTTCGACACGGCCGGCAGGACGATGATGGGCCTCGATCCCAGGCAGATCCACAGCGTGGCAAAGGATGTCGGCGAAGGCCCGGTCGCGGCTGGCGCCAATTGCGGCGTCGGCGCCTCCGATATCCTGTCCAGCCTGCTCGACATGACCGCCGCCGATCCTGAGGCTGTCACCATCGTCAAGGGCAATTGCGGCATTCCGGAATTTCGCGGCTCGGAAATCTTCTATTCCGGCACGCCGCCGCTGATGGCGGAATATGCGCGGCTTGCCCGCGATGCCGGCGCAAGGATCATCGGCGGATGCTGCGGCACGTCCTGCGAACACCTGGCCGCGATGCGCTCGGCACTCGACGATTACACCCCTCGGCCGCGACCGACGATCGAGGAAATCGTCGACAAGATCGGCCCGCTGCGCAATAAGACCGCCAGCGAATCGGGCGGAGATTCCGGCCGGGAAAGACGTCGCCGCCGCGGCTGACGCATGAGGGCTGAAGGATAGAGACATGGCAAACATATCCCCGATCGGCAGCCGGGAAACGGTAGCGGAAAGCCTTGCGAGTTTCTCGACCGAGAACCAATCCTGGCTGGCCCTGCTGACGGACAATCCGACGTCGGACGACCTGCTGCTCGACGGCCTGCATCTCTATCTCGACCAGGCTTCGGAAGCGAAGTTCCTGAACTCCCTGAAACTGCAGAAGTGCGGCGAGTGGATCGGCAACACCGCGCCTGCCCGGCTGCAGATCCGGCTGATGGAAGCGGCGAAATCGAGCCAGCATCCGGCCTATGCCGCCTTTCGCGACGGGCTGACCCGCTCCGGTGGGCTGGAGCGGGCCTATCCCAAGGTTTGATTGAGACGGCCTAGCGCCGGTCGAGTGTCTCGGCGAGCCGCACGAGGTCGAGGAACCCGCCGCGATATCCGAACGCATCCTCGCCGCGGGCATTGCGCGCCATGTCGAGGATCAAGCGGTAGGGAAAGGCGTCGAGCGCATCGGTGCCGCGCAGTTTTTGCCCGAAGGCTGCCACCGCTGTCGAGAACCGGACATCCTGAGGTGCTGAGGCGAAGTCGCGCACTGCATTCATCTCGGTGACCGGCGTGGTGATCAGCTTACTGGCATCCCCATCAGGCTGCTTGTAGCGGATTTTGACGAAGGCCATTTCATCGGAGACCGCAACCGGCGCGGAGGGCGCGGCCGGGCCGTAACGCAGCGGGTCGTCGAGCGCCGAGGCACTGCCCTTCGGCGTCACCTCGTAAATTGCCGTCACCGCATGACCGGACCCGATATCGCCAGCATCCACACGGTCATTGTTGAAATCCTCGCGTTTCAGCGCCCGAGTCTCATAGCCGACCAAACGATACTCCGAGATCTGCTGCGGATTGAACTCGACCTGGATTTTTACGTCCTTGGCGATCGGAAACAACGTCGAACCAGCCTCCTCGACCAGCGCCTTCTGCGCCTCGGCAAGCGTGTCGATATAGGCGGCGGTGCCGTTGCCGTTCTGGGCGAGCGTCTGCATCAGGCTGTCGTTGAGATTGCCTTCGCCGAAACCCAGAACCGAGAGGAAGATACCGTCCTTGCGGCGCTGCTCGATGAGGCGCTTGAGGTCTTCGTCGCTGGAAGCACCGACATTGAAATCGCCGTCAGTCGCCAGCATCACCCGGTTGACGCCCCCCGGGATGAAGGCCTGGCGCGCCAGCCGATAGGCCGCATCGATGCCTTCCGCCCCGGCCGTCGAACCGCCGGGCCGCAGATTGTCGATCGCACCGAGGATCTTGTCCCGTTCGCGAGCGGACGTCGGCTCCAGCATCGTTCCGGCATTGCCGGCATAGGTAACGATCGAGACCTTGTCCTCCGGCTTCAATTTGCCCACCAGCAGGCGGAAGGCGCTTTTCAAGAGCGGCAGCTTGTCCGGCGCGTTCATCGAGCCGGAGACGTCGATCAGGAAAACGAGATTGGCAGCAGGCTGCGAGGCCGGCGCGGTCTCGAACCCCTTGATCGCCACATGCATCAGCCGCGTGCCGGTATTCCACGGAGTGGGCGTGACGGTGACGGTGGTGCGGAATGGCTCGTCGGCCGTCTGTGGCCGCGGCCAGTCATAAGGGAAATAATTGATCATCTCCTCGACCCGCACGCTGTCGGGATCGGGCAGATGCCCTTCCATCAGCGAGCGCCGCGCAAACGCATAGGAGGCCGTATCGACGTCGACGGAGAAGGTGGAGACCGGATCGGTTGCGACGCTTTTGACCGGGTTGGTGTCCGCGTTGGCGAAGCGGTCGCGGCCATCTTCGAGCGGCGGCAGGATTTCGCGCTCAGTGGGCGCATAACGGGGGGCTGCAGCCATCGGAGCCGCGCGCTCGGCCATCACCGGGGGCGCCGGCATGGGAGCGACCAATGGGCTGGGCGCAGCACTCCGCTGGGCCGCACCGCCACGTGCCTCCTGCTTCTTCAGCTGGCGGGCAATATCCGCGGAGCTAAAATCGCTCTGCTTCGAGGATTGAACCGACGGTGCGGCATCGGCCTTCCGATCGGCTTCCTGCTGCGGTTCGGCCGGCTTCGCGACCGACGGTACCGGCACTCTCTCCGTCACGGGCTTCGGTGCGTCCATGACTTGCGGCAGCGCGACCTGCCCTGAGCTCGACAGGTTGCCGCGCGTCAGTTCGAATGTCAGCAGGGCAGCCGTCGGAATGATCAGCATCGTCGCAAGTGCGGAGCCTGCGAGATAACGGTGTTGGGTAACCATGCGGATGCTCCAGATCCTATTGAGAACAGAGCTTTGACGCTGCCACCAGGAACTTCCTTTGCTGCGCGCTGCATTTTTTTCCGTCTCGTCGAAGGCCTGCATGGCGGCGGCAAGCGCGCGGCCGCGAGCCGCATCGGAAGCGCGGGGCGCCGAGGCCAGATTGCCGAGCTGGTCGAATTCGTCCGTCATGGTCAAACCGCCTCCTTCTTCAGAAGGTCCTTCAATCGTTTACGCGCCTCGTGCAGATGCCAGGAGACCGTGTTTTCGCTGCAGTCGAGAATGGCCGCCGCAGCCGCGTGTGAGAGCCCTTCGCTATGAACCAGCAGGACCGCATCCCGCTGTTTTTCCGGCAGGCGGCGCACCGCCGCCCATAGCCAGTCGCCGCGATCGTCCTCCTCCGGCTCCAGATGCGAAAAGAAGATCGGGTCGTTTGCAAGCCGGTCCTGGTCTCGTCGCCGCCGGGAGGACTGGCGCTGATGGTCGCGTACCGCGTTCAGCGTCAGTGTGTAGAGCCAGGTGCGGAACGCCGACTGCCCTTTGAAGCTACGGATAGCCTTGCCCAGCCGGATGCAGACGTCCTGGGCGATGTCTTCCGCATCGCTTTCCGTGCCGCACCAGCGCCAGGCGACGGCATGAATGAAATCATAATGCGCCTCGACAAGCGCTGAAAACGCATTGCGGTCGCCTTGGCATGCCTTATCGAGGATTTCCGCGCTCACTTGCCCGCCCGCTTTTCCGTCGCTTAAGAGCTTAGACGTTTCGCTCAGGAAATTCCTTGGGGTATCCCAAGAAAAAATTTTAAGCTCACCGCACCAGCGCTTCCATATGGAACCGGAGCTGCCCCGGCGGGTAGTGATATTGCACGCCGACCGGACAGGAGTTGCGGGCCGCACAGCCGGAAATCATGCAGGTCGCCTTGCCCGCCTCGCTCGCTAGATAGGCGCGACATCGGGGAATGTCGAAGCCCGACAGGCTGACCGCATTGACGGGACAGGCCAACATACAGGGTTTTTCGCTGCAGCTCTCGCAAGGATGCTCGGCCTCATCAGGCGAAATCTCTATCGCATACGGAAAACCCAGAGCGCCTCGATAACCGTGCCAGAGCCCGAACTGCGGATGGATGAGGATGCCGAGCGGCGAAGACTTCAGACCTTCAGCCCTCATCGCCCATTGCTGGAACGGCTGCCAGGGCGGATCGGAGGGGAAATAGGCAGCGGCTCCGAGCCGTCCGGCGAACGGCCGGATCAGAAACTTCGACCACGTGTCGAGGGGATCGGGACCGTCATGGCCTTTTCGCCATTCCGTGAACGACGGCCAGATCGAACCGCCGACATTGCCGAGCAATACGACCGCCTGCGCAAGGGAGCCGTCGCCCAATAACGGCCCCTCGCCCGGTCCAAAATTCACCACGCCGCGGATCAGGATGCCGTGGAGTCCGAGCCCCGCGGCAATCTCATCGAGAACTGGTGAAGGCGGCCTCACCGAGGCCCCTGGTATCGGTAATGCGGTCGCCAGACCCCTTCCTGGATAAAATCGGCGACCAGCCTGGCGCCGCCTTGCTCCCTGGCGGCATCGGGCTCTCTTCAGGTGAAGGCGTCGGGCATCGAATCCTTGCGGTCCTTGATGAACGCGAGCAGCGCCTCGTCGATCGCGGGATCAAGCGGCGGTGCTTCGTAGCTGTCGAGCCAGGAGCGGCAGAGCGCGTTGGCGCGTTGCTCGATCCGCTTCTCGCCCTCGATCTCCCACTGTTCGAAGGAATTGTTGTCCATCAGCGCCGAACGATAGAAGGCAGTCTGGAAATGCGCCTGGGTATGGGCGCAGCCGAGATAATGGCTGCCGGGGCCGACTTCGCGGATCGCGTCCAGCGCCTGGCCTTCTTCGGACAGATCGACGCCCTGCGCCATCTTCTGCATCATGCCGAGCTGGTCCTGGTCGATCATAAATTTCTCATAGGACGACACGAGGCCACCCTCCAGCCAGCCGGCAGCATGCAGCACGAAATTGGTGCCGGCGAGCAGTGTCGTGTTCAGCGTGTTGGCCGATTCGTGCGCCGCCTGGGCATCGGGCACTTTCGAGCCGCAGAGCGAACCGCCGGTACGGAACGGCAGGCCGAGGCGACGGGCGAGCTGCGCCGCACCGTAAGAGACCAGCGACGGCTCCGGGGTCCCGAAGGTCGGCGCGCCAGATTGCATCGAGATCGACGCCGCGAACGTGCCGAACAGCACCGGCGAGCCCTTGCGGATCAGCTGTGTCAGCGCAGCACCGGCCAGCACTTCGGCAAGGATCTGCGTCAGCGTTCCGGTCACCGTCACCGGGCTCATGGCGCCCGAGAGAATGAACGGCGACACGACCGACGCCTGGTTATGCCGCGCATAGACTTTCAGCGCGCCAAGCATGGTGCCGTCGAACACCATCGGAGAGTTGGCGTTGATGAGGTTCAGCGTGACGCAATTGTTCTCGACGAATTCGTCACCGAATACCAGCTTCGCCATGGCAACCGTGTCTTCGGCGCGCTCCGGCGCGGTGACCGATCCCATGAACGGCTTGTCGGAATATTTGATATGGCTGTAGACCATATCAAGATGCCGCTTGTTGACCGGCACGTCGACCGGCTCGCAGACGGTGCCGCCCGACGAATGCATCGACGGCGCCATATAGGCGAGCTTCACGAAATTGCGGAAATCCTCGATCGTCGCGTACCGGCGCTTGCCGTCGAGGTCGCGCACGAAGGGAGGTCCGTAGACCGGCGCGAACACGGTCGCCTTGCCGCCAATCTGGACGTTGCGCTCCGGATTGCGGGCATGCCAGGTAAATTCGCTCGGTGCTGTCTTCAGCAGTTCGCGGCAGAGGCCCTTGGGGAAATGCACCCGGTGGCCCCGAACGTCGGCACCCGCCTTTGCCCAGAGTTCGAGCGCTTCCTCGTCTTCGCGGAATTCGATGCCGATCTCTTCGAGGATGAGATCCGCATTGCGCTCGATGAGGGTAAGGCCCTCCTCGTCCAGCACCTCGTAGACGCCGATTTTGCGGGTGATATAGGGCAAGGAAAGACCGGGACCGTGGCCTGCGCGGGCCGCCCGGCGGCCCGCCGCTCCCCGCTCGCCGCGGCCGCGCCTGGCCCCGCTGGCTGCCGGTTCCGTCTCTGGGGTCAAATCGTCCATGATGTTCCTCGCCTCCGCTTTGAAAAGCGCCTCAAGCTTTTTTGATGCGCCATGCTAGGCCCAAGTGCAAGCGGAGCCCCGCCTTTCTGCGTCACGGGTTTGTACAGGACAGACATCCCGCAGCGATCTTCCGTCGTTTTTCCGACGCGCCGCTGTCGCATACGAAAGAAATTGCCAAGCAAATTAAAGGTAAAGATAGTCGGGACGGTAAACGTCTGATTTGCCGGCCTTCGAACCGGCCCCTCGAACGAAGGGAAACATTGCATGTCCGACGACGAAATCATTCTGGCGGAACTTTCCGACGAGGAACTCGTGCAGCAGATGCACGACGATCTTTACGACGGCTTGAAGGAGGAGATCGAGGAGGCGACCAACATCCTGCTCACGCGCGGCTGGACGCCCTATGACGTGCTCACCAAGGCGCTGGTCGAGGGTATGCGCATCGTCGGCATCGACTTCCGTGACGGCATTCTTTTCGTGCCGGAAGTGCTGCTATCGGCGAGTGCCATGAAGGCGGGCATGTTCATCCTGCGGCCGCTTCTGGTCGAGACCGGCGCTCCCAAACTCGGCAAGATGGTGATCGGCACCGTCAAGGGCGATATCCACGACATCGGCAAGAACCTCGTCGGCATGATGATGGAGGGAGCGGGCTTCGACGTGGTCGACCTCGGCATCAACAACCCGGTCGAGAACTATCTCGATGCGATCGAGCGGGAACAGCCGGATATTCTTGGAATGTCGGCGCTTTTGACCACGACCATGCCTTACATGAAGGTCGTCATCGATACGCTGAAGGAAAAGGGCATGCGCGACGACTATATCGTACTTGTCGGCGGCGCGCCGCTCAACGAGGAATTCGGCAAGGCGGTCGGCGCCGATGCCTATTGCCGCGATGCGGCGGTCGCCGTCGAAACGGCAAAGGAATATATCCGCCGCAAGCACAACAGCCTTGCCGCCGGCGCCTGAGGCGCCGAACGGCTTGCTGACGGCGACGCCTTAACGCGCAGCGCGATCGACCCGGCGTCCCGCATCCTGCGTGGCATTGACGGTATTGGCCGCATCCTGGCCCATGCCGCGAATGGTATTGCCGCAGGAAGTGAGAGAAACCATCGTCGCGAGAAGAGCGGCGATCACCGTGACTGTCTTGGCCGTCATGTTAGAATACTCCGATGGAGAGAGATGAAATCGTGGCGGAAATGGAATTTCCGGCAAAGGAACGTTCAACTCGCGAAAAAGTTCACGTGATCGCGTGCGGAGCGATCGCGCGGGAAATCCTCGCTGTTTCCAGGCAGCAAGGCCTCGGTCACATCGATCTCAATTGCCTGCCGGCGATCTGGCACGCCTATCCGCAGAAGATCGTTCCGGGTCTCGAAAAAGCCGTCGCCGAGGCGCGGGAAGCGGGTTTCGAAAAGATCTTTTTCGCCTACGCGGATTGCGGAACCGGCGGCGACATCGACCGTCTCTGCGAGCGCGAGGGCATCGCCCGCATCGAAGGCCCGCACTGTTATTCCTTCTTCGCCGGAAACGACGCTTTTGCCGCAAAAGCGGACGATGACCTGTTCTCGTTCTTCCTGACCGACTTTCTCGCCCGCCAGTTCGAGGCCTTCGTCATCGAACCGCTCGGCCTCGACCGCCACCCGCAGCTGAAGGACATGTATTTCGGCAACTACCGAAAACTCGTCTATTTGAGCCAGGAGGAAGACAAGGTCCTTCAAGAAAAGGCGCGCGGGGCCGCCGATTATCTCGGCCTGGAATACGAGTACCGTTTCACCGGCTACGGCGACCTCACGCAGGCGTTACGCTCGGTTTAACCGTTTCTTCGGGCCTTCGGCGGAAGAGTGCGGCCCTGCGCTTTTTGCGGGGGGATCGATGCAGGACGGGAATTCTCGGATCGTGGTGATGACATCGGGCGGGGTGAACCCGCAGGTGATGATCAACGCATTGGCAAAACATTTTCCCGACCTGCATGTCGTCGAAGAACAGCCGGAATCGAAGGGCACGCTGCTGAAACGCCGCGCCCGGCGGTTCGGCTGGTTCACAGCGCTTGGCCAACTGGCGACGATGATCGCGTCGCGGCTCACCAAGAGCGTGGCGGCAAGACGCTCCGCCGAAATCATCCGCGACTACGGCCATTCCGCCGAACCGAACCCGGCGATCCCCGTGACGCACGTGCCCTCCCTCAACGATCCGGCCTGTCACGCAGCGGTGACAGCCCTGAAGCCCGCCGCGATCTTCACCATATCCTGCCGCATCCTGTCGCCGGAGACGCTTGCCGCTGTCCCCTGCCCGGTGATCAACTTCCACGCCGGCATCAACCCGATGTACCGCGGCCAGATGGGCGGTTACTGGTCGCGCGTCGAAGGCGACGAGAAGAACTTTGGCGCCACCGTGCATCTGGTCGACAAGGGTATCGATACCGGCGGGACGCTCTACGAGAAGCGGGTGGACCCGGGGCGCTCGGATTCGCTCGCCACCTATCCGCTGCTGATGACCGCCTCTTCCGTCGATATCAGCGTCCGCGCGCTTCAGGATGCCATCGACGGCGCGCTGAAGCCGTACCAGCCGCAAGGCCCCTCCGCACTGCGTTTTCCACCGCCGATCTGGACCTGGCTCTATCACGGGCTGACCCGGAAGATCTGGTAACCGGCACCCGGCCCGACATCCGGCAAGGCAATCCCATCACCGCGTCGTATTTTGCTGGGTGCGACGTCGTCGCAAGCGCAGTCTTGTCGCCCGCACCCGTGCATGCTGCACCTCAACACGGAGGAATTCATGGCCGACCGCATCGTCGTCTTCTGGCGGGATATTCCGGCACAGGTGATCATCAAGAAGGGCCGACAGACCGCCAAGCGGGAACTCTCGCTGCGCTTCACCGAGGCGATCGACATGTGCGCGATGCGCAGCGGCGCAGCCGGCACCGACGATTACCTCGCCGAATGGCGCAAGGCACAACCGATCGCCGTCTCCGACGATCTTGAAGCCGAAGCCGACAGGGCGGCGGCCGAACTCGAAGCAGCTTATGACCGGGAAAAACTCGTCGCGCTGGTGAAGACCGGCGGCCGCGAAACCGCCTGACGTTCAGACATTCACATCGTTTCGGCGCCGCATCGCGCGCCTGGAGGAAGAAATGACCCGCACCATCGTCGCATCCGCAACCCGGGAGATTGTGATCGGCTTCGACCAGCCCTTCTGCGTGATCGGCGAACGCATCAACCCGACGGGCCGCAAGAAGCTCGCGGCCGAGATGATCGAGGGCAATTTCGACACGGTCATCAGGGATGCGCTGGAACAGGTGGCGGCGGGCGCCACCATGCTCGACGTCAATGCCGGGGTCACCTCGGTCAACCCCAACGAGACCGAACCTGGCCTACTCGTCCGGACGCTGGAGATCGTCCAGGGCCTCGTCGACGTGCCGCTGTCGATCGACAGTTCGGTGACAGCCGCCATCGAGGCGGCGCTGAAAGTGGCCAAGGGCCGGCCACTGGTCAATTCGGTCACCGGCGAGGAGGAAAAGCTCGAGGCGATCCTGCCGCTTTGCAAGAAATACGGCGTACCGGTCGTGGCGATCTCCAACGACGAGACCGGCATTTCGATGGATCCGGACGTCCGTTTCGCGGTCGCCAAGAAGATCGTCGAACGCGCCGCCGACTACGGCATCAAGCCGCATGACATCGTCGTCGATCCGCTGGTCATGCCGATCGGCGCGCTCGGCAGCGCCGGCCTCCAGGTCTTTGCGCTGCTGCGGCGCCTGCGCGAGGAGCTGAAGGTCAACACGACCTGCGGGCTCTCCAACATCTCCTTCGGCCTGCCGCACCGCCATGGCATCAATGCCGGCTTCATCCCGATGGTGATCGGCGCCGGCATGACGTCGGCGATCATGAACCCCTGCCGGCCGCAGGAAATGGAAGCGGTGCGCGCCGCCAACGTGCTGAACGGCACGGATCAGAACTGCGGTAACTGGATCATGACCTATCGCGACTATAAGCCGGTCGAAGGCAGTGGAGCCGCGGCGACGGCAGCATCGTCGGCCGCCAGCGGCCGACGCGGCGGCCGGGCCGCACGGGCTGGCGCCGGAGCGCGGACGGAGTAAATAAAGGTATCATGGCGGATATTTCCAAGAGAGATCCCCTCGTCCTCTTCATGCCGTCGGGCAAGCGCGGCCGGTTTCCGGTCGGCACGCCGGTGCTCGATGCCGCGCGCCAACTCGGCGTCTACGTGGAGAGCGTCTGCGGCGGGCGGGCGACCTGCGGGCGCTGCCAGATTTCCGTCCAGGAGGGACATTTCGCCAAGCACGGCATTACCTCGGCAAACGACCATCTGTCACCGCTCGGCCCGAAGGAAGAGCGCTACGACCGCGTGCGCGGGCTTCCCGAAGGTCGCCGCCTCTCCTGCTCGACCCAGATTCTCGGCGATCTCGTCATCGACGTTCCTCAGGATACGGTGATCAATGCTCAGGTGGTCCGCAAGGCCGCCGACGAGCGTGTCTTCGACCGCAATCCGGCGATCCGCATGTGTTATGTCGAGGTGGAAGAGCCCGACATGGAAAAACCGCTCGGCGATCTCGACCGCCTGAAGGCGGCGCTTGCCGCCGAGTGGCATTTCGACGATCTGGATGTCGATTTTCACCTGATTCCGAAAGTGCAGCAGATTCTGCGCAAGGGCGAATGGAAGGTCACGGCAGCAATCCACAAAGATCGCGACGACGACCGTGCCCGGCTCGTCGCGCTCTATCCCGGCCTGAAGAACGAGGCCTACGGGATTGCCTGCGATATCGGCTCGACGACGATCGCCATGCATCTGTCGTCGCTGCTGTCGGGTCGCACCGTGGCGTCGGCGGGCACGTCGAACCCGCAGATCCGCTTCGGCGAAGATCTGATGAGCCGCGTTTCCTATGTGATGATGAACCCCGATGGCCGCGAGGCGATGACGTTAGCCGTGCGCGAGGCGCTGAACGGGTTGATCGACAAGGTCTGCGCTGACGGCGGCGTGTCTCGCACCGACATTCTCGACAGCGTCTTCGTCGGCAATCCGATCATGCACCATCTGTTCCTCGGGATCGATCCGACGGAGCTTGGCGGAGCCCCCTTCGCACTTGCCGTTTCCGGAGCGGTAAAGGTCAGATCCTCCGAGATCGGCTTGCCGATGAACGAAGGCACCCGCACTTATCTCCTGCCCTGCATCGCCGGCCATGTCGGTGCCGATGCCGCGGCGGCAACCCTGTCGGAAGGTCCGCACCGGCAGGAGGAGATGATGCTGCTGGTCGATATCGGCACCAATGCGGAAATCGTGCTCGGCAATTCGACCCGCGTCGTCGCAGCCTCCTCGCCGACCGGTCCGGCCTTCGAAGGTGCCGAAATCTCGTCGGGCCAGCGGGCAGCACCCGGCGCCATCGAGCGTATCCGCATCGACGCCGAAACCCTCGAGCCGCGCTTCCGGGTGATCGGCGTCGAGCCCTGGTCGGACGAGCCGGGTTTCGCCGATGCAGCCGCTGCGACCGGCATCACCGGCATCTGCGGTTCGGCGATCATCGAAGTGATTGCCGAAATGTATCTTGCCGGATTGATCTCGGAAGACGGCGTGGTGGACGGCACGATGGCGGAGCGCAGCCCGCGCATCCTCCAGAACGGTCGGACCTTCTCCTACCTCGTGCATGACGGCGAACAGCGCATCACCGTAACCCAGAACGACGTGCGCGCCATCCAGCTCGCCAAGGCGGCGCTTTATGCCGGCGTCAAGCTGTTGATGGACAAGCAGGGCGTCGACCATGTCGACCGCATCGGGCTTGCCGGCGCCTTCGGCACATTCATCGATCCGAAATACGCGATGGTGCTGGGTCTTATCCCGGATTGCGATCTGGGCCGCGTCAAATCGGTCGGCAATGCCGCAGGCACGGGCGCGCGCATGTGCCTGCTGAACCGCGGCTACCGCCGCGAGATCGAGGAAACGGTGCGCAGGATCGAGAAGATCGAGACGGCGCTGGAGCCGAAATTCCAGGAGCACTTCGTTTATGCCATGGCGCTGCCGAACAAGGTCGATGCCTTCCCGCATCTGGCGTCCGTCGTGACCCTGCCGGAGCGCAAGGCGCTGGCAGAGGCTTCGGGAGAAGGCGGCCGCAGACGTCGCCGCAGCCGCGAGTAGGATCAGGCAGCAGCAGCGATCAGGGAGCCGAAAGCTTCGCGGATGCTTTCGGCCACTGCTTTGCCGGGGACGGAGAGCTGCGGAGCCGTCAACAGCCGGATATCGAAGTTGATCAGTTCCGGCAGGCCTTCCTTCGCCCCGAGTATCTGCATGTCTTCGGTAACGTAGGAGCGCGGGAACGGCGCGATCGCCAGATCGGACAGCACCGCGGCGCGTTGCGCCATCGTATGGGCGCTCGCATAGGCGATGCGATAGCTCCGCTTGTGCTTCTCAAGCTGGGCAATTGCATCCTGACGCCAGACGCAGCCGTCCTCCCAGACCGAAATCGGCAGCGGATCGCGCAGATAGGCGGTGCCGCATTTCGCGCCGGCCCAGACCAGTCGTTCCGTGTGGATCATCTCGCCTGCCGTCGCGAAAGGCCGCGTGGCACAGTTGATCAGGGCCAGATCCAGGCGCTGCTCGTCCATGCGCTTCTTGAGCGCAAGGCTCATGTCGACGGTGACATCGACCATGATGCCCGGAAAGCTCTCGCCGAAATCCTTGAGCACCTTCGGCAGAAGGCGTTCGGCGATATCGTCCGGCGCACCGAGGCGCACCACGCCGGCAAGTTCCGGCATGACGAAACGTGACACGGCTTCGTTGGAGAGCGCCAGCATGCGCCGCGCATAGGAGAGCAGCATCTCGCCATGCTGCGTCAGCGATACCGAGCGGGCGTCGCGCAGGAAGAGCGTCGTCTTCAACTGCTCTTCCAGCTTCTTGATCTGCATCGAAACAGCCGACGGCGTACGCAGAACCGCATCGGCCGCGGTCGAGAAATTGCCGGTTTCGGCAATCGCTACGAAGGTGCGCAATACGTCGTTATCGAGCAGCGGGAGCGGCGGGCGGAATGGAACAGTCATGTCAGCCTCTATCAATAATTCTGAACTTAAACACCATATCATTTCGTTTGATTGAATGTCAAACGAGAGGCATAGTCAAAAGCATCGGAAGCGAGCGTCGATCTGCAACAGAATTTCATGAGACGCATAACTTACATCCGATTGATTGATGGATTGATGACGCTCATTATCCCGACTGAGCGTTGTCCATGAGACACCCAAGGAGAACTGACATGACTATGATCACCTATCAGGAGAGCGATCGCTCCCGGTTCCGGCCGTCATCGTTCGCCTCGCTCATCCGCCCTGTCCTGAATGCCGTTATCAGGCTTCGCGATCAATGGCATCGCCGCCAGACCGAAAGGATGCTGGAAGGTTTGCCGGCAGAAATCCGCAAGGACATCGGATGGCCGACGACCAATGCCGCACCGCATCGCCGATAACCTCCCGACCCATGGCCCGCACACGAACCGGTGAAGCGGGCCATGTAGTCTGAGACACGCTTTGAGCCTGCTGCCTTTGACAATTATGTCTGCGACCCGCTTATGTCGCAAAAATGTTATCAGCCTGTCGTCGAAAGCCCTTCTCCGCCGCCTTTCCCCGTGCCAATGTCGCTTTTGAAGAAAAGCGGGCCGCAATGTACGGCCACGAACAAGGGGAATGACGGCATGAATGTGATGACCAAAAGCCCGGCTATAAAGCGCTCACTTGTCTTTTTTCTTGTTCCCCATTTCACCATGCTGCCTTTTGCTGCAGCGGTGGAGACGCTCCGAATCGCCAATCGCATGCTCGGATACTCGGCCTATACCTGGCGGCTCTGTTCCGCCGACGGTGAAAAGGTCTATTCCTCGAGCGGCATCGGGATTGAGGTAAATTCGTCGCTGGCAGACGAACGTCGCAGCCTCTCCGGCGAAAACCGCCCGAACATGGTTCTGGTCTGCTCGGGCGTCTACGTTGAGGAGTTCAACAACAAGTCGGTCAACGCTTGGCTGCGCGAAACCTATAACCGCGGCATTGCCGTTGGAAGCCTCTGCACCGGGGCGCACGTTCTGGCCCAGGCCGGGCTGCTGAACGGCAAGCGTTGTGCCATACACTGGGAAAACCTTCCCGGATTTGCCGAGGCATTTCCGCAGGCAGAAGTTTATGCGGATCTCTACGAGGTCGATTCGAACCTCTACACCTGTGCCGGCGGCACCGCCTCGCTCGACATGATGCTGAACCTGATCAGCCAGGATTTCGGCGAGAACCTCGTCAACCGTGTCTGCGAGCAGCAGTTGACGGACCGCGTCCGCAACCCGCACGATCGCCAGCGCCTCCCGCTGCGGGCCCGCCTCGGCGTCCAGAACGCCAAGGTTCTGACGATCATCGAGGTCATGGAAAACAACCTCTCCGAACCGCTGTCGCTGGTCGAGATCGCCGACGACGCCGGCCTCTCCCGGCGCCAGATCGAACGCCTGTTCCGCCAGGAAATGGGCCGCTCGCCGGCGCGCTATTATCTGGAGATCCGGCTCGACCGGGCAAGGCACCTGCTCGTGCAATCGTCGATGCCCGTGGTCGAGGTGGCGGTTGCCTGCGGGTTCGTGTCCGCATCGCACTTCTCGAAATGTTATCGGGAGGTCTATAACCGATCGCCGCAGCAGGAACGTGCCGAGCGCAAGCTCAACATGAACACCTCGCGCATCGGCGTGGTGGCCTGATCCTGTTGACTGCGGCTGTCAGCCCGCCGCTTGCAGTACGACCGTATGATCCGAAAAGACCTGGTTGCGGCCGAAGCTCTTCGCCATGAACAGGAATTGTTCTGCAGCATTGAGGTAATTGTCGAAGGTCTCCGGACCGTAGACTTCTGCCAGTCCGATCGAGACGGTTATCGAGAAGTCGTTGTCTCCGGAAGCGATCCGCATGCCGGCGATCTCAAGCCTCAGCTTTTCGCAGAAATCCGTTGCCGCCGCGCCGTCGAAACCGACCAGCAGCAAGCCGAATTCCTCGTCGTCCAGCCGGGCAAGGAGGTGCCGGCCGCCGCTGCACGCGGCATCGAGTTTGGCCGCGATCGCCTTCAGGACCTCAGCGATCGTTTCCTCGCAATGGGTATCGTTCAACCGCCGGAAATGATCGATGTCGACGATTGCGACGGCGCAGGACGTGCCCTCAGAAAGGCAGGCCCCCACCAGCGGTGAACCAAGCCGATAGAACTCCCTCAGATTGGCAAACCCCGTCAACGGATCGGCGGTGAGATTAGCCATCTCCATCTGGACCGGTGACGGCGCAGCCCAGCCGTAGGTCAGACGTTCCGACTTCCGGAAGTGCT
Organism: Neorhizobium sp. 05N33; assembly: GCF_056397445.1. Classification (NCBI taxonomy): domain Bacteria; kingdom Pseudomonadati; phylum Pseudomonadota; class Alphaproteobacteria; order Hyphomicrobiales; family Rhizobiaceae; genus Neorhizobium; species Neorhizobium sp. 05N33. Next base: position 440,761 of record NZ_JBFTNK010000004.1, on the reverse strand, counting down.
GGCTTTGAAGATAGGGCATGCGAAAAACCCTCGCAGATCAGGCGACGTTCTTGACCGTCGAGTCCTGACGTTTTGCCTGCATCGACCAGATCTGGATCAGCGTATCCAGGTTCTGGTTGACGCGGCAGTAAAATTCCTCGTCGATGAAGGGCCGCAGCATGAAGTCGTTGCCGCCGGCCTTCAGGAAACGGGCCGAAAGCAGCCGGTTCGAAGAAGACGACACGCCGATGATCCGCAGTTCGTGCGAACCGCGCACCGAGCGGATGCGGCGGGTCAGCTCGAAACCGTCGATATCGGGCATGTTGTAGTCGGTGACGACGAGGCCGATATCCGGGTTCTTCTTCAGAATATCCAAGGCCTTGGCACCGTTCTCCGCAACGCTGACCCGGAAATTGTAGCGCTTCAGACGGCTGGACAGCAGCGCCCGCGCCGTCGGGCTGTCGTCGACGATCAGCACGTGGTGGCGATGATTGGTGAGGAACCGGCAGACCGATTCGGCCAGCATCTCAACCGCAAAGACATTGTCCTTGAGGATATAGTCGACGATGTCCTTGGTCAGCAGCTTGTCGCGCGTCTCTTCGTGGAACGTGCCGGTAAAGACGATGGTGGGGATCGAGAGATCGACGAGATATTCCAGCGCCTCGCCGTTTTCCGCACCCGGCAGGTTGATATTGGAAATCGCCAGTGTGACCGGTTCGCTCGAACGGTCATAGGCAACCTGCAATTCCTCGAAATTGCGGCAGATCTCAACCTCGATGCCGAACAGCTCCTTGAGCCGGGTACCGATCATCGAGGTAAAGACGTTGGAATCTTCCGCAAGCAGGATGCGGGAGTTTGCCAGTGATTGGCCGGAATACTGCATCCCGGAAATGCCGAGGAATGTCATGGTGCCCCTGTCGATAAGTAATTATCCCCTCTGCTAACAGCCGTAGTACAAACGCTTTGCAGAACCGTTAATCGGAGCAGCTTTCTCGTCCAAAAACGGAACAGGCGGCCCGAAGACCGCCCGTCAATGTCAATGGTTTCTTACTTTTAGCCGGATTTCACGCGCGCAGTGCAACGTTGTCGGTGTCAAACGGGCTCTCGGCGACAACGCTGGCATTGTAGAGATTGCCGAGAATCTTGATCTTGAGCGGCGTGCCAGTCTCCGCATAACCCGGCTTCACCATCGCCAACGCCAGAGACTTGCCGATCCGCCAGCCGTAGGCGCCGTTGGTGGCGCGGCCGATCAATTCGCCGGCTTCATTGTAGATCGCCTCCGAACCGCGGGCATCGAGATCGTTGGCGCCTTCGACCACCAGCGTGCAGAAATTCCACTTCAGCCCCTTCTCCCTATAGGAAAGCAGACCTTGCTTGCCGAGGAATTCCTTGTCCGTYTTGATGAAACGGTCGAGACCGGACTCGTAGGCATTGTACTCGATCGACATTTCGCGCGGGATAAGCCGATACGACTTCTCGACCGACATGGAAAGCATGGCACGAATGCCGAAGGGTTTGATGCCGAATTCGGCGCCGGCTTCCATCAGCTTGTCGAAGATGTAGTTCTGCATCTCGATCGGGTGATGCAGTTCCCAGCCCAGTTCACCGACGAAATTGACGCGCAACGCATGGGCGGACGCCATGCCGACGGAAATCTCCTTGCCGGAAAGCCAGGGGAAATCCCGGTTGTCGAGGCTGGTACGGGTGAGCTTCTTCAGAACCTGGCGAGACTTCGGGCCGGCCAGAACCAGCACGCCGAGCCTCTGGGTAATCTGGGTGAGTTTGACCGACCCATCCGTCGGCGCGAGCTTGCGCAGATAATCCTGGTCATGCGCCTCATAGGCACCAGCCGATACCAAATAGAAGCGATCCGGCGCCCACTCGTAGACGGTGAACTCGGAGCGCACCCCACCCTGTTTGGTAAGCAGGTGGCAGAGCGCGATGCGCCCGCGCTTCTTCGGGATCGCATTGGCGAAGATCAAGTCGAGGAAAGCGCGCGCACCCGGGCCGGACACTTCCATCTTGGCGAAGGCCGACATGTCGAGCACGCCGACATTCTCGTGGACATTCTTGACCTCGTTGCCCACGTGGTCGAAATAGTTCGAGCGGCGGAAGGACCATTTTTCGACGATCCGGCCATCTTCCAGCGCCGGCGCGTGATTGTGACCGGTCAGCACCTCGGCGCCGACGCCGAGGTCTTCCGCAGGCACTTCATAGCCTTCAGGCGCAAACCAGTTGGCGCGTTCCCAACCGTAGACAGAGCCGAACACGGCACCCATCTTCTTCAGCCGGTCATAGACCGGCGTCGTCTTCAAGGGACGCGCGGCAGAACGCTCTTCATCAGGGTAATGCATCGTGAAAACATTGGCATAGGCCTCTTCGTTCTTCTCGATGAGGTAGCCTTCCGTTGCGTAAGGGCCGAAGCGGCGCGGATCGACGCCCATCATGTCGACGGTGGGTTCGCCATCGACGATCCATTCCGCGAGCTGCCAGCCGGCGCCGCCGGCTGCGGTGATGCCGAAGGAATGGCCTTCGTTCAGCCAGAAATTCTTGAGGCCAGGTGCGGGGCCGACGATCGGCGAGCCGTCCGGCGTATAGGCGATCGCCCCGTTGTAGACCTTCTTGATGCCCACTTCGCCGAACGCCGGCACGCGCACGATGGCGGTCTCGATATAGGGCATCAGCCGGTCGAGTTCCTCGTTGAAGAGCTCGTATTCGCTCTCGTCCGACGGACCGTCGACGTAACAGACCGGTGCTCCGACCTCGTAAGGCCCGAGCAGCAGGCCGCCATTCTCCTCGCGCATGTACCAGGAGGAGTCCGACTCGCGTAAGACACCCATTTCCGGCAAGCCCTTGGCTTTGCGCTCCTGGATCGCCGGATGCGGCTCGGTGACGATGTACTGGTGCTCGACCGGAATGACCGGAATATTGATGCCGACCATCTCGCCGGTCTTGCGCGCGAAGTTGCCGGTGCAGGAAATGATGTGTTCGGCGGTGATCTCGCCCTTGTCGGTGGTCACCTTCCAGAGCCCGTCCGGCTGTTGTGCGATGGCGGTGACGGTCGTGTTGCGATAGATCGTGGCGCCGAGGTCGCGCGCACCCTTGGCAAGCGCCTGCGTGAGGTCCGCCGGCTGGATATAACCGTCGTCAGGATGCTGGATGGCGCCGAGAATCCCATCCATCTCGCAGAGCGGCCAGATCTCCTTCACCTGTTCGGGCGTCAGGACGTTGACCGTGACGCCGATCGTCTCGGCGATCCCGGCATAATACATATACTCTTCCCAGCGGTCCTTGGTGCGGGCGAGACGGATGTTCGAGACTTTCGAGAAACCGACATTCATGCCCGTCTCTTCCTGCAGTTCCTGATAGAAACGCACCGAATATTTATGCAGCTGGCCGACCGAATAGGAGAGGTTGAAGAGCGGCAGAAGGCCCGCCGCATGCCAAGTCGAACCCGAGGTCAATTCCTTGCGTTCGATCAGAACCGCGTCGCTCCAGCCCTTTTTCGCCAGATGATAAAGCGTCGAAACACCGACCACGCCGCCGCCGATCACCACCGCCCGTGCATGTGTCTTCATGGAAAGAACCCCTCTTCGGCCTCGTGCGGCCTTTTCGCAAACTGCAGGGACTATGCAATTCCGGCAGGCGGGCCAAACGCCTGTTTACGACATGCCGGGAGCCAGCCCGCGACGATCATTAAAATGGCCGCGCGGGGCTCGGGCAGAGGGTCGGTTAGGCGCCCCCTCTTGCATCGTTCTCCTCCGGCAGGATCGGCCGGCCCCGATGAAAGATGATCTCCTGCTGCGGGAACGGGATCGCGATCCCCTCCTCCTTGAACCGCTTGAGGATGGCGATCCTCAGATTGTTGCGGATCCTCAAACCCTCGCCCATGTCGGCCAGATGGAACCTCAGTTCGAAATTGAGCGAGGACGGACCGAAGTTCAGAAACTCCACGTGCGGTTCCGGATTGCGCAGCACTTCCGGAACCTGGTCGACCAGTTCCAAAAGAATATCCATCACCTTCTGCGGATCGGTATGGTGGCTCACCGCGACCGGCACTTCGGAACGCCCGATCTTGTTGCGATGCGTCCAGTTGCCGACCGGCGAATTGATGAGGTCGGAATTCGGCACGATGATCGACTGCTTGCGAAACGTCTCGATCTCCGTGGCGCGCACCGAAATGCGCTTGACGATACCTTCCGTCGCCCCGGTCACCACATGGTCGCCGACCTTGAAAGGCCGCTCGACGAGCAGGATCAGGCCGGACACGAAGTTCGAGACGATATTCTGGAGACCGAAACCGATGCCGACCGACAGGGCGGACGCGACCAGCGCAAAGCTCGAAAGATCGATGCCCGCGGCAGAAACGCCGACGAGCACCGCAAGCCCGACGCCGAGATAACCGATACCGGTCTTGACCGAATTGCGGACGCCGAGATCCACCTGGCTGCGCGCCAGCACATTGCCGTCGATCCATTTCTGGATCCAGCGCGTGATGACGAAGCCGAGGCCGAAAAGCAGAATGCCGCCGAGAATACCGACGATAGAAATCGAGATGTTGCCGATCCGGATCTGCGTGAAGAAACTGTAGATCCAGGCTTCGATATCGGCGATCTGGAAACCCCAGGTCAAAAGAATGAGGGGGATGCCGAGGATCAGCGCAAAGGCATAGATGCCGAGCCCCGCGGCAAGCCCCGCCTGGTCGAGCGACACCTCCCCGAAATGAAAGTGTTCGGCGAGCCGGCGACCGGCGGCCGTATCCGTGAACGATCCCTGTTTCGAGATCGCCCTGCCTGACAGCAGTCCGATATAGATCAGCACGATCACCGCACCGGTCAGCACGATCTGGGTGGAGGCGAACCGAGCAAGCCCGACATATCCCGTCAGCACCGACAGGATGAGGAGCAGGCCCATGACGCGAAGGAACAGTGGAAGGAAGCGCGGCCAGCGATGCCCCGGACTATCGGGATCCTCGCCCTCGGCAAGCCGCGGCTGGATGAAGGAGATGGCGATCAGGATCAGGCCGATGATGACGGAGGCGAGCAGGCTTTTGACGATGGTCAGAACCAGCGGGGAATTCAGCGCCTCGCTGATCGCGCCGAGCAGATAGTCGAGCCCGTTGACGATCGCCATGGCAAGCACGGCGAGTGTCAGCAGATGGGCGCCACGGTTAGTGATGCGGACGAGCCGCCATTCCGGTTCGCCGGGCGCCAGCACGCCATAGGTTAGCTTCCAGACGAAATTGACGAACCAGACGAATGCGAAAAATGTCACCACGATCGGCGTGATATCCGTGCGCAGGACGTTGAAGCCGTCGAGGAACAGGAAGGAGGCGACCAGGAAGGCCGCCAGCGACACGGTCTGGATCACCGTCGACCAGAAGGCCACCGACAAACGCCTGATATAAGAAGGGTGTTCATGGTCGTCGCGCCGGATGAAGCGCCCGAACAGCCGGTATCCTCCAGACAGGAAGAGCATGGCCGCGCCGAGCGACAGTGCCAGCGCTCCGAGCAGTTGCAGCTTCTTGAATTTCCAGACGAAACTGATCCAGCCGCTGAAGGTGGAGCCGAAATTCCTGACTTCCGCGACGAATGCGTTGCCGGCATCGGCGAACAGCTCGCCCGACAGCTCCGTGTGGCGGAAGAGCGTCTGGGTAAACAGCGTGCGGCGCAGATTGGTGATCGTGTTGGCGACCTGCGTCGCGCTGTTGGAAAGCTGGCCGGCATCGTCGACGATAATGTTGAGCTCCGAGCGCTCGTTCAGCAGCCGGTTGCGCTCCTCGACGACCGCGGGCGCTTCCGGCGGCTGGCCGGCTGCGGGCGGCTCGCCGAGTCCCTTGAGGCGGGCCTGTATCTGTTCGACACGCGTACGCATGGCATCCGATGCGGATCGCATTTCGCCGACGATCGCTTCCGCTCTAACCCTGAGTTCCGCAAGACGTGCATCGTCGTCGGCATCGCTCTGTATCCGGTTGCGAAAGGAATCGAGCTGCTGGCGGATCGCGTCGATCTTGCCCTTCATATCGGTATTGATGGAATCGACGGTGACGTCGGGCGCCACCTGTTCCTGGCGCTGTCCTTGTGCCTGCTGCTGCGCCTGTGCGGCCGCCTGCGAGGGCAAGCCGAGCGGGGCAGCGATCATGAGTGCCGCCAGGAGCGCGCACGCTATCCGTTGAATGGTCGAAGGGCCGGTCGTGAGAAGTTGTGTCAAATGTCTGCTCTTTTGTCTTTCGATCGGATTCGCGCGCGAAAATAGAGTGACTTCTGGGCGAAGAAAAGGAATGCTCTGACGCCCGGCCACGAATTGGAACAATTCGTGGAACCTGGAACATTTCTTCGCGTTTCTCCGTCCCAACAATCATTGAGGGTAAGTCATGGAACAGGCAGGTATCGGCTGGATCGCAGCCATCATCATCGGCGGCATTGCCGGCTGGCTCGCTGAAAAGTTCATGAAAAGCGACATGGGCTTAATCATGAACATCATTCTCGGCATTGTCGGCGCCATCATCGCCAATGCCATTCTCAACTTTTTCCACCTTTCGCTGGGTAGCGGCTGGATCGCTTACCTCATCGCCGGCTTTATCGGCGCGTGCATCCTGATCGCCGTCGCACGCCTGTTCCGCCGCTAGTTACCTCAACGTCAGAAACCGGCGCCGGGCTTGGCCAGATATTCCAGCTCGGCGGCGGTCGATTCCCGGCCAAGCAGCGCATTGCGATGCGGGAAGCGGCCGAACTCGCGGATCACCAGGCGGTGACGCTCCGCATAATCCAGATAATCCGCATCCCCCAGCAAAGCGAAGAGCTCCACCGACCGATCCTGATCGGCGAGGACTTCCGAGTGTTCGAACGGGAGATAGAAGAAGCCGCGCTGTTCGGGCAGGACCGCCATATCCGCACCGGCCTCGATTGCCAACCTGGCCTCCCGCAAAGCCAGCCAGTCCGTTGCGAAGGCAAGCGGGGTGCCGCGATAGAGATTGCGGGAAAGCTGGTCGAGCACGATCACCGCCGCGAGCCGGTTTTCCGGCGAAGTCCGCCACGCGTCGAGCTCCCCCCGGGCAAGCGAAAGATGAGTAGCGGCAAAATGCCGGCGCATCGCCTCGTCGAGCGCCTCGTTCTTCTCGAACCAGTCCTTGCGGGTCAGTTCCCTGAACCAGAAGTTGAAAACCTCTTCGGGGGTCTTTATGTCGGCCTGCGCCATCGAATATCTCCTCAGTCGAGCCGGAGTGTGGAGATATCCTTGCCGATCATCCGCGCAAGGGCTTCGACGACCATGTTATGATCCTCGCGCTGCGGCAGGCCCGAAACGGTCACGGCTCCGATGCAGCCGACGCCGGCGACCTTGATCGGGAAGCTGCCGCCATGCGGCGCGTGGTCTGCCGCGGAAATACCATATCGGTTTTCGACCGTCTCGCCCTGGAGCTCGAGCTTCCGTCCGATTGCATAGCTGGACTGGAAGAAGCGGAGCACAAGATTGCGCTTGCGCCGTACCCAGCTCTGGTTGTCGGCGCTGGTGCCCGGAAGCGCCGTGTAGAAGGCCGACATCGAATGCAATTGCACGTCGATGACGATGCTCAGGCCCCGCTCGACGGCCATATGCCGGAGCAGCGATCCGAGATCCCAGGCTGTCGTCAGGTCGAACCGGTCGAAGACCAGCGCCTTCTCCTGCTCGGCGATCTTCGCCATGTCTTCTTCGATGGCCATGCGTTCTCCTCCGCGTTGCGGTTGCGGGGGATTGATGACGGCAAAGCGAACGAAAGTAAAGTTACTCGGCAGCGGCGAGTTCCCGGACGGGAAAGAAGGCGGCGAGTTCGTCGACGGCAAAGCCGATCCGCTGCTGCAGCGCCTCGGAGACAATGCGGTAGTCGGCGAAATCGCGGTCGGAGGCGTAGACGGCTGTCGGCAAGGTATGGGCCATGAAGAAACCGAAAAGCGGCCGAAGCTGATGTTCGACCATCAGCGCGTGCCGGTCGCCGCCGCCGGTAGCGGTGATCAGGATCGGCTTGGCGCGCAGCTGTTCGGGATCGATCAGATCGATGAAATGCTTGAAGAGCCCGGGATAGCTGCCCTTGTAGGTCGGCGAACCGACAATCAGGAAGTCCGCCTCGACGACATCCGCCAGTACCCTGGCGGCCGCTTCATCCAGATCACCCTGGCGTTGTGCCTGACCAAGAGACGGTCCCACATCGGTGAGATCATGAAGCCGGGTATCGAATCCATAACGCTCGGCTGCGACCGAGGCGATATGTTCGACCAGCGCAAAAGTTTTGGACGGGCAATTATAGCTCCCCGCAAGACCGACGAGTTTCAGGGCCATGGAAATTCCTTCCTGCGCAATGACTTTCTCCAGATTAACGTCGATGGCGCGGTATGAAAGCAAGGAACCTGCCGTTGATGCTCGATCAGGAGAAAATCGTGCTCACGGAATGCTCGACTACGCGATACGGGCTCGCCGTGGTGCCGTCCGGGAAATGTCCGTGGCGATTGTTTCGGCAAGCGCCTTGGCCTGTACGCGGATATCCGGCACCGCCGTGATCTCCCAGAACTGGCCGGCCGTCAGCGCTCCGGCAGCAAACAGGCCGGGCAGTGGCCGGCCATCCGGATCGAGAACGCGAGATTGTCCGTCGACGGAGATGCCAAGTCCGAGTTCGTCCATGGCGATCATCCCAAGGTTCCGCATCTCGGTCAGCAGCGGCGAATGGCCGATGCCAGCGCGCTCCATGCCGGTGCAGTTGACGATCCAGTCCGCATGGAAGGAGGCAATGTCCGGCGTGCCGCGTTGCCTGAACCGGACGTTCGCACCCTCGCCGTCTCTCTCGATCGAGCGGAGAAAACCGGCATGCACGGTCACCGTACCGTCCTTCAGGAGCGCGTTGAAGCGGGCGAACACTTCCGGCGCGACGCGGTGGCGGTGGACGTTCCACCAGGCAAGCGCATGGCGTAGGAACCGCGAGCGCTGCTCGGCGGTCAGGCTCTGCCACAAAGCCTGGGTCTGCGGTCTTAGGCCATCGACGACGCCCCGCCAGTCGGCACCGTTCTCCACCTGTCGCCGCAAGGCGCGCAGCAGAGCGCTGATTTCGCGGCTATCGGGCAGATCCGGCGTGACGGGAGCGGCGCGCCGGGTCGGATGCGGGTGCGGCACCAGTCCGCGTCGCGACAGGACATGGATGCGGCCGCGATGGCCTTGGGCGCGCAGCGACAGAACCTGGTCGATCATCGTCAGGCCGGAGCCGAAGATACAGAGTTCGTCGGTGCGGCCGACGCGCGAAAGCCAGCCGAGTCGCCAGGGATTGTCGATGATGCGGGAGCCGACGCCCGGATCGATACGATCCTTCGGCAAAGGCAGATCGGCATTGCCGACGCCGAGCGCCAGAATGACGGTACGGGCCCGCAGTTCGCCGGCGTTGTCGAGATGGAAAATGATCCCGTCCTGTTCGCACTGGACGCAGGCCGTCGCCTTGGCTCGGATAAAATCCACGTGCGCGCGCCGCTCACGGGGCCTCAGCAGCGAGGCGAGCGTATCGCGCAGGTAGAGGCCGTAGTCGCCGCGAGAGGCGAAATCCTCCGGAAAGGCCGCCCTGCCCTGGCCGCGTAGCCATTCGACGAAATCGTCCGGTCGATCCGGGAACACGCTCATCCGCGCCGCCGGGACATTGAGACGATGCAGATAGAATTCGGTGCGGTAGGCGGTGCCTCGTCCGAAGCCGGGATCGTCGCCGACCACCGCGATCGAAGCGGAGGACGGCAGGAAGCGCAGGAGGTTGATGGTAAGGGCGATTGCGGAAAAACCGGAACCGACGACGGCGACATCATAGGTCATCAAGCACACACTCCTCGTCCTGGGTTGCTTTGGGCGAAAGGTTGTCTTGGAAGCCACAGGAAAGCGGTTTTGCATCCGCTTCCGCTGGCGCTTCAATGTCTACCAACTTAATAGAGATTGACGAAGAGTAAAGGTGTTTTCGCGTCTCTTTCAGTGGCACGCCTGTTCAGGCCGCGGCAGCGTCGAGGCTTCGGCGCTCGGATTGGTATTGTTCGGCGTCCCCGGCGGCTGGCAGTGATCTTCCTGATCGACGGTGCCGGTCGTGCTGTTGGTGGTCGTCGGATCGGTGACGCCGGGAAGCGTGGTGACCGGCGAAGCGCCGGAATTGGCATTGGGCGCGGTCATTGTCGCCCCGGGCAAAGTGGTGGTGGCGTCGGTGCCTGATGTCTGGGCGAGGACTGGCGCCGAAAGCAGGGAAATGGCGGAAAACGCAATGATCCTCATCAGCATGTGAAGGTTCCTCCGGTTGATCGAAGAAACAACCGGAAGCCATGCCACTTGGTTCCGTTGCGCCGGCCCGTCTTCGGCCAACACTATTCAGCCTGGCATCATGTCGTGGATCGAGGACAGCAGCATGTCGTGCTGATAGGGCTTCGGCAGAAACACCGTGTTGGTCGGCAGGAGCATCGGGTCAAGGCTGACGACGCCCGACGTGATGATGATGCCGATGCTCGGGCGGATGGCGCGTATCCGCTGAGCAAGCTGGATGCCATCCATCGACCCCGCCATGTTCACGTCGGTGAAAACGATGTCGATATCGGACCGATTACGGAACAGCACCATCGCCTCGTCGGCACTGCCTGCTTCCAACACCTGGTGCCCGACCTCTTCCAGCGCATCGAGCGTGGTGAATCGGATTAGCGGTTCATCCTCGACGACGAGGACAACAGCTTTCTGCGCCATAAACGTCTCCTTCATCCATCGGATGTTTGTCCCATGGCCTCCACCGGCGAAAATCCGCTCCGCGATGCGGCAGGTCGGGGACGCGCTCCGCCGTGAGGCCATATAGGAGGCAGGTGAGTCGCGACAAGTGGAACTGAATTCGGACGAAAAACGCGGGTACCCGGATCGGTTGCTTTTCCGCACGCGCCAACCGCTTCGATAATGGATAATGACATTTGACAGAATGCAAAATCCGCTTGCCAAGCGCCCTGAAATATCCTGTACCAATCGCCACGAAAATGTGACTAGAAGAACATCCTCACCTTCCACCCTCATCCACTCCCGACTCAGGTTCACGCTTCATGATGGAACTCTTCACCGCAGCCGGCTTTGCGGCCCTTCTCGAGGTCATCGCCATCAACCTCGTTCTTTCCGGCGACAATGCCATCGTCATCGGTCTTGCTGCCGCCGGTCTTCCTGCCGAACTGCGCAAGAAGGCGATCCTCTTCGGCATCTCCGCGGCGACCGTGCTGCGCCTCGTGTTTGCGGTCGTTGCAACCTACCTTCTGGCGATCAAGGGGCTCCAGCTTGCCGGCGGCCTGCTGCTGGCCTGGGTCTGTTGGAAGATGTGGAGCGAGCTGCGCGAGGGCCAGGGCGACGATGCCCATCTCGCCGCACAAGCCAAGGAAAACGCCGCTCAGAAGACTTTCTTTCAGGCCGCGACCCAGATCGTCGTCGCCGACGTCTCGATGTCGCTCGACAACGTGCTGGCCGTCGCCGGCGCCGCCAAGGAGCATTCGACCGTGCTGATCATCGGCCTGATCGTCTCGATCGCACTGATGGGGATCGCTGCCAACTTCGTCGCCAAACTGCTCTCCCGCTTCCGCTGGATCGCCTATGTGGGCCTGGCGGTCATCGTTTATGTGGCGCTCGATATGATCTATCACGGCTCTCTCGAAGTCCTGCCGCTCATCCAAGGCGCATAAATCTCTTCCCCGCCTCTCGACCAGTCATTTGCCCCGCCGGCGCCGATCGCGTTGGCGGGGTTTTCTGTTTTGTCTCCCCCCAGGGAGAAGTACTGGAATGTGACAGTGCCCTGATTTGAAACAGGAAAATTATTCTCTGCTTACCAAGTTCTTTGACATTTGTGACGTTCCCATTGATCATGTTCGGCAAGCAAAGCTACGTGGCCTCCAGCCGGCATGACGTCGGTTAGGGGCTCGCGGACCCCCTACTCGCAAGAGTTGGTGAGCCCCGTCCAAGTCAATGAGAGCCGATCTTGAGCCACGATCACGACGATCATCATCACACTCATGACAGTGACCATGACGGTCATTCCCACGTCGATTGGCGCGAGCACGGCGTGAAAGTCATTCCCGGCAATTCGCTCGATCCCAACACCGCCCAGACCCCCGGCATGAACCGCGCGACCGCGATCAACAACGCCCGTGCGGGTGCCGAAAAGATCTGGGCGGGCACGGTGACGATCCATGCCAACGCCAAGACCGGCGCCCATCACCATGGCGATCTGGAAAGTATCATCTACGTGCTGAAGGGAAGAGCGCGGATGCGCTGGGGCGACAATCTCGAATTCGTGGCGGAGGCAGGCCCCGGCGATTTCATCTATGTGCCGCCCTACGTGCCGCATCAGGAGATCAACGCCAGCCGCGACGAGACCCTGGAATGTGTCCTCTGCCGCTCCGGCCAGGACCCGGTCGTGGTCAACCTCGATATCGAGCCGATCGAGAAGCCGGAAGAAGTGCTCTGGAAGGACCCGATCCACAAATAACGCGGCAACCGATTTCCCGCATGAAATGCAGGGATTGGCGCAAATGCCGCCGCAATCTGTCCTTACGCTTGCTCCGACTGGAGATTGACCGCCTCGAACCTCTCCTTTAGAAGGCGGCATTCCGTTCCGAAGCAAGGACTTCGGGATTTTTAACGCTCCGGAGCTGATGCGGATGGCGCTGTTTCCGCAGGACAAGCGGATGAGAGACGGACGTGAACAGGAAAGCCTCCTGTCGCGCTGGCCGGTCTTTGCCGCCGCTCTGCTGATTGCTGCCCTGTTCGGCCTGCTGTCCGGCGTCGTCAAGGACGTCCAGTTCCCCCGCGGAGTCCTTTCGGCCGACAAAAGCAGCGACACTCCGCACCTGACCAAGCGCGAGCCTTTGCGTGCACTTGCCGCCATGGACCGCAAGGACGGAACGGGCGCCCATTGGCCTACGGGCGACGGTGCGCTGGAAGCCCGCACCATCGAGATCAGCTTCCCGATTTTTGTTTCGGCCTTCGCGTCGAAGCCATCCTCCGATCCGACGGCTCATCCGTTCTGGCACGGATCGCTGCCGCGTGCGCCGCCGGCCCGCGCCTGAGATATCGCGCCCCGGCGCTTGCACGACATCAGCATTCTCGCCCCAACCGCTCGACAGAGCGTGACCCGGGCTCAGCAGGATTAAATACATGAGAAACTCCCCATGGTTGGTGACGACCTATCTCGTCATCATCTTCCTCGGCATTCTGGTGGCGCTGCCGAACGTCATTCCGCAGTCGACGCTTGGCCGGCTTCCCGCCTGGCTGCCGCACAACCGCGTCTCGCTCGGCCTCGACTTGCGCGGCGGCTCGCACCTCGTGCTGGAAGTCGACCGTGGCGACCTGATCAACGAGCGTGTCCAGAGCCTGCTGCAGGATGCTCGCCGGGTTCTGCGCGACAAGAACATCGCGACCACTGCAATCCGCCGCACGGGCGACACCGTGACGGTCGCGCTGCGTGATGCGGCCCAGCGCGGCGCCGCCGTGACCGAGCTCCAGACGCTTGCCAACCCGGTCAACGCCGGCACAACGATCGGCGGCAGCGATCTTGCGATCACCACGCCCACCGACAATACGATCACGATCGCCCAGACCGAAGCCGGCATCAATTCGCACATCACCGGCGCCGTCGATCAGTCGCTTGAAATCATCCGCCAGCGCGTCGACCAGGTAGGCGTCGCCGAACCGACCATTCAGCGCATCGGCTCCGACCGCGTCCTTGTCCAGCTTCCGGGCGAACAGGATCCGGCCCGCCTTCGCCAGCTTCTCGGCTCGACCGCCAAGATGAGCTTCCATCTGCTCGGCCAGCAGGGCGAACAGGGTGTCACCATGCTCGCCGACGAGCGCGGTAACCAATATCCGGTCCTCGACCGCGTCGAACTTTCCGGCGACCGCCTGACCGATGCCCGCGCCGCCTTCGACCAGCAGACCAACGAACCGGTCGTCAACTTCCGCTTCGATTCGGCAGGCGCCAACCGCTTCGCCCAGATCACCCAGCAGAATGTCGGCCGCCCCTTCGCGATCGTACTCGACAACAAGGTGCTGAGCGCGCCGGTCATCCGCACGCCGATCACCGGTGGTTCGGGCCAGATCTCCGGCGGCTTCTCGGTGTCGGAAGCCAATACGCTCTCTGCACTGCTGCGCGCCGGCGCGCTGCCGGCGAAGCTCACCGTCATCGAAGAACGTACGGTTGGTGCAGACCTCGGCGCCGATGCAATCCAGATGGGCCTTTATTCCGGCCTCGTCGGCTTCGTCCTCGTCGCAGTCTTCATCCTGGTCCTGTATGGCACGTGGGGCCTGCTGGCGAACGTCGCGCTGCTGATCCACACGATCCTGACCTTCTCCGCCCTGACGCTGGTCGGCGCGACGCTGACACTGCCCGGTATCGCCGGTATCGTGCTCGGCATCGGCCTTGCGGTCGACGCGAACGTTCTGATCAACGAGCGTATCCGCGAAGAAACGCGCAAAGGCCGTGGCGCTTTCGCCGCCATCGACGTCGGCTTCAACCGCGCTTATTCGACCATTGTCGACGGCAACATGACCGCGCTGATCGCCGCCGCCATCCTGTTCTACTTCGGCTCCGGTCCGGTGCGCGGCTTCGCCGTTACCATGGGTCTTGGCCTGATCATCTCGATGTTCACGTCGGTCGCCTTCGTCCGCGTCACGATGATCGCCATCGCGCGCCGCTACAAGCTGAAGGTCATCAACATCCAGTCGATGTTCCGGTTCAGCCCCTACGACAAGCACATCCAGTTCATGAAGGCGCGCTTCTTCGGCGTTGCGGTCTCGGCCGTCCTGTCGATCGCCTCGATCGGGCTGTTCTTCTATCCGGGCCTGAATTACGGCGTCGACTTCCGCGGCGGCATCCAGATGTCTGTCAAGACGCAAGGCCCCGCCGACCTCGCCAAGTTCCGCGAAGGTCTGAACACGCTCAACCTCGGCGAAATCACGCTGCAGTCCTTCGGCGATCCGAACACCATCCTGGTGCGCGCCCAGCGTCAGGAAGGCGGCGAAGAGGCGCAGACGGCGGCGGTCACCAAGCTGAAGGACGAGGTCAACAAGATCGACTCCACCGCGACCGTCCAGGGCACCGATGTCATCGGCCCGAAGGTCTCGGGCGAACTGGCCGTTGCCGGCTTCCTGTCGGTCTTCATCGCCAGTATCGCGATGCTGATCTATATCTGGGCGCGGTTCGAATGGCCGTTCGCGGTCGGCGCTATCGTCACCCTGGTGCTGGACGTCACCAAGCTGGTGGGTTTCTTCGCCATCACCGGCCTCGATTTCAATCTGACCGCGATTGCCGCGGTGCTGACGATGGTCGGTTATTCGGTCAACGACAAGGTCGTCGTCTACGACCGCATGCGTGAAAACATGCGGCTCTACAAGTCGATGCCGCTGCGCGAACTGATCGACAAGTCGATCAACGAGACGCTGGCTCGAAGCCTCTACACCAACGCCACCGCCTTCCTGTCGCTTCTACCGATGGCGATCTGGGGTGGCAGCGCGGTCGAAAGCTTCGCGGTCCCCATGGCATTCGGTATTCTCGTTGCCGGCGCATCGTCTGTCTTCATCGCGGCCCCGATCCTGCTCTTCCTCGGCGACTGGCGTAAACGCCACGCCAAGGCGGTGGAGGCGGCTGCGGAAGAGGTCGAAAACGCCAAAAAGGCCTGATTGACGACCCAGCAATACAGGAAGGGCGGGTTTTCATCCGCCCTTCTTCATTTGGCTCCGCTATAGGTCGATCATGCTCGATTTTGCCGCCTATGCGGGACTGTTCTCCGCCGCCTTCATCGCCGCCACGATCTTTCCGATGCAATCGGAGGCGATCCTCGTTGGCCTGATTCTCTCCGATCGATATTCGCTCATCGCCCTGCTGCTGGTCGCGTCGGTCGGCAACACGGCGGGGGCCGCCGTGAACTGGCTGCTCGGGCGTGGTGTCGAACGTTTTCGCGACAGCCGATGGTTTCCGGTGACCCAGGAAAAACTGGACAAGGCACAGGCTTGGTACCAGAAATACGGAAAATGGTCGCTGCTGCTGAGCTGGCTGCCGATCGGCGGCGACGCAATCACGGTCGCGGCCGGCGTGCTCAAGGAACCTCTACCGACCTTCCTGATCCTGGTTTTTATCGGCAAGGCGGTCCGCTATGTGGTGCTCGCCGCCGCGACACTCAGCGTGGCCTGATCAGAGGTCCTGCCCCTCGTAGCCAAAATCGGCAAGTGTCTTCCAGAAATCGCCGAAGAACCGATGCGCGAAGGTTTCGAGCGAAGTGCCCGGCGGCTGTTCGTTCCAGAGCTCTCCGCCGGCCCGCAAGGCGCCTATGACCACGGCGGCCAGCAGGCGCACGCGCAGCCGTTCTTCGTCGCTTCGGCTTCGAGCCTTCAGCGCCTCGGTGAGCTTCAGTTCGAGCTTGGCATATTTGAGCTGGTCTCGGGCTTTCAGCGCCGGCGTACTGCGGATCAGTTCGCCGAGCGCCATCGCTCTTTCGTCGGCTGCCGAGACGATGGCGCTGACGAGGCCGTGTTGCACGGTCTTGACCGCCGGCTCGTCCGCTGGCCTCGACGCGATCGCCGCCATCAGATGATCGGCAAAACCGTCCTGCCAAGCGAACACGACCTCTTCCTTGGACGGAAAATAGTCGAAGAAACTGCGTTTCGAGACCTCGGCGCGTTCGGCAATTTCCTCGACCGTCGTGGCATCGAAGCCGCGCTCGAGGAACAGGCTCATCGCCGCTTCCTCGATGCGTTCGCGGGTCTGCCGACGCTTGAGTTCCCGCCGGCCTGTCGTCGCGCCATCAATCGCCTTGGTCATTTCATCCGATTTTGTTCAGGCGCCCGCGTCGTCGGCTTGGACCGGGCTGCCTTCTGCCTCGGCACGATATCTGGAACGCTCCCGTGTCAGATCCAGCGGCTTGCGGCGGGAAATCCGGTAGACGGCGGCGGGCGGCAGGTTGCGCACGGTGTGGCCGATATGCACGGCCTTCAGACCCAGCCGGTCGAGGATCGGCCGCGGCACGGGGCAACGCGGGCCATAGGTGAACTGGTAGAAGGAACCGCCCGGACGGATATAGGTAAAGGCTCCGCCGAGGATCGCGGTAATCTTGCGCGGCGACATGGAGAGCAGCGGCAGGCCGCTGACGACCGCGCCGACCGGTTCGCCCTCGAAAATATCCTCATGGGCGAGCTTTGCCGCATCCATCTGCAGGATCCGCGCGTCTGGAAAACGCCGCTGCAGGCCGGGAACGAATTCCGGACCGTATTCGATCAGGGTGAGGTCGGATTGGGCAACGCCGCGCGCCAAAAGCGCACGGGTGAATACCCCGGTCCCCGGACCGAGTTCGATAACCGGGCCGTCCAGCGGCGCGATCTCCTGGGTCATCAGTCGCGCGAGCGAATCCCCGGAAGGCGCCAACGCCGCAACCCGCAATGGATTGCTGATCCAGGAACGGAAAAAATGCCAAAAATCCGAAAATGCCGCATCTGCTGTCATGGTCAGAGACTCACCGGTTTGAAAATGCGATCGAGTATTCCGCCGACCTTCACAGCCTGCATGGCAATTCCAAGGCATGGGAACCTCCGCTCAAGAAAAATACGCATATCGGCCGCAGAATTGTGCAGTGCGGCGGCTACACCGTCGTATTTAGAGGATTTTTGCACCGAGTGCAAGTTTTTACGATATTTTCGCCATACCCTTTTTCCAGGCCGGAACGGGCTGAAACCTCCGCGTTTTTTGGGAACAACCGGCGCTTGTTCTCATTGAACAGTCTCTCGGAGGGAATCGATAACATCAGGAGGAGCTTATGGAAAAGCCCGTAGCGGAACTGGGCGAAGAGAAGACGGAACTGCACCGGGTCATGGGTCCTGGACTGCTGCTGCTGTTCATCGTCGGGGATATTCTCGGCACGGGCATCTATGCCCTGACCGGCCAGGTGGCCAAGCAGGTCGGGGGGGTGGTCTGGCTGCCCTTTCTGATCGCCTTCGTCGTCGCCCTCCTCACCGCCTTCAGCTATCTCGAACTGGTCACCAAATATCCGCGCGCGGCCGGCGCAGCACTCTATACCCACAAGGCCTTCGGCATCCATTTCGTCACCTTCCTGGTGGCCTTTGCGGTGATGTCGTCGGGCATCACCTCGGCGGCGACAGCATCGCGGGCCTTTGCCTCCAACTTCGCGACCTCTCTCAGCCTCGATCTCGGCGCCTGGGGCGTACCGCTGATCGCGGTCGGTTTCATCGCGTTGGTCGCTGCCATCAATTTCCGAGGCGTCGGGGAAAGCGTCAGGCTGAACGTTCTGTTGACCGTCGTCGAGCTGACCGGCCTGCTGATCATCATCGGCATCGGCTTCTGGGCGATCGCCGGCGGCCAGGGCGACGTTTCCCGCGCCTGGACATTCGCGACCCCGGAGAACGCCGGCGTCTTCTGGCCAGTCGTCGCGGCCACCACCCTCGCCTTTTTCGCCATGGTCGGCTTCGAGGACTCAGTTAACATGGCCGAGGAATGCAAGGAGCCGAGCCGGATGTTCCCGAAGGTGCTGCTAACCGGCCTTGCCCTCACCGGCCTCATCTACGTTCTGGTGGCCATCTCTGCGATCACGCTGGTACCGGCCAATGAACTCGGCCAGGGCGAGACCCCGCTGCTGAAGGTGGTGCAGGCCGGCGCGCCGGGCTTCCCGATCGGCATCTTCGCGATCATCACCATGTTCGCGGTGGCCAATTCCGCACTGATCAACATGATGATGGCGAGCCGCCTGATCTACGGCATGAGCCGCGAAGGGGTTCTGCCGCAGGTGCTCGGCAAGGTCCATTCGGGCCGTCGCACACCCTATGTCGCGATCGGCTTCACGTCACTGCTGGCGGTCGCGCTGATCCTGTTTGCCGGCGGTGTTCCGGCGCTCGGCGGCACCACGGCGCTGCTGCTTCTCTGCGTCTTTGCGATCGTCAACGTCGCGGTGCTGGTGCTGCGCAAGGACACGGTCGAGCACAGGCATTTCCGCACACCCACCATCCTGCCGGTACTCGGTGCGATCTCCTGTGCCTTCCTCGCCGGCCCCTGGACCGGCCGCGATCCTGTTCAATATCTGATCGCCTCTTGCCTGCTCGGCCTCGGCGTCGTGCTTTGGTTCGCAACCGTCAGCATCATGAAGGCATCGAACCAGCCCGCCTGATTCACGCCTTGCGGCGGATCGACAGCCGTCCGTCTTCGCCGATATGCGGCACCACATCGAGATAGCCGGGTATTTTCGAATGCCCGGTTTCGATCGGATGGGAATGGGTGGCGGTGATCACCATCACGTCGGCGCCGGCCGCCTCGCCCGCCTGGATGCCGGCCGGCACATCCTCGAACACCAGCACCTCCGAGGGGCTGACGCCGAGCCGTTCCGAGCCAAGGATATAGCCCTGCGGATTGGGCTTGCCGACGGTCACGTCTTCGGCGGTCACCATGTAGCGCGGCTGCGGAATTCCGGCGGCGGCAAGCCGGACCTTGGCGAGTTCGATCGGCGACGACGTGACGATCGCCCAGCGTTCAGGCGGCAGCGCGGAGAGGAATTCCACCGCGCCCGGGATTGGCACCACGCCCTCAACATCCTCGATCTCGCCGCGCAGGATGCCTTCGGCTTCCGCGGCCGGATCGATGCCCGGCAGGTTCAGTGCGCTGATCGTGTCGATCCCGCGCTTGCCATGCATGGTCGGCAGGAATGCTTCCACATCGAAACCCATCTTTGCCGCCCAGCGTCCCCAGACGCGTTCGGCGGATGCGATCGAGTTCAGGATCGTGCCGTCCATGTCGAACAGGAAAGCAGCGTAGGTTTTTTCGGGAAGGGAGATGTCGGCGGCGGGAAGGGGCACTGAAAGTTCCTTTAGCGTCGGATTCCGACTCGGGGAGATGGCCGGAAACTGCCCTCTTCCGAGTAAATGCAATGACGCAGGAAGGCAATTCCCGGCAAAGGCATGCGACCGCCTTCGGGCTATTTCGATCGCGAACGCAGGAATTGAGACAGGGCAACGCCGATCGCGATGCCCACGGCAACACCGATACCGATATTGTCGAAAACGACTGTCCCGAGCACCGTGCCCAGCCCGACGCCGACGGCTATTCCTGTCGCAATGGTCATGTCGGGACCATTGCGCGCCTAGATGGCGAGAGTTTGTCGCACATCCTTGTCTTCCCGCATCGAAGCGATAGAACTTGGCGACCAAGCCGGACAAGGAGGGTGTTTTGGCCAATATTTCTATACGGCATGCGGATCTCGCCGATCGTGGCGTGCTGATCACAGGCGGCGGTTCTGGCATCGGCGCCGCCTTGGTGGAAGGTTTTGCGGCACAAGGTGCCAAGGTCGCGTTCATCGATATTGCCGACGAGCCGAGCCACGAATTGGTGGAACGTCTTTCCAAGACCGCCCCCCATCTGGTCCTCTACCTGAAAGCCGATCTGCGCAACGTCGCGGAAACGAAAGCCGCCGTCGACAGGGCCGCGCAGCAACTCGGATCGCTCTCGGTGCTGGTCAACAATGCCGGCTGGGACGACCGCCACGAGTTCGAGACGGTGACCGAGGAATACTGGGACAACGCCCAGGCCATCAACATCAAGCAGATGTTCTTCGTCACCCAGGCTGCTGTCCCACACCTGCGCAAGGCCGGCGGCGGCGCGATCGTCAATTTCTCCTCGATCGCCTATCTACTCAACATGGGCGGACTGCCCGCCTATGCGACCGCCAAGGCCGGGATCATCGGCCTGACCAAGAGCCTCGCCGGAAAGCTTGGAACCGACAACATCCGCGTCAACGCCATCCTTCCCGGAATGATCGTCACCGAACGGCAGAAAAAGCTCTGGCTGAACGACGACAGCATCACGGCGATGGTCGCCCGCCAGTCCCTGAAGCGGGTGCTGGTGGCTGAAGACCTTGTCGGCCCCTGCCTGTTCCTCGCCTCGAATGCATCCGCGGCCATGACGGCCCAGACCCTGATCATCGACGGCGGTGCTCTCTAACGCGTGTCGTACATCTGCAAAACAAAGATCTAAAGACAAAAACCTAAAATGGTCGAGCGCATCCCAAAGGATGCGTTCGACCATTTTAGACATAAGAATACCGCGCGGGTTCCCGGTGGAAAGAACCCGCGCGGCGCCGGAGGTAGACCTTACTCCGCTGGAGAGAGAGCGGGAGCCGCCTCCTCCGTACCGTGCTGCCGCAGAGGACGGCTGCCGGTTAGCAAACGTGCCAGCAGGTAGAAGACCGGCGTCATGAAGATGCCGAAGAACGTCACCCCGATCATGCCGGAGAACACGGCGATACCCATGGCGGAGCGCATTTCCGCACCCGCGCCGGTCGATACGACCAGCGGCACGACACCCATGATGAAGGCCATGGACGTCATCAGGATCGGACGCAGCCGCAGTCGGCTCGCCTCGACCGCCGCCTGGAACGGTGTCCTCCCCTGGAACTCCAGTTCTCGGGCGAACTCCACGATCAGGATCGCGTTTTTCGCCGAGAGACCCACCAGCACCACCAACCCGATCTGGGTGAAGATGTTGTTGTCTCCACCGGTGAGCCACACGCCCGTCAAGGCGGCAAGCACACCCATCGGCACGATCATGATGATCGCGATCGGCAGCGTCAGGCTCTCATACTGGGCGGCGAGCACGAGGTAGACGAGCAGCAGCGCCAGCGGGAAGACGACGATGCTCGAATTGCCGGCAAGGATCTGCTGATAGGTCAGGTCCGTCCACTCGAACTCGATGCCGGAAGGCAGCGTCTCGTCGAGGATTTTCGTAATCGCAGCCTCTGCCTGGCCAGACGAGAATCCCGGAGCCGGAGCGCCGTTGATATCGGAGGACAGGAAACCGTTGTAGCGGGTCGCCCGCTCCGGACCGGTCTGAGCATCCACCTTCAGCAGAGCCGAGAGCGGGATCATCTGGCCGGACTGCGAACGGACCTTCAATTGGCCGATGTCTTCCGCCTTGGCGCGGAACTTGGCGTCCGCCTGCACCCGGACGCTGTAGGTGCGGCCGAAGGCGTTAAAGTCGTTCACATAAAGCGAGCCGAGATAGATTTGCAGCGTTTCGAAGACGTCCGTCACCGAGACGCCGAGCTGTTCGGCCTTGGCGCGATCGAGATCGGCATAGAGCTGCGGCACGTTGATCTGGAAACTCGAGAAGATGCCGGCAAGTTCAGGCGTCTGGTAGGCCTTGGCGATCACCGCCTTGGTGGCCTCGTCGAGCGCCTGGTTCCCAAGACCTGCACGGTCCTCGATCTGCAGCTTGAACCCGCCCGTCGTTCCGAGGCCGTTGACCGGCGGCGGCGGGAACATTGCGATATAGGCGTCCTGGATGGCGCCGAACTTCTGGTTCAGCTGCATGGCAATCGCGCCGCCCGAGAGCTCCGGCGTCTTGCGGTTTTCGAAGTCGTCGAGAACTGCGAAGACGATGCCGGCATTCGAGCCGATCGTGAAACCGTTGATCGACAGGCCCGGGAAAGCGATGGCATGTTCGACGCCAGGCTGTGCCAGGGTGATCTCGCTCATCCGCTTGATCACGTCTTCGGTGCGGTCCAACGTGGCACCGTCCGGAAGCTGGGCAAAGCCGATCAGATACTGCTTGTCCTGTGCCGGCACGAAGCCGCCCGGCACCGCATTGAACATGCTGTAGGTCGCACCGACGAGAGCCAGATAGATGATCATCACCAGGCTCTTGCGCGAGAGCAATCCGCCGACCGTGCGGCCGTAGCCGTTGGAAGCCGCACCGAAGACGCGGTTGAAACCACGGAAGAACCAGCCGAAGATCGCATCCATGAACCGGGTCAGCCAATCCTTCTTGGCGTGATGGTCCTTGAGCAGCAAGGCAGCAAGTGCCGGCGACAGCGTCAGCGAGTTAATCGCCGAGATGACCGTCGAAATTGCGATCGTCAGCGCGAACTGTCGGTAGAACTGCCCGGAAAGCCCGCTGATGAAGGCGAGCGGCACGAAGACCGCGACCAGAACCAGCGCGATCGCGATAATCGGACCGGAGACTTCCTTCATCGCCTTGTAGGTCGCCTCACGCGGACTTAAGCCGCCCTCGATATTGCGCTCGACGTTTTCCACCACGACGATCGCATCGTCGACGACGATACCGATCGCCAGCACGAGGCCGAACAGTGTCAGCGCGTTGATTGAGAAGCCGAAGGCATACATGACTGCAAACGTGCCGATGATCGAGACGGGAACGGCGATCAGCGGAATGATCGAGGCACGCCAGGTCTGCAGGAAGATGATGACCACGAGCACGACGAGCGCGATGGCTTCGAGCAATGTGTCGATGACCTTCTCGATCGATGCGCGCACGAATTTGGTCGTATCGTAGACGATCTCGTATTTCACGCCCTGCGGCATCGCCAACTGCAGCTGGTCCATGGTCGCCTTGACGTTGTCGGCGATCTCGATCGCGTTGGAACCGGGTGCTTGAAGAACGGCAACGGCGACTGCCGGCTGACCATCAAGCAGCGAACGCAGGGTATAGTCTGCTGCGCCGAGCTCGATACGCGCGACATCCCGCAACCGGGTAATTTCACCGTTCTGACCGCTCTTCACGATGATATTGCCGAACTCTTCCGGGGTGCGCAGGCGCCCCTGGGCATTGACGTTGAGCTGCAGGTCGACACCCGGCTGGGTCGGCGAGGCACCGATAATACCCGCCGCCGCCTGGACGTTCTGGCTGCGGATGGCATTCGAGATGTCGCTTGCAGCCAATGAATGCTCGGCAGCCTTCTGCGGATCGATCCACACGCGCATCGAATAGTCGCCGGCGCCGAACACCTGCACCTGGCCGACGCCCTGGATGCGGTTCAGCCGGTCCTTGACGTTGAGCGTTGCATAGTTGCGCAGGTAGGTGATGTCGTATCGGTCGGAGACGAGATTGACCACCATGATGAAGTCCGGCGAGCTCTTGACGGTCGTCAGACCGATCGAACGCACTTCTGCCGGCAGGCGCGGTTCGGCCTGGCTCACGCGGTTCTGAACGAGCTGCTGCGCCTTGTCCGGATCGGTGCCGAGCTTGAAGGTGACGGTCAGCGTCATCACGCCGTCGGATGTCGCCTGGCTGGACATGTAGAGCATGTCCTCGACGCCGTTGATCTGCTCTTCGAGCGGCGTCGCGACCGTTTCGGCGATGACCGTCGGGTTGGCGCCAGGATAGACGGCACGCACGACGATCGAAGGCGGGACCACATTGGGATATTCGGAAATCGGCAACGACCGCATGCCGATCAGGCCCGCGACCACGATGAGGATCGACAGCACGGCCGCAAAGACCGGCCTGTCGACGAAAAACCTGGAAATATTCATGTCAAAGCCCTCTCTCCGGGGTTGAACAAGAGGCGAAACGGCCCCGGCTCGCGACCGACAAGGCTGCAAGCTCCACGAACCGGAACTGGATGAGTGTGGGGAAGCGGCGGACTAGCCGCCGCTCAGAGCGTTACTTGTTGGCGACCTTCGCCTCGTCCTGCGGCTGGACCACAGCACCCGGACGGATGCGCTGCAGGCCGTTGACGACGATCCGGTCGCCCGGATTGAGGCCCTTCTCGACGATCCGCATGCCGTCGACCGCCGTGCCCAGCTCCACCTGCCGGTACGCAACGGTATTGGCCGCATCGACCACGAAGACGAACTTCTTGTCCTGATCGGTGCCGACAGCCTTTTCACTGACCATCAGGTGATCCTGGGCCTTGGGCTGGCCCATGCGAACCCGCACGAACTGGCCCGGGATCAGCTTGCCGCCCGGATTGTCGAAGACGGCGCGCACGCGGATCGTGCCGCTCGAGGCATTCACTTCGTTGTCGATGAGCTGCAGCTTGCCGCGGATCGGCGTGCCGTTACCGGCAAGCGTGCTGACCTCGACCGGTACCTGTTCGATCGCCGGTACGCCGTCGACGAGCGGGAGATCGGCGAGCGTGCGGGACACCAGTTCCTCACCGGCATCGAAGCTCGCATAGATCGGATCGGCCGAAACGAGTGTCGTCAACGGGGCGGAGGCGGAACCTGCCGCTACCAGGTTGCCGACCGTGATTTCCAACTTGCCGGCCCGGCCGGCGATCGGTGCCCGGATCTCGGTATAGTCGAGATTGAGCTGCGCCGTCTTCAGGGCCGCCTTGGCGGACTGGAGGTTGGCCAGCGCCTCACTCTGGGCGCTCTGGCGCTGGGCGAGATCGCTCTGAGAGATGGTGTTCTTGGAAGCGAGGTTCTTGCCGCGATCGAGTTCGGTATTGGCAAGCTCGACCTTCGCCTGTGCCGATGCCACCTGGCCTTCAGCCTGTGCGACCGCCGCCCGGTAGGGCTCCGGATCGATGCTGACGAGCAGGTCGCCCTGTTTCACCAGTCCGCCTTCGCGGAAATGCACCGCCTGGATGGTGCCGGTGACGCGCGGCCGGATCTGGACGCGGTCGACGGCTTCCAACCTTCCGGAAAATTCCTGCCAGGTGGAAACATTGCGTGGTTCGACAGTGGCAACCGTCACGGGAACGGCCGGAGCCGCAGCAGCCGTCGCAGGCGCGGCATGGGCGCCCTGCGGCAGATCGAGATAGACCGAGGCACCCGCAATCAACGCAGCGGTGCCCAATCCAGTGCCCCACAGGGCCCAGCTTTTGATCTTCGAGGTCATTGGTAGTCTCCTTACGGCCTTGGGAATTGGCCGTTATTTGCCTTCAAAATAAATCATGCTATTAAGTTAACTCTCGGACGAAGCTCGTGAATTCGGCACAAAGTGCTGTCATCCACTCGCCGTCGCCCTCTCTGTAAATGCCCGTCCAGCCGCAGCTGGCAGGGAAGATCTTCCGCCTGACCGAAACACCGGCTTCGCTCAGGCGCGTTGCATAACCTACCGTTTCATCGCGCAGCGGATCGTCTTCCGATGTCACGATGAGAGCCGGCGCGACACCCGAAAGCCGCGAACAGAGGCAGGGTGCCGCATAAGGATGCTGGAACCCGCAATGGGAGCCGAGATAATGGCTCCAGCCTTCCGCCCAACGTTCGCCCATGCCGATATCATCCGCCTTGCGAAACGATCGGGTGGCCATCATCGGGTCGATCATCGGCGACAGCAGGATCTGGCCGTTCAGCTCGCCGGGCATCAGGTCGCGCGCCTTCAGCGCAACGCCGGCCGCAACATTGCCGCCCGCCTCGTCGCCCGCGACAAAAAGCTGGGACTTGGCACTGCCGAACTGTTTGCGTCGGCCGGCAAGGCACTGGAGCGCTGCAAACGCGCATTCCATAGCCTGCGGAAACATGTTGTGCGAAACGCTGCTATAATCGGCTTCCAGTACCACGGCCCCTGCTTCCGCCAGCGCCTTGGCGACCGGACGTTCGTTTTCGGCCCGCAGCTCATTAAGAAACGCACCGCCCCGCAGGTAAAGCACCAGCGGCGGAACCTTGCCCTTGGCAGCGCCTTCATAGACGCGCATGGGGACAGCCGGCTTGGCCGACTTATCAAATGCGATATTTTCCCACTGCGCAATCATTGAAAAACCCTCGGGCAAACCCCTAGTAAATGCGGGGTGCTTGCCGTCAATCTTGAACCTGATATTATTATTCGGGTGAAAACATACAAGTTAACGGCATTCGACAACACTATTCCATATTTCGGAACAATGTTGCGGCGCAGCAGGAATCAAGACAATGGATCAGCTTTCGGCAATGCGCGTATTCGTTCGCGTCGTGGAAACCGGTAATTTCACCCGGGCTGCGGCCACTCTCAATATGCCCAAAACGACGGTGACTAATCTCGTCCAGAGCCTCGAAGGCCATCTGCGCACGACGCTGCTCAACCGCACCACCCGCAAGGTCATGGTGACGACCGACGGCGCGCTCTATTATGAGCGCGCGATGCAGATAATTTCCGAACTCGACGAACTCGACGGCAGCATGTCGAATTCGCAGAGCCAGCCATCCGGCCGGTTGCGCGTGGAGATGGCCGGCGCCTTCGCCGATTTGCTGGTCATTCCGAATTTATGCGATTTCCATAAGCGTTTTCCGCAGATCAGGCTCGATATCGGCGTCGGCGACCGGCTGGTCGACTATATCGCCGAAAACGTCGACTGCGCCCTGCGCGCCGGCACCCCGACCGACCAGTCGCTGATTGCCCGCAAGGTCGGCGAGATCAGCATGTCGGCCTATGCAGCACCTCTCTACATCCGCAACTTCGGCGCCCCTGAACGCCCGCAGGACCTGCAGGAAGACCATCTGGCCGTCGGTTACCTGAACGCCCAGTCCAGCCGGGTGAGATCCATGGAATTCCGTCGCGACGACGAAAACCTGGAAATCACGCCCCGATACGTCGTTTCCGTCAACGATGCCCGGACCTATGTGAACGCAGCGATTTCCGGCATGGGCATCATCCAGTCGCCGCGCTTCATGGTGAAGGAGACGGTGGAGAAGGGCGAATTGGTCGAAGTTCTCTCCGACTGGCACTGCGCGTCGCTACCCCTCTACATCGTCTATCCGCAGACCCGCCACCTCTCCAACAAGGTGCGGGTCTTCGTCGATTGGCTCGCCAAGCTGGTTCAGAACCTCAAGGTCGAGGAAAGCCGCGAGCAGATGCGCAAGGCAAGCTAGGCCCGTTTTACCAACGAGGCGACGAAAGCCCGAATGTCAGGCGACGTCTTGAGAACTGAGTATCACTGTCCCGGCGAGGCGTCCCCTGAGAAGGCAATGAATGCCACCCTTTCCGTCATCGTCTGCTGCCTAGGCCAAGAAATCATGCCGTCCGCGACGGAATTTATGCCTCGGTTCGTACGGGGGTGATAAAGCGGTCGGATGTTTGTTCGATGATTGGAATAGAGTCAGCATGACGCGTTGGGGACATGTCACAATCGCCGTTCTGGGCGGCATCGCCGCGGCCCTGCACGTCGGCAAGGTACCGCCAGCCATCCCCATGCTGCGCTCCGAACTCGGCATCGATCTCGTGGCTGCCGGCTGGCTGATGGGGCTAGCAAGCGCCCTCGGCGCCGCCTGCGGCGTCCTGATCGGCCGTTTCACCGATTACCTGACTCATCGGCGCGCGATGATCCTCGGCCTTGCGTTGCTGATCGCCGGCAGCCTGATCGGAGCCCTTACCCATTCGCAAATGGTGATCTTCGCCAGCCGCGTGCTCGAAAGCGTCGGCCTCATCATGGTCTCGGTCGCGGCCCCGGGCCTGATTGCGGCCTCGGTCGAGCCGCGCGATACCGGCCTCGCCTTCGCGCTCTGGGGTATCTGGATGCCAGTCGGCGTCGCGGTGATGATGATGATCTCGCCTTTCCTGCTGCCGAGCTTCGGCTGGCAGGGTTCCTGGATTTTCGCCGCCATGCTCAGCGTCATTCCGATGGTGGCCCTGCTGGCGATGCGCCTTCCAAAACCGCAAACCGCCGGACATCCGACAACGTCGCTTCTGACGGCCGTCAAGCTCACCGCGTCCCGGCCGATGTCCTGGATACTCTCCGGTATTTTCGCCGCCTACAGCGCCAGCTTCATGTCCGTCTTCGGTTTCCTGCCGACGCTGCTGATCGAGGAAATGGGAACCGGCCTCGCGGCTGCGTCGATCATGACCGCGCTGGCAGTGCTCGCGAACGGCGTCGGCAACATATTCGGCGGCGTCTTCGCGCGTTGGGGTGCCCCGCGCTGGGTGCTGATTGCCGGTCCCTGCGTGATGCTGACGCTGACCGCCTTCGTCGTCTTCGGCCATAGCTTTCCGCTCTGGATGCGCTACGGTGCCTCGGTGCTTTACGCGGTGTCGGGCGGCGTCCTGCCGGCGACCATCATGGGCTCGTTGCCCGTCTACGCACCGCGCCGAGACCTCGTCGGAACGTTCAGCGGCTTCGTCATGCAGGGCTCCAATATCGGCCAGGTCTTCGGACCAATGCTGCTCGCGTCGATCGTTGCAGCATCCGGCTGGCAGGGCGCACCGTTCTACATCGCCGCCGCAACAGGGCTCGGCCTGGTCCTGGCGCTCTGCCTGCGCCAGACCGAACGCCGCATGGCAACCACGAGACCGGAGGCCGCCGGAACGGCCTAAGACTTGCGGCAACGGCCCAACTAGCAAATCAATCGTCGCGAACTGGGCTGGATTTGCGGACTGGCGTGCAAAGTAAAATCGGCTAGTCTCTCCCCGGATCAGATAAGCGAGCCCGGCCATGCAACATCACGTCTCCGCCTCTTCCAAAACCTGCGCCTGGGGTTATTTCGACGCCGCCCGCGAGCCGGTGCTGACGATCGACAGCGGCGACACGGTGGTGATCGACACGGTCTCCGGCCCTGCGGAAGTTCTGCCGAAGGAAGGGTTCACCATCCTTCCCGAACATCTCGAAATTCACGAAAACTGCCGGCCGATCATGCAGGGCCATATCCTGACCGGCCCGGTCGCCGTGCGCGGCGCCAGGCCCGGCCAGGTGCTGGAGGTGAAGATCCTCGATGTCGAGCTGCGCCAGGACTGGGGCTATAACGTCATCCGCCCGCTTGCCGGCACGCTCCCCTATGATTTCGAAAGGCCGCGGATGATCACCATCCCGCTCGACAAGCAGGGGAATGTCGGCCGCCTGCCCTGGGGTCTCGACCTGCCGCTGGCGCCCTTCTTCGGGGTCATGGGCGTCGCTCCGCCGCCGAACTGGGGCCGCATCACCTCGATCATGCCGCGTTCGCACGCCGGCAATATCGACAACAAGGAACTGGTCGCCGGCACCACGCTTTATCTGCCGATCTTCAACGAGGGCGCGCTGTTTTCCTGCGGAGACGGCCATGGTGCGCAGGGCGACGGCGAGGTCTGCATTACCGCCATCGAGACGGCGCTGCGCGGCACCTTCCGGCTTACCGTGCGCGACGATCTTGATTTCGTCTATCCACGGGCTGAAACGCCGACGCATTACATTACCATGGGCATGGATCCGGATCTCGACCAATGCGCCGTCATGGCGCTGCGTGACATGATCGTGCTGCTCGGCGAAAAAGGCGGCCTGTCGCGGGAAGATGCCTATACGCTCTGCAGCCTTGCCGGCGACCTGCGCATCACCCAGACCGTCAACGGCTGCAAGGGCGTGCATATGATGATGGCGAAGAACCTCGTCCAACGCGCCGCCTGAGCTGGTGATCAGCCGAAAGGCGATTGGCATTGGCGGCGCGGGCCGCCGGCGAAGGGCTGATAGCTGTTGTCCTCGGCCTGGTAGGACCGGTAACGGGCAAAACACCATTCCTCATGGGATCCGGCAGGAGCGTCGGCCTCGATCGCCCGCGACTGTGCGTAGCCTACCGCTCCGTCATTCGCCCGTTGATTGGCGCGGGTAGCCGGTCTTTCTGGAAGCGGCTGCAATTCATCCTGCATCTGCGGAGCTTGCGGCTGATCAGGCATCGGTGCCGCGGCAACGGTCCCGGTCGCGGCAGCGCCCGGTGCCCGGCACTGCCGGCGGGAGCCGCCGCTGAAAGGCTGGTAACTGTTGTCTTCGGCTCGATAGGATTTGTATCGCGCGGAGCACCAGTCGGCCTGGGCGGGATCGAGCATGGCTTTCCTCTCGTCCTGCGACTGCGGCACTGTAGCCGGCTGCTGCGGAGTGGCCGGCTGCTGCGGATTGATGGACCCAGTCACTGTATTGTCGACGGCTACCCCCGTTGCGGTCTGCTGGGGCGTTTCCCGCGTATCGGCTGCAACCGAAGCCGGAGGCGTCGCAGCGGGCGGGCGCTGATAATCCTGGCCGGCGGTGTCGACGGCCTTCGGTTTGGAGGTCCACAGGTCCGGCGTATCCATATTGGCGAACTTATGGGGTTCGGGCACGGCGATCACGTTCGCGGTAATGATTACGCCGCTCAGGAACACCAGAACGAGCAGGACAAGGCTGCCCAAAAGCAAGAGGATTGGCTTCATGACCGCGCTCCCATTTCGTCTTGCAGACCAAATGCCGATCAGGCGCCGGAGTTCCCGTCGAGGGAGCAAAAGAAACGGGATTGGGGATGAAAGTAGCCCTGCCGTCGGAGAGCGGCAACAAGTGCGGCCGTTGTTGCGTTTTGGCGGAAACGTAACAACGAGTTCGGAAAGGTTGATGCGCTGATAATCGTCGGCAAAGTTTTCTACGTATACGCGAAATTCTTCCGCAGCTTTTCCGGTCTATGGTCGCCCCCATTGACGACCATCTTCAATCCGGAAAACATTGCTATGCCACTTTTGTCCGCCGCCATTTTCTTATCCGCGACCATCCCTTCAATGCCGCCCGCGCCGATCGGCGACGAGTACCCTTTGTTCAAGCAGACGACCACTGCGATCATCACCGAGGCCACCGATTACGGCGGGACAAAGTCCACGATGAAGGCGAAGGTCACACCGGAGTCGGCGAAATCGTGGTGTGGGAACTGGTATCCTGGAAAGAAGAACTGCGTATCCGACGCGCTTGAATCGTCCGCTGATCATGTCTACGAAGCCACCGCCAATTGCGAGACGGGCGATCTCTGGACTGATGGCAAGCATTACCTCTTCGACGGCCCCGAGACCAAGAACCAGAACTTTCAGGGGTATGTCGGCGTCAAAGACGCTGCGACAGGCAAGCGTCTCGGTATGTCGGATGCCGATCGAGGCCGTGAGTTCGGTGGCCTGTGGCTTACGCTATGTCCGATGGGATGGCCTTACAAAACCGTTCCGGTCGACCAGACGTTTAAGCTGGGCCCCAACGACGAAAAGTATGGAGAACACATCGGCCACAACAAGTCGGTGATGTTCAATCACCAGCGCCAGCACATCATCGTCTATGCAGAGCCCAAACAGTCTCTGGCCGGAACGGTCACGGAAGACACCGTGCTTGTCCGTGGCTGGGAGGTTCCGAACGAGTGGTTCTCGGGGATCGCCTACACCTATAAGAAAGGCTGCGCTCCGGCGCCGTACCTCGTCAGCGGCCATTACCAAGGCGGAAATCTGACGCTTTTGGGCAGGGCGCCTGTCAGGGAAGGCTGCAACGTCGTCGGATATAGCGACAAAGGTCCGAATGCCAGGCTCGTTTTCGATCTGTCCGAGTGACGGATTGCAGTAAATTTCAACATTATACAGCTATCAAATCTGAAGGAATTCTCGGATGAAGAACGTTATCTTCGAGACCGGTGAGATTATTGAAGTCGGTGAAAACCGCTCATATGGAAATAGCCGGTTCTACACACACATCGAATTGCAGCGTGCCGATGGCTCCAAAGTCCGGCTGGACGATGTCGCAGTCTCGTTGATGGTCACTCCGAAGCTCTTGACGAGTGCAGTCGCTCTGAACCTCGCCAAGCCCCCGATCGCTACAATTGCTTTCGTGCATGAAAAGGGGCAGATGCTTGACAAGCCGGTCATCCTCGGCGGCAAGTCTACAGGTCACCACTTCAAGAACCTTGTTCTTGGCTATGCCAGTGAAAACACCTACGGGATTGAGCGCGGAGTTTCCGCAGGACTGCTGCTGTTCTCGAAGATTGCAACTGTGTTGCTTGCACTCTTATGCGTCTACATTTTCATGGCCGGCTGGTGGTTGATTGTCCTGGTCCTTCCGGCACTTGCGTTGATCGTGTCAGCTTTGTCGTGGCATCAACTTATCCGCTTCCAGAAGATCTCCGACGTCATTAAATCCAGATTCGTTGAAATGGGGTACATCGACAGCACTACGACCGTATATTCGTAGGACGATCCTGCCGGGGTTTGCTCCAGACCCAGGAATCGCACTGCCGGCGGTTTGCAGTCGATACACGTTGCCGTAGATGACCGTTAGATCCAAAGCCTTGCCGCTGGAGCCTCCCGGCGACAAGGCACCAACTTCATCGGGAAACTTCGATTGCTGTTCTCCAGCCGCTGACGATGTCACCTACTGCGAGAATTTCTCGCCAACGTCACCAAGGTCGTCGGCCGCTCTCGGCTTTGCACCGAAGACCTTTAGCTTCACCGATGGGGTGCCTCAAAGGTGTTATCTATAGAAAATCGGGAGGCCAAATCTGCGCGTATACACGCTTCTGCATGTGATCTTTCAGAGGAGCCTCTGTGATCGCAGCGTGATCTTTAGACTTAAATGTGATCTTTAATGTTGACGCACAACGAATTGATATCGTTGAAAAAATGGTGGGTGATGTAGGGCTCGAACCTACGACCCGCTGATTAAGAGTCAGCTGCTCTACCAACTGAGCTAATCACCCAAGAACCATCTGTGCGAGGCGTGCTCGCCAGCGGTGTGAGGGCGTATAAAGGGGATCGTTCGGCTTGTCCAGCGGCTCGGTGAAAATTATTCGCCCGACCGGGCAAAAAATCCATGAGGTCGGATTTTGCGCCTGACGGAAACCTCTCCGCAACTCGATAGCGACGCAAAAACGAAAAGTTTCAAAGTCTTACTGCGTCACAATATCGCAATCGTCGACAAGCGGCGAAATTCAAAGATGGAGCGTGCCTTCCGCAACCTTGATTGCCTGGCCGCCGATGCGGGCCCTGGCGATCTCTCCCTCCTTCACGTCGATATGCAGATGGATCAGGGACGGACGCCCCATCTCCACCCCCTGCTCCACCAGCACCGGGTGATGGCCGTCCGGCAGCGCATCGAAATGCCGAATCGCGCCGGAGAGTGCAGCGACCGCGGCACCCGTGGCTGGATCCTCGGAAATCCCCATGTCGGGCGAGAACATCCGGGCATGGAACTTTGCCTGATGGTTCACGCCGCTGCGGCAATAGACGTATGCCGATGCCAGCGCGCCCTCGACGAACGGCGCCGCCTTTTCCCACAAGGCCGTGTCGAATTCGAGATTCTGGACCGTCGCCAGATTGTGCAGCGGGATCATCAGGAAAGGTACGCCGGCGCTCCAGATGGAGGCGACATGGTTCTCGAAACCGATATCCGTCGATTTGACGCTCAGCGCATCGGCGAGCCCCTGCCGGTCGAGCGGCAGCTCGATCCGCACCGGCTTTCGCGGCAGGTCGAATTCGGCAAACCCTGCCTCGCCAGCACGAAACCGCACGGCGCAGCGCACCGGGCCGACATTTTCCTCCAGCACGCAGACAAGGTCCATGTCGAGCTGCCCACCAGACCCGTGGTTGAGTTCGGCGAGTGCCACCGCCGTTCCGACGGTCGGATGCCCGGCGAAAGGCAGTTCGCGGCCCGGCGTGAAGATGCGCAGACGGGCTGCATAAGCGGCATTCGCGGAAGACTGAACGAACACCGTCTCGGAGAGATTCATCTCCCTGGCAATCGCCTGCATTGTCTCGTCGGCAAGGTCGTCTCCGTCGACAATCACCGCCAGCGGATTGCCGGCAAGTCGTCTATCGGTGAAGACATCATAGATGCTGTAGCGACGGGCCAACCACACCTCCTCGTGTTTCGATGGCGCCAAACTGCCCGACCGGTCGGCTCAAAGCAACCCCTGTTCAGCGCATCGAATGGCCGAAAAACAGGTCGAGAATCGGGAACATCAACGGGCTGTAGGGATGCGCGCCGCGATCGGCCGAGCGGATCGCCACCGCACCGGCAATCTCCTTTTCCTCGTCATGCACCATATGTTCGGCGATGCGCGCCAGCATCTCCTGCGCCGTGAGGTCGAAACGGTAGAATCGGAAACCGACAACCCGGTGCCCGCTGTAGCTGGCGAAAAGCTGCCGATCCGCCTTCGCCTCGGCTAGATCGAGGCCGGTTTCTTCCCGAACTTCACGGTACATATTGGCCTCGAGATCGAGCTTGCCGTCGACGATGTCCAGAAGATCGAGTGAACCGGCGGCGCAATAGACCTGGCCCGGATTGGCGGTCCTTTCGCTCATCCGGACGGCGATGATCGCCCCATCGGACGAGACGGGCACGGCGAAGCCGAAGAGATGGAAGGCGCCGGCCGGATCGGGCTGTTTCCGCCACCACAAGAGCGTCGAATAGGGGATGACATGCGCCTCGCCGATGATCACGCCGTCCCGGAACGAAAGCCTGTTCTGCAGCACCATCTGGCCGTTGAAGAGATGCGGATTGGCCGCCGCTTCCCGCCCCCAGTTCTCCTCGATATCGTCCCGGTGCGCGACGTAGATCGGATGTGCTCCGGGCAGGACCGAAAGATCGAAAGCCTCGACCTCGAAGACGGTATTTTCAGGCGGCCAGCCGCTGATCGTCTGGATGGTCATCGAAGCTCCAGCGACATCACGACGGGGCAATGGTCCGATGCCTTCGGCCGGTCCCAGCCGATGCGCGGAAACCGCTCGACCTCCTGTCCCGGCGGAAAGACGGTGCGATAAGGCTGGCCGCCGCGGATAATCTCCGGCACGCTGTCGGCGTTGTGCTCGGCGAGCGCCGGCGACAGCCAGATATAGTCAAGCTGGCAGAGATGCTGCTCCTCCGGCCCGCGCGCATGATAGAGCGTCCAGCGATCCATCACGTCACGGCGCGCAATCGGGTTCACCACGAAGCCGTCGTCGGTGAAGACATTCAGCGCACTGACCTCCTCGCGCCGTGGTTCAAAGCTATAACCTTCGCGGCGGGTGCCGATCACCTGCACCTTTTCCTGATAATCGTTCATGTCGCCGCAGATGGCGAAGTTCTCGTCCGCCGTTCGGCCCTTACCGAAACGGCGTTCGACGATCTGGCGCACCGCTTTCGCCTCCGCCACGCGGATCGCCATCGTGCCCGTGCGGCCGTCCCCGCCGTCGCGGGCATTGCCCATGGATTTGAAGTGCACCACGAAGAGCGAGAACGGCTTGGACCCGATCGTCAGCTCCAGTTCGAGGCAGTCGCGCTTGAAGATCTTGTCATGCGCCTGATTGCTGAGCGCCAGTTCGTCGTTGAAGAGGCCGAGATCCTGATAGGTCAGCATCGCGTGACTGCGCACGTCCTGCACCTCGATTTTCTCGCCGCTGCGGGTCTCCTCGCGCATCAGCACGGCAACGTCGATGCCGCGCGAATCATTGCCTTCGACCAGATATTTCTGGCGGTAGCCGTTGCCGACCATGCGGTAGAGATAGCCATATTCGAAGGCCTGCAGGGCCGGCATGCTGTCGACCTCCTGAAGGCAGAGGATGTCGGCATCCGCGTCGGCGATCGCCAGCGCTGAAAGCTGCCGGGTGTCGTCCGTCTCGGCGATCATGCGGGCCTGTTCGAGCTGCTGGTATACCGCCTTGTCCTGCACATCGTAGAGCCGCAGCACCCGGTCCTGCCGAAGCTGGTTGCGCCAGCCGGAAAAATCGAAACGCGTCATCAGGTTTTCAATGTTGAAGGTGCCGAGACGTAGAGACATCAGATCCATCCTGTTGCGGTGTCACCTTAGCCGGCGCAGCCCACAATAAAAGTAACCAAATCAGGAATTTTGAGGCGCAAGCCCTATGCCTGAGCGCCAACGCCGATTGCGGAGAAATCAAGCCGGTGCCATCTTCGCCGACGGGGCGGCCCGATCATCAGTGGGAAGCGATCGCCGAGGGAACTGTCTATGAAACGCGCAATCCTGACATCTCTTTCCGTCTGCGCCATGCTTGCAGGTGCCGGTTCGGCATTTGCGGATGATTTTGGCGCCATCGCCTATTCGCCGCGCACAGGCGCGCAAGGCTGGTCCTACGGTCATGCCACACGCCGAAGCGCCGAGCGAACCGCGCAGTCCAATTGCGACGCCGGCGACTGCCGGATCGCAATCTGGTTCAAGAACGGCTGCGGCGCTGTCGCCAAGGGCCCTGACGGCTGGGGGTCCGGCTGGGGCGGCAGCCGCAGGGAGGCCGAATTTCAAGCTATCCGCTCCTGCCGCCAGAACACCGGTGGTTGCCACGTTATTCGGTGGCAATGTTCCGGCGCTGAGTAAGGAAGCCAGCTTAAAGACGCCAGGCCGAGCGGATGACGACGGCGAGTCTGTCCCCGGACTTTACCGAATGGCGGCTGAAGGCGCGCAGTGTCTGCCCATCCGTCAAGGCAAGGCGCAAGGCATAACGCTCGCCTTCGAACAGAACCGAAAGCACCGTCACCGCGGCACCCTCGGCGGCGATCTCGACATCCTGCGGGCGCACGAGAATGTCGACGCGAGCCCGCTCCGTGCGGTCCGCCAGGATGTCCTGCATGGCCGGCCATTCGAGAAGCCGCTTGTCACCGGCAGGCGACGGCAGCGACAGGATCGCTCCCTGCCCCACGAGACCGCCGACCAAAGGGCCCTCCGGCCGCGCATAGATCTCCTCGGGCGTAGCCACCTGCAGCAGCCGGCCCTCGGACATCACCGCGACGTCGCTCGCAAGCGCCATCGCTTCCGCCTGGTCATGGGTGACATAGATCATCGTTGCGCCGGACCGGGCATGAAACTCGCGAAACGTCTCCTCCATCTCCTGGCGCAGGTGCCGGTCGAGATTGGCGAGCGGCTCGTCGAGCAGCACCACGTCCGGTTCGGTGACGAGGCAGCGGGCGAGCGCCACGCGCTGCCGCTGGCCGCCGGAAAGATCGGCGGGGCGTCGGTCGGCATAGGTTTCGAGGTGGACAGCGGCAAGCGCCTCCCTCACCCTGCGGTCGCGCTTCTCGCCCGAAATGCTGCGAACCTTGAGCGGATAACCGACATTTTCCGCGACGCTCATATGCGGCCAGAGCGCATAGGACTGGAAGACCATCGCCATGTTGCGATGTTCCGGCGACACCATCTCGGCTGCGTCCGACAGAACGCGCTCGCCGAGCAGGATCGAGCCGTCGCTCGGCTGTTCGAAGCCGGCGATCATCCTGAGCACCGTCGTCTTGCCGCAGCCAGACGGCCCAAGCAACGCTAGGAAGCCACCTTCGCGTACGGTCAGGGACACATCGTTGACGGCGGCCCTCCCACCCGCATCGAACGTCTTGGAAAGGCGGTTGAGGATCAGCTTCGCCACGGGACCACACCTTTCGGCAGACGTTTCGCCATCAATTCCAGCAGCACCATCATCGCGATCACCATGATGACCACGAGAACGGAAAGTGCCGCAGCGATGTTGAAACTGCCGCTGTCATCGAGATTGTAGATCAGCACGCCGAGCGTCTGGGTGCCTGCCGACCAGAGGAGTGCCGAGACCGTCAGTTCGTTGCAGGCGATCAGGAACACGAGGATTACCGAAGCGCCGGCAGCCGGCGCCACCAGCGGTACGAGAATATCGGCCAACCGGCGCGCAAAACCCGCGCCGGAAAGTCGAGCCGCCTCCTCCAGCGACGGATCGAGCTGGCGGAAGGCGCTGACCACCGGTTTCAGGCTGACGGCGAAGAAGCTCGAGAAATAGGCGATCAGGATGATCCAGATCGTCCCGTAGATCGAGATGCCGATCACCGGAATGGGCGCGGCGAACAGCAGGATGAAGGCGACAGCCAGGACGATGCCCGGCAGCGCATAGGGGATTTCCGCCAGCGCCGAGATGACGCCCACAAAGCGGCTCTTGCTGCGCACCAGGAAATAGCCGGTCAGGACCGTCACCACCAGGAGACCGAAGGCGGTGGCAAGCGACAGCGACAGGGAATTGGTGAACGCGATGCGGGTCGCCGCCTGGCGCACGAGGATTTCCTCATAGGCCTTGATGGTGACGGTCGCGGGGCTGAGCGGCACGCCATAAGCCGGCGCCAGCGAGCTTGCGACAAGAGCGATGAGCGGCATGGCGAGGATCAGGAAGATCGTCAGCCACAACAACAGTTCGGCAAACCAGCGCCATGCGCCGAGCCGGAAGACCGCGACCTGCCCGGACAGGCCGATGACGCGGTAGTCGCGGCCGCGCAGCACCCGTGCCTCGACCATCAGCCCGATGACCGACAGGATGGCGATCAACCCGGACAGGACCGAGATATCCGCGAATGTGCGGGGACCGAAAGCCGCGAATTTAGAATAGATCAGGGTCGGCAACGTGTAGATCCCGGCAGGAATGCCGAGGATCGCCGGAATCCCGAAATTGCCGACGCAGGATACGAAAGCGATCGCCGCCCCCGCCGCAAAACCGGGCAGAGACAGCGGCAGGATGACGTCCTTCAGGACCTGCCAGGACGACGCGCCGGAAAGCCTTGCCGCCTCTACACCGTCGCGCGGCAACGCCAGAAGCCCGGCCCGCAGCGACAGGTAGACCAGTGCCGCATTCTGTACGCCGTAGAGCAGCGCGATGCCGCCCACCGAATAGAGCGGCTGCGGTGAGCCGAGCGGCGGCGCTAGCCCTAGCGCCTTCAGGAGCGCACTCGAAGGACCCGTCATGCCGATCCAGGATAGCGCCGTCACCTGCGGCGGGATCATCGTCGGCAGCATGAACAGGAAACCGAGGAGAGCCTTGCCGCGGATGTCGAACAGCGTCAGCAGCAGCGCGAACCCACCACCGAGGACCACGGCCGCGATCATGCCGAAGAAGGAGGTCGACAACGTGTCATAGACAGACCGCCACAGGCTCGGGTCGGACAGAAGTTCGCTCGCCCCGCCCCGAAAGGCGGACATGATTCCGGTCGCGGCAAGTCGGCCGAGCGGCAGCACGCTCAGGCAGAAGATCACGGTTACGACAAAAGGAAACAGCCAGCGTGGCTGGCTGTTTCCCTGTTTTTGAGGTCGCGTCATATGGCGCTTATATCAGCCTTTGATGCCGAAGATATCCGCGAAACCCTTGACGTCCTTCTCGGAGTTCTTGAGCGCCTCGGGAGCATTGATCGGCAGGACCTTGATCGTCTCGCGCGCCGGGAAGCCGGCCGGTACGGCCATGCCGTTGCGGGCCGGGATGTAGCCGAGCTTCAGGAAACCTTCCTGGCCCTTCTGCGAGAGCACGTAGTCGATGAACTTCTTGGCATTGTCCGCATGCTTGGTGGAGGCAAGGATCGCTGCCGGCTCGGTCACCGCAGATACGCCTTCCTTCGGGAACACGAACTCGACGGGAGCGCCCTTCGCCTTTTCGCGGATCGGCAGATAATCGACGACGAAGCCGTAGGCCTTCTCGCCCGAAGCGACGGATTTCAGGATCGCGCCGTTACCACCGGCGGCAATCGCGCCGTTTGCCTTGAGGTTCTTGTAATAGTCCCAGCCGAGGCCGGATACGCCGGCGAGCGTCTGTGCGTGGATGAGGGCTGCACCCGAAGCGAGCGGGCTCGGCATCGTCACGAGGCCCTTGGCCTCCGGCTTGGCAAGGTCCGCCCAGCTGGCCGGCTTCATCGCGGCCTGGGTATTGTAGATGATGCCGGTGGTGATCAGCTTGGTCGAATAGTAGAAGCCGTCGGCGTCATAAAGCGCCTTGTCGTAATTGGCGGCTTCCGGCGACTTGTAGGCCATCAGCTGGCCGGCCTGCTTCATCCGCTCCAGCGTCACCGTGTCGGCGATCAAGAGGACGTCGGCTGCCGGATTGCCGGCCTGGATCTCGGCATTGAGCTTGGCCATGATCTGCGGCGTCCCGTCGCGCACCCACTGTACGTCGAGGCCCGGATTGGCAGCCTTGAAACCATCGACGGTCGCCTGCGCGTCCTCATTCGGCTGGCTGGTATAAAGCACGAGATCGGCGGCCTCGGCGGCGCCGGCAATCATGCCAAAAGCCACGAGGGCGGTGAAAGCGGAAAGAAGGTTCTTCATCGGAGCGTCCCTGTTCGAACATAAGGTGCGGACGATAAGCATTCCTGCTTGACAGCCATGTGACAGGCTGTGGAGCAACGCCGATCTTGCAGCGTGTTTTACCAGCGGCTTACAAGATTCGAAGACTAAATTTACTGTGCTCAGATCATTCCCGCACAACGACGGCGCAAAACGCGGGCCTTCAATTGTTTCGCAACCTAATCCTGCCATCTCGTCCACCAGGGTATATTTCGGGGACACAAGATGAAAAGCCGGGCAAACTGGGGCGCGCAGCTGCGCTATGGGTTCGACAAGAGCATGGCGGGCGGCGCGATCGCGCTGATCGGCTGGCTGGCGCTGATATCGCTGGTGGTGATCATGATCGCCGGCGCTATTCTCGCCGTAACCGGCATCGCGCCACAAGGTGCCGAGCCCCTCGGCTTCGTCGAAGGCACGTGGGAATCGCTGATGCGGACCTTCGACGCCGGCACCATGGGCGCCGACCAGGGTTGGAGCTTCCGCATCATCATGCTGCTGGTCACGATCGCCGGCATCTTCGTCTTCTCGGCACTTATCGGCGTCATCTCGTCAGGCTTGGAAGACAAGCTCGACGACCTGCGCAAGGGCCGTTCGCGCGTGCTCGAAACCGAGCACACGATCATCCTCAACTGGTCGCCCTCGATCTTCGACGTCATCTCGGAACTCGTCATCGCCAACCAGAGCCGCCGCAACCCTCGCATCGTCATCATGGCGAACAAGGACAAGGTGGAGATGGAAGACGAGATCGCCACCAAGGTCGTCGATCGTAAGAACACCAAGATCATCTGCCGCAGCGGTGATCCGACCGATCTCTACGATCTCGGCATCGTCAATCCGCAAACCTCGCGATCGATCATCGTGCTGTCACCGGAGGGTGAGGACGCGGACCCGCAGGTGATCAAGACGGTGCTTGCGCTGGTGAACGATCCCAACCGGCGGACAGAAAAATACATGATTGCCGCCGAAATCCGCGACGCCGACAACGCCGAAGTCGCAAGGATCGTCGGCGGTAGCGAAATGCAGCTGGTGCTCGCCGACGACCTGATCGCCCGCATCGTCGTCCATACCAGCCGCCAGGCGGGCCTGAGCGCCGTCTATTCCGAACTGCTCGATTTCGACGGCTGCGAGATCTACACACTCGAACAGCCCGACCTCGTCGGAAAATCCTTCGGCAATGCGGTGCTGGCCTACGACAAGAGCACCCTGATCGGTCTCTGCGACAAGGACGGCGCCATTCATCTCAACCCCAATCCCAACCAGGTGATCGCCGCCGGTGATCGCGCGGTCATCATCGCCGAAGATGACGACTCGATCAAAACCTGGTCCGGCGACATGGGCATCGACAAGAATGCCATCAAGGCGATCGTCAAGCGAGCCAAGACCGCGGAGCGCACGCTGATCCTCGGCTGGAACCGCCGCGGCCCGATCATCGCGACCGAACTTGCCCGCTATGTGGCGCCCGGCTCGCGGCTGACGATCGCTGCCGACACGCCGGAATTCGAAGGGGAAGTCGCCTCACTGAACCTCGACAGGTCCGTGCTTGCCGTCGATCACCGGGTGATCGACACCAGCAGCCGCCCGGCGCTCGACGCGCTCGACATCCCCTCCTACGACCACGTCCTGGTTCTCGGCTAC
The DNA here is from genome assembly GCF_056397445.1 of Neorhizobium sp. 05N33. Classification (NCBI taxonomy): domain Bacteria; kingdom Pseudomonadati; phylum Pseudomonadota; class Alphaproteobacteria; order Hyphomicrobiales; family Rhizobiaceae; genus Neorhizobium; species Neorhizobium sp. 05N33. The sequence goes on along the minus strand of NZ_JBFTNK010000004.1, from coordinate 398,674 downwards.
AGCGACAGCATGATGGCCCAATCGGCCGATACCCGCACGCTGATCACTCTTTTGCAGCTCCGCAAGATCGGCGAGACGGCCGGCAAGCATGTCAGCGTCGTCAGCGAGATGATCGACGTTCGCAACCGCGAGCTTGCGGAAGTGACCCGCGCCGAGGATTTCGTCGTCAGCAATAAGCTGGTCAGCCTGATGCTCGCTCAGGCCTCCGAGAACGAATCCATGGCGGCGATCTTCGAAGAGCTTCTGGACGAGGCCGGCTCCGAGATCTACATGCGGCCGATGAGCGATTATGTCGATATTTCGAAGCCCGTAAACTTCTTCACTGTAGCGCTGGCAGCCCTTCGCCGCGGCGAAATCGCCATCGGCCACCGCCGCCAGCGGCCGGGCGCCGCCGATGTCAGGAATCTCGGCGGCGTGGTCGTCAATCCGCCCCGCGCCGAAATGACCTCCTATGCGGACAGCGACATGCTCATCGTCCTCGCCGCCGACTAACAGGACAGTCGAAGAAGGTCGACCAACAAAAAAGCCTGCCGTTTATCCGCGGCAGGCTTTCTTTTCATGCTTAAATGCTTCGTCGGCTCAGGCGGCCGTCCGGGTTGCGTTGGAGACCAGGCGGCCGAGCCGCTTGATACCCTCGTCGATCATCGCCTCGTCGGCGCAGGAGAAGCTCATGCGCAGCGTATTGGCATTGCTGCCGTCCGCGTAGAACGCCTTGCCCGGAACGAAGGCGACCTTTTCCGTGGCGATCGATTTTGCCAGCAACTCGGCGCCGTCCATGCCTTCCGGCAAGGTTACCCACACGAACATGCCGCCTTCCGGACGCGTCCAGGTGGCGGTCTTCGGCATGTATTTGTCGAGAGCCGCCAGCATCGCATCGCGCCGCTTGCTGTAAACGGACCTGATCTTGGCGACCTGGGCGTCGAAACCGCGCGAGGCGACGTGCTCGATGGCAATCTGGTTGATCGTCGAAGAATGCAGGTCGGCCGCCTGCTTCATCAGCACCAGCTTGCGAATAACCGGCATCGCCGCGACGACGAAACCGACGCGCAGGCCCGGCGCCAGCGTCTTCGAGAAGCTGCCGCTGTAGATGGTGCGGGTGTTTTCGATACCGCCCCGGCGGGCGATGTCGAGCGCCATGATCGGCGGAATGGCCTCGCCATCATACCGCAGGTGCTGATAGGCGGCGTCCTCGAGGATCGCAATATCAAGTTCGTCGGCAAGCGCCAGCAGCCTTTCGCGGGCCGCCAGGTCGATCGTCTCGCCGGTCGGATTGGAAAAATCGGCAGACAGATAGGCGAACTTGACGGCGCCGCCGGTCTTGGCCGCGGTGTCGCGATAGGCTTCCGGCGTGCGGTTGCCGTTCAGCGAGAGCTGGTCGTAATTCGGCTCATAGGCATTGAAGGCCGAAAGTGCGCCGAGATAAGTCGGCCAGGTCACGAGGGCCGTGTCGTTCGGCGACAGGAACAGCTTGCCGAGATAATCGAGCGCCTGCTGCGATCCCGACGTGATGAACACGTTGTCGGGCGTGCAGTCGATACCGATCTTGGCGACGTCGCGGGCGATCCATTCGCGCAACGGCTTATAGCCTTCGCTGACGGAATACTGCAGCGCCGACCCGACCTGGGCACTGGAAAAAATATCCGAATAGGCTTCCTTGAAGGCCACGTCCGGAAACAGCGCCGGATCCGGAATGCCGCCTGCGAAAGAGATGATATCGGGCTGGTCGAGCAGCTTCAGCAGCTCGCGGATTTCAGAGGCGCGCATGCGGCTGGAGCGCGTTGCAAAGATTTGTTCCCAATCAAGCACGGGATGTTTCCTCTTATTTCAATTTTCTATGCTCAATCTTTACACAAAGACCGATAGGTCAGCAAGACTGACCTATCGGGGTAGCTGCGATTTTTTTCGCCTTTGATTTTGCCTGCAACGGCACTATCTTACGCATAGTCTATCGATCCGCAGAAGGTAAGATCATGACGACGGCGACCTTGTCCTCCAAATTCCAGATCTCGATACCCAAAGAAATCCGCGAAAAGCATAATTGGCAAGCTGGGCAGCAATTTGCCTTCATCCCTAAGGGCAAGAGCGTCGTTCTCGTTCCGGTACCGACGCGAGACGAGCTGAGAGGAATAGCAAAAGGCGCTGACACGAGCAATTATCGGGACAGGGACGATCGTTACTGATGCGCGTCATCGACAGTTCGGCGTGGATCGAGTGGCTGGTCGACAGTCCCCTGGCTTCACGCCTGGCGGACGAGATACCTGAACCGCACGAATTGATCGTCCCGACGATCGTTCAAATGGAAATGTGCAAATGGTTGATAAGGGAGAGGGGCGAGGAATCCGCCGAACGCTTCATGTCCTATACCACCGAATGTATCGTCGTTGAATTAGGCACCGAGATAGCCTGGGATGCCGCCGAAGCTTCCCTCCGTTTCAAGCTCTCGACCGCAGACGCCATCATCTATGCGACAGCAAGGCTCCTTGACGCCGATCTGCTGACCTGCGACCGGCATTTCGAAAACCTGCCGCATGTCACTTATATTCCAAAATCCGGGGCGGAAGCCTGATTCCGCCCCGGCTTATTCGTCTTAGTTGACGCTCTTGTCGACCAGCTTGTTCTTGCCGATCCAGGGCATCATGCCGCGCAGCTTGGCGCCGACTTCCTCGATCTGGTGGCTGTCGTTCATGCGGCGGATGCCCTTGAAGCGCGAGCCGCCCGCACGGTATTCCTGCATCCAGTCCGAGGTGAACTTGCCGGTCTGAATGTCCTTCAGGACACGCTTCATCTCGGCCTTGGTTTCTTCGGTGATGATGCGCGGACCGGTGACGTATTCGCCCCACTCGGCCGTGTTGGAGATCGAGTAGTTCATGTTGGCGATGCCGCCTTCATAGATCAGGTCGACGATCAACTTCACTTCGTGCAGGCATTCGAAATAGGCCATTTCCGGCGCGTAGCCGGCTTCGGTCAGGGTTTCGAAACCGGCGCGGATCAGCTCGACGAGACCGCCGCAGAGAACGACCTGTTCGCCGAAGAGATCGGTTTCGCATTCTTCGCGGAAGTTGGTTTCGATGATGCCCGAACGGCCGCCGCCGACGCCGCAGGCGTAGGAGAGAGCAAGTTCAAGCGCGTTGCCCGAAGCGTTCTGGTGAACGGCAACGAGGCAGGGAACGCCGCCGCCCTTCTGGTATTCGCCGCGAACCGTGTGGCCCGGGCCCTTTGGGGCGATCATGACCACGTCGACCGTGGTCTTCGGCTCGATAAGGCCAAAATGGATGTTGAGGCCGTGCGCAAAGGCGATTGCAGCGCCATCGCGGATGTTGCCGGCAATCTCGGCCTTGTAGATGTCGGCCTGGAGCTCGTCCGGAGTCGCCATCATCATCAGGTCGGCCCACTTGGCGGCCTCGGCGACAGTCATCACCTTGAAGCCGTCGGCTTCGGCCTTCTTGATGGTCCCGGAACCGGCCTTGAGCGCGATCACGACGTTCTTGGCGCCCGAGTCCTTGAGGTTCAGCGCATGCGCACGACCCTGGCTACCGTAGCCGATGATGGCAACGTTCTTGGACTTGATGAGGTTGATATCGGCATCCCGATCATAATAAACGCGCATCGTTTTTTCCTTCCCTATGCGTGAGGTCTGTTGATGATTGTTATCGTCCAGCGGAGACGCCGAGCACGTCTGCCGATTGTTTCTGCGTGCCGTGCAGCGTGAGGAACGAAGCGACCGCCCTCTCTGCCTGGCGCGCATTGTCCTTGAGGCCGGGTTCGCCGAGCAGCATGCGCACATGCAGGTCGGAAACGATCAGGCCGTAAAGCGTGTGATAGGCGGCGTCCGCGTTGTCGAAGCGCAGCAGCCCTGCCCTCTTTCCCTGGTCGATCAGCGCCATGGCACGGCGATCAATCTGCCGGCGGCCGTGTTCGAGCAGAAGCTTGCCGAGCTTCGATCCTTCCCGGGTCGCCTGGCCGATCGCCAGCCGGTTCAGCGCCAGCGAAACGTCGCCGGCCAGAACCTCCAGCAGATCGCGGGCAAAAAGTTCGAGGTGGTCGCGCAGGAGATCAGCGGTCAGCCGTTCGCCGGAACGCTCAAAGGTGCGCACCTTGCTCGCCTGATGGGCGATCATTGCGGCCAGCAGGCCTTCACGATCGCCAAACCACTTGTAGAGGCTTTCCTTGGAGCAATTGGCGGCGCGGGCAAGACCGGAGGTCGTCAGCGCCTTCTCGCCGCCTTCCACCAGCAGCCGAAGCGCCTGTTCCAGAACGGCGTTCTGGCGCGGCGAAAATTCGGGCATGTCGGTGGCGTCGGCTCTCACGTTCTCAAATCCTTTTGCGTACCGTACGGTACGGTTCTGCTCGTATAAAGCATCCGCCGCAGCCGTCAAGTCCGTTCTTCGAGCTGCCGCAACGACAAGGCGCTGAAGTTTCCCGGCTGATCCACGAGGGTTTAAGCCTCGCTATTCCGCGGCAGCCAGGATCGCACCCACATCACGCAGCGGTGACACACCGTAGAGCCGGCTGTATTCGCGGCTGAACTGCGACGGGCTCTGGTAGCCGACCCGGTGGCCGGCGCTGCCGACATCGAGCCCTTCCAACAGCATCAGCCGCCGCGCTTCATGCAGGCGCAGCTTCTTCTGGAACTGCACCGGCGTCATCGCGGTCACCGACTTGAAATGGTGATGCAGCGAAGATGGACTCATGCCCACATGGTCCGCCAGGTCCTCGATCCGCAGCGGCCGGTGGAAATTGGCGCGCAGCCAGGCGACGGCGCGGGCGATCCGGTTGCTGCGGCTTTCGGCGGTCGCGATATGAATAAGTCGTGGGCCATCCGGCCCGGAGAGGACACGATAGAGAATTTCCTGCTCGATCAGCGGCGCCATGGCCGCAATATCCGCAGGCCGATCGAGGAGCCGAAGCAGCCTTGTCGCGGCATCGAGCAGTTCCGGAGGCGCGACATTGGAGACGATGCCGCGCATGGCATCCGTGTCGGAACCAGGCCGGGGAACGTCGACCCGCTCCAGCAGCGCGGACAGGCGGTCCGGATCGATGGCAAGCGCGAAACACAAGTGCGGCACCTCCGGGCTTGCGACCGTGACGCGCGAGGTCACCGGCAATTCGATCGAGGTGAGAAGATAATCGCCGACGCCGTAGGCAATCATCTCGTCCCCCAGCTTGACGCTCTTGGTGCCTTGCAGGACCAAACCGATGCAGGGCCGGTAGTCCATATAGAGCGGTGCGGTTGGGACCGCCCGCCGGCTGAGCATCAGATTTCCAACGGCCGTGAACACTTCCCCATCCTTCTGAACGTGCCGCGCGGCAATCGAGGCCGCCTCGTGATAGGGATTGAAGGGCAGTGTCATGGAGCCTCCGGGATGAGCAGATGAGCGCTTTTCCTATGCCGACTTGCCGATGAAACCAACAGGCGGGCGATCACTTTTGCAGGATCGTGCAAAAAGCTCGCAGGATCGCTCTAACGCCGTTGCGAGGTCCGGAGGCATAGTCCGCGCGTCCAATTCCCTCCCAACCAACAGATGAATGGAGCTCCCATGGCTATTGCAAAAGGCTATGCCGCGACCGACGCGTCGAAACCACTGACGCCTTTCACCTTCGAGCGCCGCGAACCCAATGACGACGACGTCGTCATCTCGGTGCAGTATTGCGGCGTCTGCCATTCGGACATCCACCAGGCCCGCAACGAATGGGGCAACTCCCGCTTTCCGATGGTGCCGGGCCATGAAGTGGCCGGCGTCGTTTCGGCCGTCGGCGCTGGTGTGACCAAGTTCAAAGTCGGCGACCGTGTCGGTGTCGGGTGCTTCGTGAATTCCTGCATTGGCTGCGCCACCCGTGATCTCGACTACGAACATTTCCTGCCGGGCCTCACCCAGACCTATAACGACGTCGAGGCCGACGGCACGACGCCGACCTATGGCGGTTATTCGGACCAGATCGTCGTCAAGGAAGGTTATGTCCTCTCCTTCCCGGACAATATTCCGCTCGACGCCGGCGCCCCGCTGCTTTGCGCCGGGATCACGCTCTACTCGCCGCTGCGCCACTGGAAGGCCGGTCCCGGCATGAAGGTCGCGATCGTCGGCATGGGCGGCCTTGGCCATATGGGCGTCAAGCTCGGTGCGGCCATGGGGGCCGATATCACCGCGCTCAGCCAGACGCTGTCGAAAAAGGAAGATGGCCTGAGGCTCGGCGCCAAGGAGTATTACGCCACCAGCGACGCCGAGACTTTCGCCAAGCTCGCCGGAACATTCGACCTGATCATCTGCACGGTCGGCACGACGATCGACTGGAACGCCTATCTCGGCCTCCTGAAGTTCGACGGCTCCATGGTGTTGGTCGGCGTCCCGGAACATGCGGTTCCGGTCCATGCCTTCTCGGTCATCGGCGGCCGCAAGAGCCTCTCCGGCTCGATGATCGGCTCTATCAAGGAAACCCAGGAAATGCTGGATTTCTGCGGCGAGCACGGCATCACGTCCGAGATCGAGAAGATCAATATCCAGGATATCAACGAAGCCTATGAACGCGTCATCAAGAGCGACGTGCGCTACCGCTTCGTCATCGACATCGCCTCGCTGGCGGCTTGACCACCACCGCGCCAATAAACTACAGGGCGGCTTCCGGGCCGCCCTGCCAGCCTGCGATGTACTGACCGCAAAGACTAACCTCCGGCCGAACTCAAAGACGGTCCGCGCCGCACCAATTCGTCGAAAAGATTATTGACGGCATGCGGATCGGCCGCATCAACGATCCTCAGCCCGTTTTCCCGAGCCGCTTTGTGCATTTCCGCATTGTCGTGAACGGAACGCTCAATAAACGCGTCGAACATAGCTCGATCGCCCTCCCCGGCCTGCAGATATCCCGCCTCGGCTCGCATTCTCTCCCGCAGGAAATCTGTATCGGCATGGAGACATATCCCGACAAGCGTCTCCGAAACGAGCGGCGCGATGAATTCAGGCCGCAGTGCCGATCCTTCCAGCACAAATGGTTTTCGAGCTTCTATCTCGCCGTCGATCATTCGCTTCAGGCCGGGCCACATGTTTTCGTGATGCACCCTCAGGAACCAGTAGATCGTCTCCGGCGAAAGGCGCCTATAATACTCGGCCACAGGTGGACGGACRCTCGGCCACGGCCGCCCTGGATGCCGCCCGAGACTATCGGTCGATACCATGTTCAAGTTGAGAGTCTCGGCCAGACGTTTTGCCAGCGTCGTTTTGCCGACATGCGAGCTTCCAGCGATCAATATGCCTGACAAGCCTTGATCCATAGCGGGCTCGATCAGGCGAGTTCGCTCTCGTCGTATTTCACCCGCGCGGCCTTCACCGACGGATGATTGGCTTCCGCCCATTGCAGCACCTTGGAAAGCGGCTCGAAGAGCGAGCGTCCGAGATCAGTCATCCGGTATTCGACGCTCGGTGGTTTGGTCGGAAACACTTCGCGTTCGATATAACCGTCGCGCTGCAGGTCACGCAGCGTCTGGGTCAGCATCCGCTGGGAAATATCCGGCACCAGCCGGCGAAGCTCGCCGAAGCGATAGGGCTGGCGCGCCAAGGCCCCGAGAAGCAGCGTCGACCATTTGCCGGCAATCCGGTCGATAACGTCCCGGACCGGACAATTATCCATGTTCCATCCGGACGTATCGCATTCCTTGCCATCCAGCATCGGCTTACGGCTTGCATTGAGGGCCATGGAGGTGGTTCCCTTGAAGTAACGATCTCCCTGGAAACTGCCTCCTTTACAGATCGAAGTCAATTCCTATTCTAGCGCTAGTCTCTTTTTGAGACCAACAATAACCGCCGCGCCGACAGGCCGGCCATCGCCAGGAAAGAAACCGCATGACCAAACTTCTCGTCACCGGCGCCGCCGGCCATCTGGGCCGCGCAGTGCTGCGTCACCTGCTGGAGACATCCAAGGTCGCTGCCGCCGACATCGTCGCTGCCAGCCGTGATCCGAACAAGCTCGCCGACCTTGCCGCCAGCGGCCTGGAAACCCGCGCAGCCGATTTCGACGACGAAGCCGGGCTCGTGAAGGCATTCACCGGTGTCGACCGCGTGCTGATCATTTCCACCGACGAACTGGCAACGCCCGGCAAGCGCATCACGCAGCACAGGAACGCCGTTTCCGCCGCCAAGAAGGCCGGCGTGAAGCACATCGTCTATACGTCCATGCCCAACCCCGACAAGTCGCTGGTCACGTTCGCGCCGGATCATCTCGGCACCGAAGAGGCCATCAAGGCGAGCGGCGTCGCCTACACGATCCTGCGCAATTCCTGGTACCACGACAATTATCTGATGGGCATGCCGCACAATCTTCAGGTCGGCAAATGGTACACGTCCGTGGGCACCGGCAAGATCACCACGATCAGCCGCGACGACTGCGCCCGTGCCGCAGCCGCAGCCCTTGCCAATCCGCCGGCCGGCAGCCGCATCTTGACCCTCACTGGTTCGGAATCCCTGACGGCCGCAGAAATCGCCGCCCGCGCATCCGCGGCCACCGGCAAGCCGCTGGATGTCGTTGATGTCACCGACGAGCAGCTGACACAGGGCCTTGCCGGCGCCGGCCTGCCCGCCTTCGTCGCGACTATGCTGGTCTCGGCGGATGCCAATATCCGCGCCGGCAATTTCGAACAGGTGACGAGCGACTATGAGACGCTGACCGGCCAGAAGCCGCAGACGCTCGCTGCCTATTTCGACACCCAGAAGGCGGCCCTCGCCGCTTAGCATCTCGGTGGATTGCGGCTCTCCGAATTTCGCGATAATGAGATGGAGTTGCCAAATTCCATCTCGTTTGGAGAAAAAAATGCGCAGGATCGGCTTGATTGGCGGAATGAGTTTCGAAAGCACCGCTGTCTATTATCGCCTGATCAATGAGATGGTGCGCGACCGCCTCGGTGATTTTGCGTCGGCCGATCTCCTGCTCCATTCCGTCAATTTTGCCGAGATCGTCGACATGCAGAAGGCCGGCCGCTGGGATCTGGCGGCCGAGCATCTTGCGGGCAGCGCGCGCAGGCTGAAGGCGGCCGGCGCGGAATGCGCGCTGATCTGCACCAACACCATGCATCTCGTCGCCCCGCAGGTACAGACCGCGATCGACATACCCCTTATCCATATTATCGACGAGACCGCCAAGACGTTGAAATCGCAAGGCCTGAAGCGGCCGCTCCTGCTCGCCACACGCTACACGATGGAGCACGGCTTCTATCCCGATCACATGAAGGGGCTCGGTATCGATGTCATGGTGCCGGATGCGGACGATCGTACCGATATCCATAACATCATCTTCAACGAACTCTGCGCCGGGATTGTTCTCGATACCTCCCGCACCCGGGCCATCGCCATGATCGAAAAGGCGAAGGCTGAAGGCGCCGACAGCATCATCCTCGGCTGCACGGAAATCTGCCTCCTGCTCGATCCGGCAGGCCTGCCCCTGCCCGGCGTCGATTCCACCGCCATCCACGCCAAGGCCGCAGTCGATTTCGCACTCGGCCAGCCGGCGGCCAAACAGGCTGCAGCGTAAATTTATTTGACTCAGTCCAATAAATGCCTGACAGAGTCTCCCTAAAGGAGAATCTGCCGATGACCGATCCTGCCGTTCTGGATGCCGTCCGGGCCTTCAATCGTTTCTACACCAACAAGCTCGGCGTTCTCGCCAAGGGCTATCTCGACACCGATTACACGCTGACCGAGGCGCGCATCCTTTACGAGATGGGCGCCCGCAAACGGGTTTCGGCAACCGAGCTCAACCGCGATCTCGGCCTCGATCCCGCCTATCTCAGCCGGCTCCTCAAAAAATTCCGCGAGGCCGGCTTCATCGACAGCGAGCCGGATCCCGATGACAAACGCAGCCAGATCCTTGTTGTCACCGACAAGGGACAGGCCGAATACCAGACGCTCGGCGAACGTTCCCGCCAGCAGATCGCCAGGGATCTCAGGGAGGTGGACGCATTCGGCCACGAAAGACTGATCGGCTCGATGCAGGTGATCCGCAATATTCTCGACCCGCAGTCGACCGCGCCGACACCGCCGATCGTCATCCGTCCGCACCGTGTCGGTGACATGGGTTGGCTGATCGAAGCCCAGGCGGTCGCTTATGCGCGGGAATACGGCTGGAATGACAAGTTCGAAGGGTTGGTCGCCGAGGTCGCCGGCAAGTTTATCGCCAACTTCAACCCTGAGCGCGAACGCTGCTGGATCGCCGAACGCGACGGCAAACGTGTCGGCTCGGTGGTCGTGGCGGATGGCGGCGGCGACACAGCCAAGCTGCGCCTTCTCTACCTCGATCCCGCCGCCCGCGGCCTTGGCCTCGGCCGGACGCTCGTCGAACAATGTATCAAATTCTCGACGCTCGCCGGTTACAAAAAGCTGTCGCTCTGGACCAATGATTGCCTGAGTGCGGCAATCCGCATCTATCAAACGGCCGGCTTCGAGCTCGTCGCGGAGGAAAAGCACAACCTGTTCGGGCCCGAATGTAACGGCCAGACTTGGGAGCTCGAGCTCTGCGAGGCAAAACTGTCGTCGAATTAGACAATCTGGCCGCAGGCGCGGCGGAAGCGGCGCACGGTTTCCGCCATGCCGTATTCGAGCGCATCCGCCGTCAGGCCATGCCCGATGGAGACTTCCGCCATCTTCGGAATACGCTTCACCAGTGCCGGCAGGTTTGCGACCGTCAGGTCGTGACCGCCATTGACGCCAAGCCCTTCGGCAAATGCCGCATCCGCCGTCCGCCCGAGTTTTTCAAGGATTTCGGCGCCGCGCTCCGGATTGTCGAAACAGCCGCCATAGGGCCCGGTATAGAGTTCGATACGATCAGTGCCCGTCCCCCCGGCGAGCTTCATCGCCTCGACGTCGCCGTCGCCATCGGCAAACAGCGACACCCGCATGCCGCCCTTCTTGAGCCGCGCCACGATCGGCTTCAGCATCTCGCTCGTGGCACGGAAATCGAATCCGTGGTCGGAGGTCGCCTGGGTCGGATCGTCCGGCACCAGGGTTACCTGCTCCGGCTGGGTCGCCTCGCATAGCGCCAGGAAATCCTCGCTCGGATATCCTTCGATATTGAACTCGGCATTCGGGAACTCGTCGTCGATCAGCGCCCGAAGAACCGGCAGATCGGTGAAGCGGATATGGCGCTGGTCGGGGCGCGGATGCACCGTCAGGCCGGCCGCACCCGCCTGCAGCGCGATGCGCCCCAGCGCTTCGACGCTTGGCCATGGAAGATCGCGACGGTTGCGCAGCATGGCGATGGCATTGAGGTTCACGGAAAGCTTGGTCGGCATGGCAATACCCGGTTTTGAAAGGTCGATCCGCTTTTAGGCCATGCGCCTTCGCAATGCCACCGGGTTTAGAAAAATGCACTTATAAAGAGTTTTGATGGACGAGAATTCACGAGGCAACAGGGGCTACCATTTCTTAAAGTTTTAGCTAATCTATATCTAACAGAGTTCGCCGGGCAGGCCAAAAGGCGGCGGAATACGGTTTGAACAGCGAATTCTGCCACTCATTTCAATCGGGTCCGCATTTTCAGTACCGAGGTTCCATCCGAGAGGTCCGACGCAATGTCGCAACCTTCAGATGCATATTCGACCACGCCGCCGACTTCAGGCGCAAGGGGACTCGATGCGAAGCGATACCATGCAGGCCATGACCGAAAATGCGCCGCCGGCGCGAGCAGCCCATTATTTTCCTCCTCTTCCCCAGGTCTCCCTTCCGTTTGAAATGCCGAGCCAGCCTGTGGCGATCGCCGAAATGGCGGATCTCTTCGGCGTCACCCACCGCACCCTTCACTTCTATGAGGAAAAGGGCCTGATCACCGCCCGCCGCTCCGGCAGCATGCGGGTCTATGACAGGGTCCAGATCCATCGCATGGCGGTCATCAATGCCTGCCGCGAGATCGGCATTCCGGTGGCGGTCATCCAGGAACTGATGGAAGAGCTTGCCGGTGCGACGTCGGAGACCGAAGCCAACGAGATGTTCCACAACATGCTGGCCCGGCGCAAGCGGGAACTCACGTCTGACATTTCCAACATCCGCCGGCAGATGCAGCAGATCGAAAACCTGCTGGTGGCCGAGGAAGAAGAGCAGGCGCTCACCGGCCCCAAGCCGATGTCCCTGATTCTGAGCGACATCGAGAAACGCTGCCTGGGATTGATGGCCGAAGGTTATTCGGCGCCAAGGCTTGCCCGCGCGCTCAACCTCGAATTCGAGGACCTGCGCCGGATGGAGGATGACATCATCCAGAAATTCCAGGCGACCAACCGCTTCCAGGCGGTCGCAAAGGCGATGCTGCTGGGTTTCGTGCCGAACTGACCCCGGAGCCGCCTCAGCGAACGATGGTCAGCGTCTCGGCTGCGCGGGTGATCGCAGTATAAAGCCAGCGCTCCCGGCTGTCGCGAAACGCCCAGCTTTCATCGAACAGAACGACGTTGTTCCACTGCGACCCCTGCGCCTTGTGGACGGTCAGCGCATAGCCGTAATCGAACTCGTCATAGCGCTTGCGGGTCGTCCAGGGGATTTCGCCTTCCTGCTCTTCGAAGGCCTGTTTCAGAAGCTTGATCTTGGCCGCACCGCGATCCATGTCGTCGTCTTCCGGCCGGATCATCAGGTTGATGCCGGGCTTCACGGTCTCGCGCGACGAACTCATCACCTGCCAGAGCGAGCCGTTGAGCAGCCCCTTGGCCGGGTCGTTCCTGAGGCAGACCAGCTTGTCGCCGGATTGCGGATAGTCGGCCGTAAAACCTTTCAGTTCCCGGAGCCGCTGATTGTAGCGCTTGCGGGTCTTGTTGGTGCCGACCAGAACCTGGTCCGCCTCCATCACCAAAGGCTGGGTCACCTCGTTGCGGGAAATCACCTTCGCGGTGCCGTAATCGCCATACATGATCTCCTTGCCTTCGCGCACGTCCATCGCCAGCTTGATGATCGGGTTGTCGCGCGCCTGGCGGTGGATATCCGTCAGCAGATAGTCCGGATCCTGTTCGGTGAAGAACCCGCCGCCGGAAACCGGCGGCAGCTGGCCGGGATCGCCGAGCACCAGGATCGGCGTCCCGAAACTCATCAGGTCCTTGCCGAGCGCCTCGTCCACCATCGAACATTCATCGATGATGATCAGCGCGGCCTTGGCGACCGGGCTCTGGCGGTTGATCGAGAACATCGGCGAGATCGACGTCTTGCCGGCATCGTCCTCGACCGCTTCCTCGCCGCGCGGCCTGTAGATCAGCGAGTGGATGGTTTTCGCGTTGCGCGCCCCGCGGGAGCGAAGAACCTGCGCCGCCTTGCCGGTGAAGGCCGCGAACAGCACCTCGCCATCGACATTTTCGGCGAAATGTTTGGCAAGCGTAGTCTTGCCGGTGCCCGCATAACCGAACAGCCGGAAGACCTGGCCGCGGCCCTCTTTCAGCCATTGTGAAACGGCCTTGAGGGCCTCGTCCTGTTGCGGTGCAAATTGCATGGCGGGACTTGGCAGGATTCTGCGGCCAAGCGCAACCGAAAAAGAACGAAAGATGAATCAAAGGCCGGGATGAGCGGTTCGATCATCTCCGAAAAAATCTTTGGTCCTCGACGGAATAAATCCGCCCCTGCCGGTGTCTTGACTTCGGTGGCCGATGTGAGGCCGCCATCAACCAGGGAGACGATCCATGAAGACCTTCATTCTTGTGCCTTTCGCGCTCGCAGCGCTGACCTCGGTCGCCTTTGCCGCCGGCCCGTTCAAGACCGTCAAGACCTCGACCAAGGGCGAAGTCCTCGTCGGCGAAAAGGGCATGACGCTCTACACCTTCAAGAACGACAAGCCAGGTACTTCCAACTGCTACGACAAGTGCGCCACCAACTGGCCGCCGGTCATGGCCGCTTCCGATGCGAAGGCCGATGGTGCATACTCTATCGTGACCCGCAAGGACGGGGCCAAGCAGTGGGCGAAGGATGGCATGCCGCTCTATTACTGGGTCAAGGACACCAAGGAAGGCGACACCACCGGTGACGGCGTGAACGGCGTTTGGGATGTCGCAAAGCCCTGATCAATCCACTTCCGGAACGGCGCGTGAGGCACAGGCTCCCGCGCCGCTTTCCTTCGAGGCGCAGATCCTAGCCCTCCTGCCCTCGCTCAGGCGCTATTCGCGCAGCCTGACGCGCTCGGACACGGAGAGCGAGGACCTGTTGCAGGATTGCGTCGAGAAGGCGCTGGTCAGCCGTGGCCAATGGCGCGGCGCGAATTTCAAGTCCTGGGCCTACAGGATCATGACCAATCTTCACCTCAACGCGCGGCGGTCAATCGCGCGACGCCCGTCCGTCGGCATAGAGGAGGCGGAGAGCCTGGCTGCAAGCACGGGTGCCGACGATCCCTTGGAAAAGAACCGTCTCGTGCAGGCGCTGGAGACGCTGCCGAAGGAGGCGCGCGCGGTGCTGATGCTGGTCGTCGTCGAAGGTTACGCCTATCAGGAAGTCGCCGAGATGCTGGAGATTCCGGTCGGCACCGTGATGTCGCGCCTGTCTCGGGCGCGCCAGGCCTTGCGGGAAAAAATGCGGGAGGAAAACGTCATACCATTGCGGAGACCACGATGACCGAAGCCAGATCCGTATCCGAAGCGGAACTGCACGCCTATGCCGACGGCTTCCTGGACGAAGCCGACCGGGCTCGCGTGCAGGATTTTCTGGCCGAAAACCCGGACGCCGCACAGATGGTGGCCGACTGGCAGGAGCAGAACGACGAGCTGCGCGCCGCCTTCGCCGGTCATGAACGATCGAAACCCACCGATATCCAGCTTCTCACGGGCGGTCTGGCGCGCACCAGCACCCGGCCGTCCCGCCGCTTCGCGCTGGCAGCCGCCGCGGTCGTGATCTTCGCAGCCGGCGCGCTCGGAGGCCATTATGGCCCGCTGCTGTTCGAACGCCCGGATATCCAGCTTGCCGCTACCGAAGTCCTGCCGCGCGAGGCGCGCAACGCCTTCCTCGTTTATGCAAGCGAGGTGCGCCACCCGGTCGAAGTGTTTGCAAACGAAGAGACGCATCTCGCCAACTGGCTTGGCAAGCGGCTGTCGATCGCCAATCTCAAGGTTCCGAACCTGCAGGGACAGGGCTTCAAGCTGGTCGGCGGCCGCCTCCTGCCGGTCGGCGGCAAGCCGGGCGCGCTGTTCATGTACGAGGACCAGACAGGCCAGCGCCTGACCGTGCTCGTCGGCCGCAACAAGGAAAACCGCACGACCAGTTTTCGGTTCGCCTCCGCCAGCACCGTCGAGACCTTCTACTGGATCGACGGCGAGCTCGGATACGCCGTCACCGGCGAAATCTCCCGCGACATGCTGCGCCGGGTCGCCGAGGAATGTTACCGGCAGTTTCCGAGTTGAACTTCAGCGCAGCGGATCGTTGGCAAGCTCGATCGGCCGGCCATGCGGCGTCGCCTCGGCCGCCCGCTGCCAGCTCTGTTGAAGCGCCAGGATCGTTTCGCCGTCGGCAATGCCCTTGCCGACCAGCAGGCCGGAGAGTGCCGCCACCCAGCTATCGAAATAGTCGCTGCCGTCATCCGCTCTGCCTGGCTTGTGGACCTCGCCTGAAAGCGCTTCGGCCCATTCGCTCCAGCTGAACAGGCCGCGCTCGTGCAGATGCACGGTCATCGCGAAGGCTTCCGCCGCCCAGGGCTCCGGAAACACCGGATCACCCTCCGGTGACTTCGGCAATCCGGGCGACTGCACCAATGCCGAGGGGACCTCACACGCGCTCAAGATAGCTCTCCCAGGCATCGATCGAGACCGTCAGCGTCGGGTCGGCGCCCTCGCCCCAGATTTCTGGCCCGTCGAACACAACCGTATAGACCCATTGCGGGTTCTCGCCCTTGCCATGCGCATTGTCGTCCGGAAACACAAAGGAGCCCTGCACGGCCTCGACGACACCGGTCTTTGCGCGGGCATAACGCGGCAGCCGCGTATGTGTCTCCGGATTGAAATTGCGGGTCCGCACCCGGTCGCCCGGCTGGAATTGTGGTTCCGCCTCGATGGGCCGGTCGCACGGTCCGCCCTTGGCAAGCGCGCCCGCCACCATCTCCGCCTTCAGGATGCGTTTTGGCGTCGCCGGCTCCATCTGCTTGCGGCCCGCATCGATTTCCGCCCGCGCCGCAAAACCATGGCGTTCGAGCAGCACTTCCAGCGCCCGGATCCAGATCTCGTAATAGCTCGCGCCCAGATACGCCGCCGGCGGAATATTTTCGCGCGCATGCCGGCTTTCGTCGATCGTCCAGCCACCGAGAGCACCGCCGGATAGTGTCAGCCCCAGCGCCCGCTTCTCCCACTCGGCATGAAAATACGGCTCGTCCTTTTCAGGCGCCACCGGCCCGAAGCCCATCTGGCCGCCGAGATCATGAGGCCCGTTCATGGCCGCGGCCCCGCTATCGCCGTGCCGATCATCGCGTCGCGGCTGACGAGGTCAGCAAGCGCCTCCTCACCGAGACCTTCTGTGCCTTCGGGCCTTTCGGGGATCACCAGATAGCGTAGTTCGGCGGTCGAATCCCAGACCCGGATCTTCTTGGTCTCCGGCAGGACCAGGCCGAACTCGGCAAGCACGCCGCGCGGATCGATGACAGCGCGCGCGCGATAGGCCGGCGCCTTGTACCAGACCGGCGGCAGCCCGAGTACCGCCCATGGATAACAGGAGCAGAGCGTGCAGACGACCAGGTTATGGGTGTTCGGCGTGTTGAACACCGCCCGCATGTGTTCGCCCTGCCGGCCGGTAAACCCAAGGCTTGCGATCGCCGCGGTCGCATCGGTTCTCAGCCATTCGGCAAAATCGGCGTCGCTCCAGGCCTTGGCGACCACCCGGGCACCGTTGCGCGGGCCGATCTTCGTCTCATAGGTGTCGACGATCGCATCGATCGCCTTCGGATCGATCAGCCCCTTTTCGGTCAGCACCGTTTCGAGCGCTTTTACGCGCGCCTGCATGTCGCTGTAGCGGTTGTCGTGATCGTGGTCATGCCCATGGTCGTGATCGTGGTGATGATGTGTAGACATGGTCGTCTCCCTCACTTCAACATCGGCCAGAGGCTTGCGACAAGCAAGAGCGCCATGGTGATGTTGAACCATTTCAGCCGCGCCGGCACCGACAGCCATTCGCGCAGCGCCGAACCGAAGCCGGCCCAGGTCGAAACGCTCGGCACGTTGACCGCGGCGAACGCCAGCCCCACGAGCATCACGGTCGGCAGGTAATATTCCGGGTTCGTATAGGTCGCCATGGCGGTGACCGCCATGACCCAGGCCTTCGGATTGACCCACTGGAAGGCCGCCGCGCCAAAAAATGTCATCGGCTGCGCACCGGTCTTGCCGTCTGACAGGCTGCGCGACGTGCCGATCTTCCAGGCGACCCAGAGCAGATAGGCGCCGCCGGCGAATTTGAGTGCCATATAGACGACCGGCACCGAATGCAGCAGTGCGCCGAGACCGAGGCCGACCGCGATCAGCAGCGACAGAAAACCGGCACCGATGCCGAGCATATGGGGAATTGTCCGCGCAAAGCCGAAATTCACGCCCGACGCGAACAGCATCATGTTGTTCGGCCCCGGCGTGATCGAAGTCGTGAAGGCGAACAGGACGAGGGCCAGAAAAGTTTCCAGCGACATATTTTCTCCTAGCGCAAATCCGTCCCGGCTATCTCGACCATCTCGTTTCGCGGATGGCCCGCCTTCCGGTGATAGGATCGTTGGAGAAGATCTTCAAGCGGAACTTGGCAGCTTCAATCGAAGCCATATCTGAGTAGGATATACGTCTCCAGAAGCGACAGACCGAGGTCCCAGATGCCCGACATTCCGACAGTCACCTTGCCCTCCGGCATTTCGGTTCCGGCTCTCGGCCTCGGCACCTGGCAGATGGGCGAGGACAGCCGCAAGGCGGCGGTGGAGATCGAGAGCCTGAAGCGCGGCCTCGACCTCGGCCTGACGCTGATCGACACGGCGGAAATGTATGGCGAGGGCGGGGCCGAAAAAATCACCGCCCAAGCGATCGCCGGCCGCCGGGACCAGGTGTTTCTGGTCAGCAAGGTCTATCCCTGGAATGCCAACCGAAAGGGCGTCGTCGAGGCCTGCGAACGCAGCCTCGACCGGCTCAAGACCGATCGCCTCGACCTCTATCTCCTGCATTGGCGCGGCGAACATCCGCTGGCGGAAACCGTCGCCGGCTTCGAGGAGCTGCGCCGGGCCGGCAAGATCGGCGCCTGGGGCGTCTCCAATTTCGATCTCGACGACATGCAGGAACTGATGGAGGTGCCGGACGGCCAGAACTGCGCCGCCAACCAGGTGCTCTACAATCTCTCCCGCCGCGGCATCGAATACGATCTTCTGCCCTGGTGCCAGGAGCGCGGCATCCCGGTCATGGCCTATTCACCGATCGAACAGGGCCGGCTTGCCAGAAGCGGCGAACTGATCCGCATCGCCAAGGCCTATCAGGCGACGCCGGCGCAGGTGGCGCTTGCCTTCCTGCTGGAACGCGACGGCGTCATCGCCATCCCGAAATCCGCCAATCCGGACCGCGTCGCGGAAAATGCCGAGGCGGTCGATCTGGATCTCAGCGAGGCGGACTGGACAGCCCTCGACGCCGCCTTCCCGCCACCGTCGCGCAAGGCGCCATTGGAAATGATCTAGCGGAGATCGGACGTTCGGCGCTTCGCCATAAGCGTGTCGAACGCCCGCAAGACATCGATCTCCGTCCGACCCGTTACATCCCCTGCGGGCCGCGGTTCATCGCCGCGATCCCTGTGCGGCAGACTTCCACCAGGCCGAGCGGCTTCATGATCGCCACGAACTGGTCGATCTTCGAGGATTTCCCGGTGATCTCCAGGATGAAATGCTCGACCGTCGCATCGACGACCTTGGCATGGAAAGCATCCGCGAGCCGCAGTGTCTCGGCGCGGCGGTCGCCCTGGCCGACAACCTTGACCAGCGCCACCTCACGCTCGATCGGCCGTTCCTGGCCCAGTGCGTGGGCGCGAACCGTCAGATCGACGACTCGGTGCACCGGTACGATGCGTTCGAGCTGCGCCTTGATCTGTTCGAGCACCGTCGGCGTGCCGCGCGTGACGATGGTAATGCGGGATAGGTGAGCTTCGTGTTCCGTTTCCGAAACCGTCAGGCTCTCGATATTGTAGCCGCGGCCGGAAAACAGGCCGATAACCCGTGCGAGCACGCCCGGTTCGTTGGCGACGAGAACCGAAAGCGTATGGCTTTCGGCTTTCGCCGTCTCAGGCGCGATGAAATAGGCGGATCCGGTCGGTTGCTGATGCGCATTCATGGTCTTGGGTCCATTTCCTCAGAATTTTGTTGAAGGATGTGCCGCCCGTCTCAGACGAGCTGGCGACCCTTGGCATCGATGGCATTGGCAACCGCTTCGTCGGTGGCTTCGTCCGGCAGCAGCATCTCGTTATGTGCCTTGCCCGAAGGGATCATCGGGAAGCAGTTGGCGAGATTGGCGACGCGGCAATCGAAGATCACCGGCTTCTTGACCGCGATCATTTCCTCGATCTTGTCGTCGAGTTCCTTCGGATCGTCGCAGTAGATGCCGACGGCGCCATAGGCTTCCGCGAGCTTGACGAAGTCCGGCATCGCTTCCGTATAAGAATTCGACAGGCGGTTGCCGTGCAGCAGCTGCTGCCACTGGCGGACCATGCCCATATACTGGTTGTTCAGGATGAAGATCTTGACCGGCAGGTTATGCTGGATGGCGCAGGACATTTCCTGGATGCACATCTGGATCGATGCGTCGCCGGCGACGTCAATGACGAGGGCGTCCGGATGCGCCACCTGAACGCCGATCGCCGCCGGCAGGCCGTAGCCCATCGTGCCGAGGCCGCCAGAAGTCATCCAGCGGTTAGGCTCCTCGAATTCGAGGAACTGTGCCGCCCACATCTGGTGCTGGCCGACTTCCGTCGTGATATAGGTGTCATGCCCCCTGGTCGCCTCGAAAAGGCGCTGCAGCGCATATTGCGGCATGATGACGTCGTTGGAATGCTTGTAGGAAAAACTCTTGCGAGCCCGCCAGCGGTTGATCTGGCTCCACCATTCCTCGGTCTGCGCCTTGGCCGGCTTTTTCGGCAGCGCCCGCCACAGGCGGACCATGTCTTCGAGAACGCTGCCGACGTCACCGAGGATCGGGATGTCGACATGCACGTTCTTGTTGATCGAGGACGGGTCGATATCGATATGGACCTTGCGCGAATTCGGTGAGAACGCGTTGAGGCGGCCGGTAATGCGGTCGTCGAAACGGGCGCCGATGCAGACCATGACGTCGCAGTCATGCATCGCCATGTTTGCCTCATAGGAACCGTGCATGCCGAGCATGCCGAGCCAGTTCTTGCCCGACGCCGGATAGGTGCCGAGCCCCATCAGCGTCGAGGTGATCGGGAAATCGCTGAGCTCGACCAGCTCGCGCAGCAGCCGCGAGGCGTGCGGGCCGGAATTGACGACACCGCCGCCGGTGTAGAGGATCGGCCGGCGCGCCGAGGCCATCAGCTCTATGGCCGCCTGAATGGCGTTGATGTCGCCCTGGGTGCGCGGCTGATAACTGGTGTTCTGGGCGATCTCCGGCTTCGGCGTATAGGTGCCGGTCGCGAACTGGATGTCCTTCGGGATATCGACGACGACCGGACCCGGCCGCCCGGTCTGGGCGATGCGGAAGGCCTCGTGGATGATGCCGGCCAGTTCGTTGACGTCCTTGACCAGCCAGTTGTGCTTGGTGCAGGGCCGGGTAATGCCGACGGTGTCGCATTCCTGAAAGGCGTCCGAGCCGATCAGCGTCGTCGGGACCTGGCCCGACAGGCAGACCAGCGGCACCGAATCCATCAGCGCATCCTGCAGTGGGGTGACGGCATTGGTGGCGCCTGGACCGGAGGTCACCAGCATAACCCCGACCTTGCCGGTGGAGCGGGCATAACCTTCGGCCGCGTGGCCGGCGCCCTGCTCGTGGCGGACCAGAATGTGCTGAATGTCGTCCTGCTGGAAGATCTCGTCATAGATGGGCAGGACGGCGCCGCCCGGATATCCGAAGATATGCTCGACACCATTGTCCTTCAGAGCCTTCAGGACGATCTCCGCACCAGTCATCCGGTTATCTGGCGTCTGATTATCTGGCATCTGGTTGCCCGACCCCTGGTTGTTCGTATCCGTCATTGTCTTGGTCCATTCGCTGCTGGATTTTTACCGGCGGCTCCTCCGAGCCGGATTGAAGGCATAAAAAAAGGCCCCTTGGAGGAGCCTGTCTTTCCGCGCATGGGTGGCTGTCGCCGGACGGTTACACCGTCCTGCCCATGCGCGTTCCCACCACAATAAGAGCGATCGAGATCTTCATGGCGCGAAGTGTTAGCCAGATAAATGTCGTTCGTCAACGTGGGCCTGCACCAAAAATCCTCATCGGCCTGATTTTGCTGCTCCGTTTCCGCGCATTCGACCGCGCGCTTTCCTACACGAGTTGTTAAGGCCGGCACAATATAGTCCTCCTGTTTGGAGGGCAGCGACCCGACGGACGAACCGTGACCCGTTCCGCCACCCCCAATGATAGGGGCCAGAGTTTGTTGAACAACGATCTGCAACATTCCGCATCTGCAGGAGAGCAGGATCGTCGCGACATCCAGAAGCCGGGCAACCGCATGCTTGGCCGCGTCGTCGCCTGCACCGGCTCGCACGCCACCATTTCCGCCGTTGCTGAACACGGCGAGACCGATCTTACCGAACTGTGGTCTGTCGGCCGGCTGATCTCCATCAGCGTCGGCGAAAACCGTGTCGTGGCGCTTGCCTATGCAATGCAGACCGGTGGCAAGGAATGGAGCGAAAACGGCAACACCGGCTTTCACATCGAGGCCGAACTGCTCGGCGAGGTGCGCAAGGGGCTTAATGGCCGCGACGAATTCACCGGCGGCATTTCCTGTTATCCCTATCTCGGCGCCGTCGCGCACCGGATTCGTGCCGCCGACCTTTCCCGCATTTATGATACCGGCAAGAACGAAACCTGCGTGGTCGGCAAGCTGACGCAGGACGACACGATCGACGCGACGATCCATATCCCGTCGATGCTGTCGAAACATTTCGCCATCGTTGGCTCCACCGGCGTCGGCAAGTCGACCGCCGTCTCCCTGCTCCTCCACAAGGCGATCGAGACCGACCCGAAGCTGCGCGTCCTCATTCTCGATCCGCACAACGAATTTGCCGCAGCCTTTCCGGATCACGCCGTCGTCATCGATACCGAAACACTCGACCTGCCCTTCTGGCTGATGCGGCTCGAAGAGTTTTCCGAAGTCGTCTTCCGCGGTCGTCCGGCCGTGGCGGAAGAACTGGACATCCTGCGCGACCTCATCCCCGAGGCGAAACGCGCCTTCCGCGGCAACGAAACGTCGCTGATGCGCCGCTCGACCGAAAAAAGCTCGGTCACTGCCGATACGCCGGTTCCCTACCGTATGGCGGACCTGCTGGCCCTGATCGACGAACGGATCGGCCGCCTCGAAGGCCGCGGCGAAAAGCCCTTCCTGCGGTCGTTGAAGATGCGCATCCTGTCGGCGATCAACGACCCGCGCTATCACTTCATGTTCTCCAACAATACGATCAACGACACGATCATGGAGACGATCGCCTATATCTTCCGCATTCCCGGCGACGACCGGCCGATCTCGACCTTCCAGCTCGCCGGCATTCCCTCTGAAGTCGTCAATTCCATCGCCTCGGTCCTCTGCCGCATGGCGTTCGAGTTGGCGCTCTGGAGCAATGGCGCCATCCACATGCTCGTCGTTTGCGAAGAAGCCCACCGTTATGTGCCGGCCGACCGTGAACTGGGTTTTTTCCCGACAAGGCAGGCCATCTCGCGCATCGCCAAGGAAGGCCGCAAATACGGCGTCTCGCTCGGCGTCATCACCCAGCGTCCCGGCGAACTCGACCAGACGATCCTGTCGCAGTGCTCGACCGTGTTCGCGATGCGACTGTCCAACGACCGCGACCAGGAAATCATCAAATCGGCGATCCCGAATTCGTCGATCTCGACGACCAGTTTTCTGTCGTCGATCGGCAATGGCGAGGCGATCGCCTTCGGCGAGGCGATCTCCGTGCCGATGCGCATGCGGTTTTCCCGCGTCGAAAAGAAATACCTGCCCAAGGCCAATGGCGTCGCCGACAAGGGTACGGAGGACACGCCGGATACGGTCGACCTGCGCACCGTGATCGCCCGCATGCGCGCCGTCAGCGGCCCGGATATTTCCGCCTTCCAGCAAAGCTACGCCACGGCGACGGCGTCCTTCCCGGAAGGTGCTTCCGATACCGAGGAGGACGCCGATGACGATTTCCCGCCGGCAGGCGATGCCGAACTCGATCGCTGGAACCGGGAGATCCGCTCGACCGGCCATGTGACGATCAACCCGACACCGCCCATGGCGACCAACCCGCAGCTGGAACCCTATCGGCCGGAAATGCTGCCGCGCGCGGCGGCACCCGAACAACCCTTAGCGCCCCGACCCGACCGTTTCGCAGAACTGCGCCGCGACCGTCCGCCTGAGCCGCCGCCCTACCAGCCCGCACCTCCGACATTCCAGCGTCCGCCGGCACCCGAAGGCGCGCCGCGCCCGAACCCGCTGCTCCGGCGCGAAGGATCGCTGCGCGAAAGCCTGCTGAAGAAACCGCTGAGTAGCCTTTACGACAAGGACTGAGCCGGTCTCAGGCCAATCGCTCCCAGCTTTCGTCCATCTGGTTGCGAAACCAGGTCATCTGCCGCTTAGCATATTGGCGGGTCAGTGCAGAGCTGCGTTCGATAACCTCTTCCCGGCTGATGCGGCCTTCCAGCATCTCGGCGATCTGTGCAACGCCGATCGCCTTCATGACGGGCAGATCGGGTGCGGGACCGAGCGCCAGCAGCGCCCTCACCTCATCCACGGCCCCGGTCTCCAGCATTGTCTCGAAACGGCGGTTGATCCGTTCGTGCAGCAGCTTCCTGTCCGGCAGGACGACAAGCTTCTTCGCCCTCGAAGGATCGATCACCATTGGCCCCAGCCTGCCCTGAAACTCGGTGATGGAGCGACCGGTCTCGGTCAGAACCTCCAACGCCCTGACGATCCGCTGCCCGTCCTTTGGTTCGAGGCTTGCCGCTACCGTCGCATCGCGGGCTGAAAGCTCCGCATGCAGCGCCTCCGGCCCTTCCTCCTTCAGGCGCAGGCGCACCTCGCAGCGAATATCCTGCGAGATTTCCGGCATGTCGGACAGCCCGCCGGTCAGCGCCTTGAAATAAAGCCCGGTGCCGCCGACGAAGACCGGCAGCCGGCCGTCGCGCTTCAATTCCGGCAGGAGCGCCGTCACGTCCCGCAGCCACTCGCCGGTGGAATAAGCCCTCGTCGCCGGCACATGCCCGTAGAGCAGGTGCGGCACGCCCTCCATCTCGTCCTCCGCCGGTCGCGCCGTCAGGATCCGCAGCGTGTCGTAGACCTGCATGCTGTCGGCATTGATCACCACACCGTTTTTCTCGCGCGCCAGGCGCAATGCAAGCGCCGACTTGCCGCTGGCCGTCGGCCCGGTTATCAGGATCGCATCAAAATTGTCGATAAGGTCGCTCATATGGCTTTCGTTGCCACGCTCATTGCCCATCCGTCAAACCCAGTTCTCACGCAAAAGCTCGGAGAACAAGCGGCGGAGGCAGTGAAAGCCTCGGGCCTCTACTGGCTGGCGGATGGTATCGCCTGCGATATCGCGCTGCGCGACGGAACCGACCCGCAGATAGCCGAGGCCGATCTGAGGGCTCTCATTGGCAGCGCACCCATCGATCTCGTTATCCAGGCTGCGGATACGCGTCGCAAGAAATTCCTGATCGCCGACATGGATTCGACCATGATCGGCCAGGAATGCATCGACGAGCTTGCCGATGTCGTCGGGCTGAAGGACAAGGTCGCGACGATCACAGCGCGTGCCATGAACGGCGAGATCGCCTTCGAGCCCGCCCTTCGCGAACGTGTCGCACTTCTGAAGGGCCTGCCGATCACCGTCGTCGACGACGTCATCGCCAAGCGCATCACGCTGACATCTGGCGGGCCGGAACTGATCGCCACCATGAAGGCCAGAGGCAATTACGCCGCCCTCGTGTCGGGTGGCTTTACCGTCTTTACCAGCCGCATCGCCGCGACCCTCGGCTTCGACGAGAACCGCGCCAACATCCTCCTCGAAAACGATGGCATTCTCACCGGTGAGGTTGCCGAACCCATCCTCGGCAAGCAGGCCAAGATCGACGCGCTTCTCGCCATCACCGAAAAACTCGGGATTTTGCCGGACGACACGATCGCCGTCGGCGACGGCGCCAACGATCTCGGCATGCTCGACATCGCCGGTTCCGGCGTCGCGCTGCACGCCAAGCCCACCGTTGCCGCCCAGGCCAAGATGCGCATCGACCACGGCGACTTAACCGCCCTGCTCTACATCCAGGGTTATCGCAGGACGGATTTCATCGTCACCTAGACACAACCTAAGCGATTGACGGAGTGCAGTTCGCATCGCATCATACGCATTGAAAATCATTGCAAAAATGGTATATTCAATGCGTTGGAAAATGGAATTTCTGAACGATCGCATCAGGATCGAGCTAGAGGCGTTTCCCACCGATATTGTTGCCAGTTTTCTCCGCATCGTAAAGCTGATCGAACTGGAAGGACCCGCCAAGGTGCACGAGCCCTATGTGAAGCACCTTGAAGGGCCGATCTGGGAAATGCGGATGCGCGGCCGAGACGGGATAGCCCGGGCAGCTTATGTAACGGCTTCAGGTCATCGGATCGTGGTCTTGCATGTCTTTCAGAAGAAGACGCAGAAAACGCCCAGACGCGAAATTGAGATCGCGCTCAGACGGGCAAAGGATGTGAGATGAACAAGAAGAGCCTTCTGGTAAGCAAGGCAGCGAAGGAATGGTTCAAGGACCCCGAATTCGTCGCAGCCTATGATGCGCTCGAAGAGGAGTTTGCCCTCGCGGAGGCCTTGATCAAGGCACGCGCCCAGGCCTCCATGACGCAGGAAGACGTCGCCAAGGCCATGGGCACGACTCAGGCCGCCATCGCCCGGCTGGAGAGTGGTCGTTCCATGCCCTCGACCCGCACCCTGCAACGGTTCGCCGATGCGACGGGCACAAAGCTCCGCATCAGTTTCCAGAAGCCAAAATCCTCTTCGAGAACGTCATAGCGCAGGCTGACCGTGCATCGTCCGATGATCATCCTCGAAACCGAACGCCTGCGCCTCAGGAGCTGGATCGACAGCGACCGTGATCTCTTTCGAGAGATCAATTCCGATCCGAAGGTGATGGAGTTTTTTCCGTTCCGCCGCACCCATGAAGAGGCGGATGCGTTTCTCGCCAGGCTCAACGACACGATCACCGAGACGGGGCTCGGTTTCTACGCGCTGGAACTGAAGGAAACACAGGAGCCCATGGGTTTCTGCGGCCTGTCCCTCGCCAACATGCCGGATATCTTTCCGCTGGAAACGGTGGAGATCGGCTGGCGGCTGGCGACCCGGTTCTGGGGCAACGGTTATGCCACGGAGGCAGCACGCGCCCTGCTCGACTTCGCTTTCGGGGAAAAGCATCTCGACGCAGTCGTCTCCTTTGCAGTCGGCGAAAACAGGCGATCGACCGCGGTGATGAAACGGCTCGGCCTGCACCGCATCACCGGCATGGATTTCGACCATCCGCGGGTGCCGGATACGCACACGCATCTGAAACCGCATGTGGTCTATGCGGTCACGCGCGACGAATGGCAACGGCAGAAGGCGGCTGCGGAACGCACCCGCTGACCGCTTTGCTCTTGAGCTTACTCCAGCGGCAGCGCCACGAAGCGCAGGTTGCCGGAAGGATCCGAAACCATCACATGCGCGTTGCGGCGGCCTTCGGACTTCAGCACGGCGATCCGCTTGACGACGTCGGCCGGGCTTTCGACAAAATCCTGCGCCACCTCGACCACGACCTCGCCGACCTTCAGCCCCTTCTGGGCGGCGGGCGAGTTCGGCGCGACGGCCGTGATCACCACGCCCTCGACGCTTTCGACAATGCTGAAGCTCTTGCGGCGGTCCTCGTCGAGCACGGCGAGCGTCATGCCGAAGGCTGCGGCAGGGTCCCGGCTGAGCTCGCCCTTCTGGTCGCCGGGCGCATTGTTGTTGGGCGCCTTGTTCTGGCCCTGGCCTTCCGGCAGGGCCGGCTGATCGTCTTCCTCCTGCGGCTCGGCACTGTCTTCGAGGCGCCCGAGCGTCACCTTGACGGTCTGCTGCTTACCGTCGCGCAGGATCACCACGTCAACTTCCTTGCTGACCGGGCTTTCCGCCACGATGCGCGGCAGGTCGCGCATCTCGTTGACCGCCTGGCCGTCGAAGCTCAGGATCACGTCGCCGGCCTTGATCTCGCCATTCTTGATCGGCCCGCCGCTGACGACGCCCGACACCAGCGCGCCACGTGCCCGGTCTAGACCAAGGCTTGCCGCAACGTCGTCGGTCACCGGCTGGATGCGCACGCCGAGCCAGCCGCGACGCGTCTCGCCGAATTCGGTCAGCTGGTGCACGACATTTTCGGCGAGTTCCGTCGGCACGGCGAAACCGATGCCGATCGAACCGCCGGAGGGTGAAATGATCGCCGTGTTGATACCGATCACCTCGCCGCGCATGTTGAACAGCGGGCCACCGGAATTGCCCTTGTTGATCGCCGCATCCGTCTGGATGAAGTTGTCATAAGGGCCGGCATTGATGTTGCGCCCACGCGCCGAGATGATGCCCAGTGTCACGGACCCGCCGAGGCCGAACGGGTTGCCGATCGCCATCACCCAGTCGCCGATCCTCATGCGGCGGGAATCGCCGAAACGCACTGCCTTCAGCGGCGCCTTGGGCTCGACCTTCAGCACCGAAAGGTCGGTCTTGGTGTCAGTGCCGACCAGCCTGGCCTTGAGCTTCGTGCCGTTCGGAAAAATCACCTCGATGTCGTCGGCACCTTCGATGACGTGGTTGTTGGTGACCACGTAGCCGGAAGGGTCGATCACGAAGCCGGAGCCGAGGGAAGAAACCTTCTGATTGCCGTTCTGCTTGCCCTGGCCATCGAAGAAGTCCTCGAAGAACTCCTGGAAAGGCGAGCCCTCCTGGATCTGTGGCTGTGGGCCGGCCCCCTGGTCCTTGACGCTCTGCGATGTCGAGATGTTGACGACGGCATCGAGCAGACCTTCGGCGAGATCAGCGATCGAACCCGGGCCGCCGCCTGCCATCGGCGCTGGAGCCGGAGGCGGATTGATGCTCGGCGACGGTGTTGGCGGGGCCGGCAGCATGACGCCGGGAGAACCGGCGGCCGGCGGATTTGCATTCTGCCCCGGAGCGGCAGGGACCGGCGTCTGGGCAATCGCCTGCAAGGGTGCCGCCAGGACGGCAAAAGTTGCCGCAAGCGTGACGGTGCGCTTGAAGGTCGATCGAACCGAATGGGCCATCTGGCGTCCTCGCTGTTGGATTGTCCGCATCACCCCGGAAGAGCGGTCTCGACCCGGGCAGGCTATAGGAACCTTTGAATCGGGCGGAGTTTCGGCAGAGCATAAGGCGGAATGACGACGGTGGAAATTACCTTTTCGTGAGGATTGTGTCCTCTACCCGTCACGCCTGTGGATGGTCCTGTTATGAAAGGGGCGGCATTGCGCCGCCCCAGTCCTATGGGATCAGTTCGCCGGCGCTGCGGGTGCAGCAGGCGGCGCCGGCCGCGCAGGTGCCGGCACCGGCGCAAGTGCCTGACCTGCAGACGAGTTGAAGAACCGGAAGAATTCCGAATCCGGCGACAACACAAGCGTCGTGCCGTTATCGGCAAGTGCAGCCACATAGGCGCGCATCGTGCGGTAGAACTCGAAGAAGGCCGGATCGCGCTGGAAGGCCTCGCCGAAGATCTTGTTGCGCTCGGCGTCGCCCTGACCGCGCAGGATTTCCGAATCCCGCTGCGCTTCGGAGACCAGTTCGACGACCTGACGGTCGGCAATGGCACGACGCCGCTGGCCTTGCTCGTTACCACGGGCGCGGATCAGCTCGGCCTCGGCAAGACGCTCGGCCTTCATGCGCTGGAAGGTCTGCTGAGAGACTTCCTGAGTGAGGTCGGTGCGCCGGATACGAACGTCGCGGATCGCAAGCCCAAGGGTTTCCGCCGCAGCAGTGAGGTCGGTGCGAACTTCCTGCATCATCGAAGAGCGCTCGTTGGAGAGCGCTGCATCGAAATTGCGCAGACCATAGACACGGCGCAACGCTGCATCGAGGCGGGTGCGAAGCCGCGACTCGGCCGAATCGCGATCACCCGAGACCGTTTCCCGGAAGAGGCGCGGATCGGCGATCGAATAGACGACGAAAGCGTCGACTTCATAAAACGCACCACCGCGCACCTGGACGCGGATATTGTCGAGATCGAAGCGCAAAGCCCGGTCCTCGACATACTGGACACGATCGGCATCCATGAAGGCGAATGGCAGCTTGAAATAGATGCCAGGCGCGCGCTTGACGTCCTGGATCTCACCAAAGCGGACGACGACTGCCTGTTCGCGCTCGTTGACCACGAAAACCGACGAATAGATCAGCACGAGGAGAACGGCGAGGCCGATCAGGATTGCGGGGAGTCGATTGGAGTTCATCGTGTGCCTCCCTGGTTCGTCTGCGGCTTGATCATCTCGTTGAGCGGCAGATAGGGGACCACGCCGTCCTTGTTGTCCAGAATGATCTTGCGGGAATTCTTCAGGACCGTTTCCATGGTTTCGAGGAAGATCCGCCGGCGCGTCACTTCAGGCGCGTTCGCATATTCGTTGTAGATCGAAACGAAGCGCTGCGCCTCGCCCTGCGCTTCGTTGACGACCTTGTCCTTGTAGGCGGATGCCTCTTCACGGACCTGGGCTGACTGACCGCGCGCCTGGCCGAGCTTCTGGTTGGAATACTGGTTCGCTTCTTCGACGAAACGATCCTCGTCCTGTTCGGCGCGCTGTACTTCTTCGAACGCGTCGGCCACTTCACGCGGCGGAGCTGCATCCTCGATCGGCACGGCATTGATGGAAAGGCCGGAGCCGTAGGTATCCATCGTGCCCTGGATGATATTACGCACTTCGGTCGAGATGCCTTCGCGGTTGTCGCGGAAGATGTCCTGCGCCGGGCGACGGCCGACGACTTCGCGCATGGCGCTTTCGGAAACCTGCTGCAGCGTCGCGGCCGGGCCTTCGAGGTTGAACAGATAGGCCTTCGGATCGGTGACGGTGAACAGGACCGAGAACTGCACGTTGACGATGTTCTGGTCGCCGGTCAGCATCCAGCCGGCATTGGAGCTGGAGCCCCGCGTCGCGCCGATATTCTGCTGCTGTTCGGTGACCTTGACGATCTCGACGGTTTCGAGCGGCCAGAAATGGAAATGCAGGCCCGGCATGGAGATTTCATCCTTCGGCCGCCCGAAACGCAGTTCGACGCCACGCTCGTCCGGCTGAACGGTGTAGATGGACTGAAAGGCGAGGAAGGCGAAAATGACGATGATCACGATCGTGAAGGCGCCGCCGTTGAAGCCGCCGGGCATCATGCCGCGCAGCCTGTCCTGACTGCGCCTTATGATGTCTTCGAGGTCCGGCGGCCCGCCGCTTCCCCCGCCGCCGCGCGGGCGGTTCGGTCCCTGTCCCCAGGGGCCCTGATTATTACCGCCACCGCCGCCCCAAGGGCCACCGCCGCCACCATTCTGATTGCTCCAGGGCATCAAAACCTCTTTGTTCGTATTCGCTCCCAAGCCGCGACCCTGCCGTGCGGCATCGATCTGGCTATTGCCCGTTATAGGGATGGGGAGGCCCGCTTTCAACGCAGGTTCAATAACTTCCCGTTCAACGGTAACGAAATGTTTCAGTTTGTCGCGGCTCGACGGACATAAGTGGCGAAACGGGTCGGATAGCTGTCCTTCTCGCCGGCCGGAACAGCTATCTCCTCCACCTTGTCGAAGAGATCCGGATCGATGGCCGGAAAGAGCGTATCGCCGTCGGAAATCCCGGTTTCGACATGGGTAATGCGCAGCATGTCGGCGATCCCGATCGCCTGCGCGTAAATCTCGCCACCGCCCAGCACAAAGATTTCGTCCGAGCCGGTTTCCTGCGCCCTGCGGCCGGCAACCTCGACGGCTTCGTCAAACGATGCAGCCACATCGACGCCGTCATAATGAAAATCCGGGTTGCGGGTAACGATCACATGCGGCCGACCCGGAAGCGGCCGTCCTCCGAAGGAATCAAAGGTTCGGCGCCCGACGATGACCGGCTTGCCCAAGGTCAGCGCCTTGAAGCGCTTGAGATCCGTCGAAAGCCTCCAGGGCATGTCGCCATCGCGGCCGATGACGCCGTCCTGCGAAACCGCGGCGATGATGACGAGGCGAGGCCTGCTCACACCGCCACCGCCGCCTTGATATGCGGATCGGCCTCATACCCTTCGAGCGCGAAATCCTCGAAGCGGAAGGAGAAAATGTCCTTCACGGCGGGATTGATGCGCATCGTCGGCAGAGCCTTCGGGGTGCGGGTCAGCTGCAGCTTCGCCTGCTCGAAATGGTCCGAATAGATATGCGTGTCGCCGAGCGTATGGACGAAGTCGCCGGGCTTCAGGCCGGTCACCTGCGCCACCATCATCGTCAGCAGCGCATAGGACGCGATGTTGAACGGCACGCCGAGGAAGACGTCGGCGGAACGCTGGTAGAGCTGGCAGGAGAGCTTGCCGTCCGCGACATAGAACTGGAACAGGCAGTGGCAGGCCGGCAGCGCCATGTCGTCGAGCTGGCCGACGTTCCAGGCCGATACGATATGCCGGCGCGAATTCGGATTGACCTTGAGGCCCTCGATCAGCTGCGAGATCTGGTCGACATGGCTGCCGTCGGGGGCGGGCCAGGAGCGCCACTGGTAGCCGTAAACGGGCCCGAGCTCACCCTTCTCGTCGGCCCATTCATCCCAGATCGAAACGCCGTTCTCTTTCAGGTAGGCGATATTGGTGTCGCCCTTCAGGAACCACAGGAGCTCGTGGATGATCGATCTCAAATGCAGCTTCTTGGTCGTGAGGACCGGAAAACCTTCCGTGAGGTCGAAGCGCATCTGGTAGCCGAACACCGAGCGGGTGCCCTTGCCGGTCCGGTCGCCCCGGTCGGTGCCGGTTTCCATCACATGCCGGAGAAGATCGAGATATTGTTTCATGGGGTCAGGCCGCCGATTCCATCGTCATGGAATCATATAGTAGCACAGGTGGGCCCGACCAATCTCGTTTGATGGCTTTCCCCCGTTTTAGCGGTGCCAATCAATTGGAGACGTATTTCCGCCAATTGTGGCTTTCGGCAAAACCCAACACCTCCCGGATCTTGCGGTTGCTGATCGGCGCCTCGAATTCACCGATCTCGCCGGTGATGGGCGTTCCGGGCGCCCAACGCTCCAGGAAGGGTCTGGTCGGCTCAAGCGCCGTGATCGTGTCGTTGACCGCATTGAAGACCTGGAAGCCCAGCCCGTCCTTTTCGACGCACAGATGCACGATCTGGCCGAGATCGCGGGCATCAATGTAGCTCCAGGCATTGCGCTTGCGCGACGGCGGGTCCGCCAGGAAGGCGGGGAAGCGGCTGTAGTCCTCCGGCGAGATCACGTTGCCGATCCGCAGCGCATAGATGTCTGCGCCGAAACGCATGGCGAAGGCCCGCGCCGTCTTCTCGTTGACGACCTTGGAGAGACCGTAGCTGTCCATCGGATCGACATCGTAATCTTCGGTAAGCGGAAACGAATGATAGTCCTTGTCGCCTTCGGCAAAGCAGACGCCATAGGTCGTCTCGCTGGACGCGATGATCACCTTGGAGATGCCGAGCTTCATCGCCGCCTCGATGACATTGTAGGTGGAGATCGTGTTGACCGAAAACGTCGCGTTGTCGGGCCGCATCAGGATGCGCGGCACGGCGGCGAAATGCACCACCGCATCGACGGGCGCCGGCCCCTTGCCGCTCTCCAGCCCCTTGAAGCCAAAATGCATGGAGAGCGCATTGAAAGTCTCGCCGCCGTCCCTGAGATCGGTAATGAGAGTGTTGACGCCAGGGCAATCGAGCGGCACCAGGTCGAGGTTGAAGACCTCATGCCCTTGCCCGAGAAGATACGGCACGACATGCCGCCCGGCCTTGCCGCTGCCGCCGGTGAATACGATCCGCTTGCCCATGACCGCGCCTCCTCAAATCCCATCCGGCCCAGCCCTGCCCTTTGCGAGCCCGACAACGCCAGTCGAAAACGACCTGTCCGGGTCGATGATGAAGCATGGCACCGCCTGCTCGTCAATGTCGAAACATGCCTGGCGGCGTTTGACCTTCCAACGCTGGAAACTTGTAGCGTCCGCTCCATCTCGTGACTTCGCGATGTGGAGGAAGCCATGTTCATCCAGCCAATCGATTACCTTCTCTTCGTCTGGTTCATCCTGGCCGGCCTCAGCACTCTGTACGTTGCCTGGGACCAGTTCAGGAACAATCCCGAACCGGCGGTGATGAAATGGGGCTTCATCCTCGTCACGCTCTACCTCGGGCCGATCGGCCTGCTCCTCTACATCCTGGCGGACAAGGAACCTGTGCCCGGAACGCATGAGGAATTCATCAAGCCGCTGTGGAAGCAGGGGATCGGCTCCACGATCCACTGCGTTGCCGGTGACGCCACGGGCATCATCATCGCCGCCGCGATCACCGCACTTCTCGGCCTGCCGATGTGGATCGACATCATCATCGAATACATTGCCGGTTTCACGCTCGGCCTGTTCATCTTCCAGGCTCTGTTCATGAAGAACATGATGGGCGGCTCCTACTGGCAGAATGTCCGAAATTCGTTCATGCCGGAATTTATCAGCATGAATGCGATGATGGCTGGGATGGCTCCGGTCATGGCGATCCTGATGATGGGCCGCGACATGAGGGCCATGTGGCCGGGAGAAATGCTCTTCTGGGGCGTGATGGCCCTCGGCATCGGGGTAGGTTTTGCGATTGCCTACCCGTTCAATGTCTGGCTGGTTGCCAAGGGACTGAAGCACGGGCTGATGACGGAGAGAGGCCAAATGGCCGGCGATACGCATGGGCAGCACCAGCAGCAGGGCGCACATGCCCATGGAGACGAGAACCGACAAGAGCAAGCCGGCAGTCATCAGCATCACGTGTCGGGGCAAGATCACGCAAACCGCGCATTCGCCCCTACCCGCGTTCAGATCGCTGCGATGGCCAGTTTCACGTCGATCATGCTGGTCGCCGGCTTCGCCTATCCGTTCACCAGGGTGAACATGCATCTGAGCGCCCACGATGTCGGTCGTGCGATCATGGCCCCGGGGATGATCATGACGTTCGATACGCCCGGCGACGCGATGCGCGACATGGCGGCGGTCGATCCGCGTCTCATGAGTTTTCAGGCGCGGGAGACGGCGACCGGCGGCGAAGTTCTTCAGCCGCGCATGGACGGCGACGTCAAGGTCTTCGACCTGACTGCCTCGGTGATCCGATGGTCGATCCTGCCCGGCGAAACGGTGGAGGCCTATGCCTACAACAATCAGGTTCCGGGGCCGACCTTGCGGGTCGTGCAGGGCGACAAGGTCCGGATCAACGTCACGAACCGGCTGCCCGAAAGCACGACCGTCCATTGGCATGGCCTGATCCTGCCAAACGAGATGGACGGGCCGGCCCACATCACCCAGAAGCCGATAGAGCCGGGCCAGACCTTCACCTACGAGTACACGGTCGGGCAGTCCGGCACGTATTTCTACCACACGCACGACCATGTGGATCGGCAGCAGTCGCTTGGCCTGTACGGGGCGCTGATCATCGATCCCAAGGATGCGGCCAATGAAATTCCCGCCGATCTCGAATATACGATGCAACTTCAGGAATGGGTGAAGCGGGAATGGCTCACCTTTCCGGCCATGCCGATGGAAGGTGCGCTGCCCAACTTCTTTACGATCAACGGGAAATCATATCCCGCAACCGACACGATCAGGATGAAGGTCGGGCAGAAGTTGAAGGTGCGCTTCATCGGCTCACACACGACGGCCATCCATCCGATGCACATCCACGGTGGCCCGTTCGAGGTCGCCGCGCGTGACGGCGAGACACTACCGCCGACAGCCCGTTACATGGCCGACACAGTCAACGTTGCTCCCGGACAACAGTACGACGTCATATGGACCGCCCGGCGGCCGGGCAAATGGCTCGTCCACTGCCATATCCCCCACCACACGACCAACAACAATGTGGAGGTCAACGGCGGTGGCGGCTTGATGCTGGTAATCGATGTCCAACCGTGAACGGGCGTGAGGGTGACAACCCGAAAATCGCTATCCTTTCCAACCGCACTCACGCCTCGAAGAGACCGGCAGTCGCCTCGCAAGTTCGCCGCGTCCGATGGCATGGGCGGTTTGAGACAGCTCGGAAATCCGCCGACGGGTGCGATATCTGAGGACGACGGCTCCGCCGAGCCCGACTGCAAATACGATTGCGGTGGCCCACCCGAAGCTGATCAACTCGATCCGAGCCAGTCTGTCGGTGTCGCCGTAGCTGATGCCAACTGTCGGTCGTTCCCGTCGAGCTGGCCCCGGAACAGCAAGCTGACGGTCACGCAGGTAAAGTGATCCCAAAAGCCGCGCTTCCTCGGGGAGCGCGGCCTTACCTTTCGGGAGGCCATCCGAAAACCACGGCGCCGCAGTGGCGAGCGATCGCAGCTCTCAATCCTGCTTGTGAAACCGCAAACAGCCGAGCGAAGCTCATTTCCTCCGAGCCAGCTGCAAAAAATCGTCGTAACGGTCGGATAATCGAAGCCTTTCCGCTGGCGACCCCTTTTCACCGGCGGGCGATGCGCCTATATCAGCCTTGCCGGACTTCGGTCCGGCTATGGCAATAAACGGTCGGTGTAATAAACCTATTGGACCCGGGGGCGGTACCCGGCGCCTCCACCAAAAACCGGTCGGTCACATTGGGAAACCATGAGGGCCGGCTTTTGATGGGGGCGAAATAGGATCGACAAGGGCTTAAAGATCGAACTTTTGCTCGGCATGATACCACCGTTATCGGGTCAAAAAGTGTAGTTGCAAACGACAACAACGCTAAGGGTTATGCTCTCGCTGCCTAATGGCGGTGCGGGAAATCCGAACTAAGTCCTTAGAGGTAGCACTTTAAGGCGGGGTCCGAAGGCACCTGGCAACAGAAGCCTTCACCTTCGCTCCCCAGTCGAATACTATGGAACTGACTCGGATGCTCGTCGGGGCTTCCCCGCACCGGGCCGGCATGGCATAACGCGTCTGACTAAAAGACGAGAGAATGGAAAGACAGGACCGTATGGGGCAGGACCACATCCGTTACGATATTCTGGCGCAGGACGCTTTGCGCGGCGTCATCCGTAAGGTTTTGACCGAGGTTGCGGCCACCGGCCGGCTGCCGGGCGACCATCATTTCTTCATCACCTTCCTCACCGGCGCCCCGGGCGTGCGCATCTCGCAGCACCTCAAGGCGAAATATGCCGAACAGATGACTATCGTCGTCCAGCACCAGTTCTGGGATCTCAAGGTCTCCGAAACCCAGTTCGAAGTGGGCCTTTCCTTCTCCGACACGCCGGAACGCCTGGTCGTTCCCTTCAATGCCATCCGCGGCTTCTACGATCCGTCTGTGAATTTCGAACTCGAGTTCGAAGTGCCGCTCGCCGACGAGGACGAAAACACCACCGCCGAAATCACGGCGATCCCCGTCGAAGCCGTTTCCAAGTCCGCCGATACCGAAGCCAAGCCCGGCGAAGAGAAGAAGCCCGGCTCCGTCATCTCGCTCGATTCCTTCCGCAAGAAGCAGTAAGCGCCGGGAGGCGCGTCAGCCATGAGCGCCGAAATCGTCAACCTTCGCCAGTTCCGCAAAGCTAAGGAACGGCGCGAAAAGGAAAAGGAGGCGGAACAGAACCGCCTCACCTTCGGCCGTACCAAGGCCGAAAAGTCGCTGACCAAGGCACGCAACGACAAGGCGGAGAAGGGGCTCGAGCAGGGCCACCTGGAAAAGCCCGGCAAGGACGACTGAGTGTCCGTCCGGTGCATATTAAGGATCCGCTAACCAGGCTTGCGCCGATCGGCTTGACGCCGGAAGTACCACAGTCTGAATAAGCGAGCTTGTTCAGAAGGTCCGGAGAGTTTCGTGATCCGCAAACATTCCGCGACCCTTCACGGTCATCGCACCAGTTTTTCGCTCGAAGACGAATTCTGGCTTGAGCTGAAAGCGATCGCCACAAAACGCGATATCAGCCTGGCAACCCTGATCGCCGAGATCGACGATCAAAGGGGTGCCGGCAGCAATCTCTCCTCGGCGTTGCGCGTCCACGTCCTGACCTGGCTGAAGTCCTCCTAAATAGACCCGAACGCGTTGCGGCAGCTATCGCTGCACCCCCGGCAGGCTCGGTATGTTGGGCGTGCCCGCGGACGGAAGGCTCGGGAAGTTCTGACGGATCGCGTCGTCGGTCGGCGGCACGATCAGCTGCGGCGGCTGGCTGATCTGGCGCTGACGCATTTCTTCCGCCGCTCGGGCCGCCGCCTCCACGCCCTGGCGCTGGCGTTCCGCTTCGGCTGCCTGCTGGCGGGCGCGCTCTTCAGCCGCCGCCTTTTCGCGGGCCGCCTGCCGCTCGATTGCCTGGAAATTATAAAGCGCCACCTCGCGGCGAAGGCGCTGCTTTTCCAGAACGCTCGCCTGCAGGGTTTCCACACGCCGCCGCTGCTGCTCGAAGGCGCGTTGCGACAGGAAATTGGTCATCGCCGCGATATCGATCCGTTCGGTAGGCGCGGCAATATCCCCCGCATAGTCGAGCCGGATTGTCGGATCGCCGCCGGCCAGCGCCTCGTCGCCGGCATTGTAGGTGATCGCCAGATTCGCGCTCAGACGGTCGTCGAGCAGATCGAAGCGCCCCTCACCCGACAGCTTTGTTGTGCCCACGGCGGCTGCAATATTCTGCGCCCGCGCTTCACCCGCTGTGATCGTCACCGGAATGGTGACGTTGCCGACCGCCGCACTTCCCTGATGCAGCAGGCTGGAAACGATCGGCCGGACCCTCGCTTCCGTCACCTCGCCGCCGAGTTTGTCCACCCCGGCCATCAGGGGCTTCATCGCATCGGGATTGATGCCGGCGACGGTCAGGCCCTTCAGCCGCAATTCGGCCGAGCCGCTCGTGGCGCCCAGGAGCTCGGCCAGGGTCTTGCCGGTCGATTCGGCGGACATGTTGAAATCCAGCCTTCCGTCGGCAACCGGCTTTCCACTTTTCGTCCAGACGAGCGACGCGAGATCGGCATTCTCAGCCGAAAGACGGGCCTGCAGAAGTCCCGTTCCGTCACCGTTCGACATCAGCAGCCGACCGGCGAGCCGGCCGCCCTGCCAGTTGCCGGCACCATTCTCGATGGTGATGCCGCCGCTACGATGCGTGACGCGGGCCGAAAAATCGCCGATATTGCCGAACGCGCCCGTATGGAACGTCCGCGCTTTGACATCGAGAGCGACATCCGCGCCGTAAAAGACCGGCGGGGCGAAGGGTTTTGAGGAAAAAGCGCCGCTGTTCGGATCGCTGACCGGCCCGTAGATCGCCTCGCCGAGCCAGGCGAGGTCGAGGTTGTCGAGGTTGAGCGAGCCTGTCGCCGGCATGCCCGGCGCCTTGCGGTCGACGGCGATATCGCCGCTGATCGAGTTGCCGTCCGCCGCGCCGCTGAGCGCCGCAATCTTGACCGCCTCCGGCGTCATGCTGACATCCGCATCCAGCGTGACCGGCAGACCGGTCCCGAATTGCGGCAGCGCGATACCGTTCATCAGCAGATAGGGTTCCAGATCGGCGCTCCGCAGCGTCACGTGACCGCTGCCCTCCCCAAAACCGTCGCTGCCGATCCGCATGTCACCCTTGACGTCCAGCGAGGTCTTTCCGGTCGTGAACGACAGCGCGGTCTTTGCCGTGGCACCCGGCCCCTGATGCACGTTGAGCAGCAGTTCGCCGGTGCCGTCCCCTTCGAAAGGCAGGGGATCGAGACCCGCCTGGCCGAGAAGAACCATCGGGTCGGGATTGTCGAGCGAGGCGACGAGCGTCATGTCGGGGTCGCTGGTCAGGTCGAACAGACCGGGAAGCTTGAGGTCGGCATTGACCGCGCTGCCGTTCGTCTTGCCCTTGAGGACGATCTCCACCCCGTTCGAGCTTCCGCCGACGGTCAGGTTGGCGCCGAGATCCGTGTTGGCGAACCAGGCGCCGTTTGCGGCAAGCCGGGCGAGAGCCGGATGCGCAGGCAGCCGGTTGCGCAGCATGGTCAGGAAGGCCGTCGGATCGCCGGAACGAAACGAGAGGTTGCCAGTGCCCGAATAGGCAAGCAGCGAACCTTCGATGCGGCCTCGTGCCGATATCGTCGCCCCTTCGATATTGCCGACCGTCAGGCGCTCCAGCGAGAGCGCGCCGCCAGCCACGGTGAAAGCGGTATCGACATTGTTGGCGGCAACCCCAAAGGCAGTGAACCGGTCCGCCTTCAGCGTCGCTGCGACGCGATGGTCCAGCACATCCTGACCGGCATCGTCGCCGGTCAACAGCGAGGCAAGCGCCCGCATGGCGTCGATATCGATCTCGTTGCCCGCAAGGCTCATCGACAGGTTCGGCGTCTGCCCCTGGGTCGACTGGCGTTCCAGACGGCCCTTGAGCGTCGCAGGCCCGATCGCCAGTTCGAGATTGTCGAACCGTTGCAGGTCTGGTGTGAGATTGACCTTCGCCGAAAAGCCGGCTGAGCGCAGCTGGCGCAGTTCGGGGGCCACCCGTCCGGAAAGCCAGTCGGAAAGGCCGGACGGCTGGCTGGACGCGACCAGCATATCGCCGACGAAGGACGTCCGATCGCGAAGCACGAGGCTGCCCTTCGCCTCCAGCTGCGTGCGGCCCGGCAGGGTCGCCACGACGTTGTCCACAGTCCAGCCGCGGCCCGCCGGCCGTATGTCGAGCCTGATGTCGCGGATGGTCGTATCGTTAGCGACGATCGCCGGCAGCCTCAGGCTGGCGCGGCCGGGCACCTGCGGAATAGGAATAGACGCCGCCAGCCGGATGAAATTGTTGATGCGCCGCTGCGCCGAGGCGGCGGCATCGCGACCGGTCTTGGCCCGCGCGCCGTCGCCCAACCGGTTGACGTCAATCTGCTGGCCATCGGCCGTCAGCAGGAACTCAGGCTTGTTGCCGGTATCGAGCGTCGCCTCACCGGTCACTACGTAAGGATTGTCGCTTGCCCCGACTTCCAGCCGGTATTGCGGAATACGGATGCGCTCATTGGTGACCTCGAAACCGCCCTTCAGGCGCGGTCCGGGCGGTGGCGGCGTCACCGGTTCGGTCTCGTCCTCCTCCTGCAGGAAATCGAGTGTGAAGTTGCCGTTATAGGCAGGCCTGTTGTCGGCAACGGTAAGCTCGCCGTCGAGATTGATCTCGACAGGCTGCGCATCCGGCCAGAGCCTGAGACGCAGCGGCATACGCTTGCCCTCGGCATCCGCCGTGCCGCTCGCCAGGTTGAACCGGGTCTCGTAACCGTCGAGCGTCGCATTGCCTTCACCGCGCCAGGGGCCGCGCAGCGAACCTGCGGAAAAGTCGCCGGCAAAACCGGTGATCTGCCGTGACTGGCCGGACTGTTCGTCGATCAGGTCGATCTCGCCGCCGGTGACATGCACGTCCTCGATGACGACGGTATGAGCCGGGATCGCGGCGCGACTGCCGCGCATCCAGTCGAGCGTACCGTCCTTCAGCAGCCGGACCCGCGCCTTCGGTTGCTCGATGCGCATGTCGAAGATCCGCGCCTCGCCGGAGAGGAAGGGCGCAAGCTCCATATCCATCGAGAATTGCGCGATCTGCACCAAAGGCTGGCCGTCCGTATCGGCCCCCACCCTTACGTCGTGCAGGGTGACTGAGGGAAACGGCAGTATACGCGCATCGACATTGCCGTGGACGGTGACCTTCTTGCCGAGGATGCGGCTTGCCTGTTCCTCGAAGCTTACCCGCAGGCTCGCCCAGTCGACGAACAACGGAGCAAGCAGCGCCGTGAACAGCGCCACCACCACCAATCCGCCGAATGCCAACAGGATGCGTCCGAGCACGGTATCCGTCTCCCTGATCTTGCTAAGAGACTAGTTCTATTGGGTTCGCAGGCAAGTCAAGCTTGCGGGAGCATCTCATTCGGCATTCCTGAAGATCTTGCCGGGATTGAAGATATTCTTGGGATCGAGCCCCTGTTTGATGGTCCGCATCAGCTGGACTGCACCGCCCAGTTCCTCTTCCAGGAACGACATCTTGCCCTGGCCGATGCCATGCTCGCCGGTGCAGGTTCCGTCCATCGCAAGTGCCCGGTGGTTGAGACGGCCGATGAACGCCTCGACCTTGTCGACCGAAGCCGGATCCTTACCGTCGAAGAGCACCAGGACGTGGAAATTGCCGTCGCCCGCATGGCCGACGATCGGCGCCAGCAACCCCTGTTCCGCAATATCGGCCTGGGTTTCGGCTACGCACTCGGCAAGCCGCGAGATCGGCACGCAGACGTCGGTCGACAGGCCGTCGAGTTCCGGCGCCAGCGCCCGGCTCGCCCAGTAGGCATTGTGCCGCGCGTTCCACAGCTTTGCCCGCTCCTCGGCATTGGCGGTCCATAGAAATTCGTCGCCGCCGCATTCCGTGGCGACCTCGGCAAACTGCGCCGACTGCAGCGCCACCGTTTCCTCGGTGCCGTGGAATTCCAGGAACAGCGTCGGCTTTTCCGGATAAGAGAGTTTCGAATAGGCATTGCAGGCCCGCATCTGCACGTCGTCCAGCAGTTCGATGCGGGCGACCGGAATGCCCATCTGGATGGTCATGATCACGGCGTCACAGGCGGCCTTGACGCTCGGAAAGGCGCAGACGCCGCCGCCGATCTTTTCCGGAATGCCCTGCAGCCTCAACGTCACCGAAGTGATGACGCCAAGAGTTCCTTCCGAGCCGACGAAGAGACGGGTCAGGTCGTAGCCGGCCGAGGATTTCCGGGCCCGCTGCGCGGTGCGGATTTCCTCGCCGTCTGCGGTGACGACGGTGAGCGACAGGACATTGTCCTTCATCGTGCCGTAGCGCACCGCATTGGTGCCGGAGGCGCGGGTGGCGGCCATGCCGCCGATCGAGGCATTGGCGCCGGGATCGATCGGGAAGAACAGGCCGGTGTCGCGAAGCTCACGGTTCAGTTCCTCGCGTGTGATGCCGGGCTCGACGGTTACGTCGAGATCGGCCGGGCTGACCCGAAGCACCTTGTTCATGCGGCTGAAATCGATCGAGATACCGCCCGACGGCGCATTCACCTGGCCTTCGAGCGAGGAACCGATACCGAAGGGCACGACCGGTACCCGATGTTCGGCACAGGCCCTGACAACGGCTTTGACGTCATCGGCGCTTTCAGCGAAGACGACGCCGTCCGGAAGCTGAGCCGGCAGATAGGTCGTCGTATGGGCGTGCTGCTCGCGAAACGACTGGCCGGTCTGAAAACGCTCCCCGAAGGATTGCTTGAGGATGCCGAGGGCCGTCGAGATGCCCTCTTCGTTGCGAAGGCCCGCCTTCACGTCCTTGATCGCCATGGCCATTCTCCTCCTTGTCTTTTCAAGGGATTGGTTAGGCGACGGGTCGGGTTTTGTCCAGACGGAACAGCGGTGGGCCGATCGGGC
The DNA here is from genome assembly GCF_056397445.1 of Neorhizobium sp. 05N33. Lineage (NCBI taxonomy): Bacteria > Pseudomonadati > Pseudomonadota > Alphaproteobacteria > Hyphomicrobiales > Rhizobiaceae > Neorhizobium > Neorhizobium sp. 05N33. The sequence goes on along the minus strand of NZ_JBFTNK010000004.1, from coordinate 356,049 downwards.
GGAATCCGGCCTTGGCGATTTCGTTTTTTTGAGTCGGACGGGGCGCTGAAAGCTGCCTTGTAAGATAAGTAATAAGTGACACCTCTCAGCGCCCCGTTCGGCGGTTAATATCCGCGACTTCGGTCCCTCTGCGATGACGGGTGTTGTGGGAACGGTTGCGTGCCCCTCCGAAAGAGGGCGTCATGCACGCTCGCAGACCAGGATGCCGCAGGCCATGACTGCCGCCCGGCATCGTCTTCCACCTGCGCCGCACAATCCGGGCTCTTTAAAAACCCTCGGACGCCGCACGGCGCGGCCCCGATCACCCTGTGTGCCTCACAGGCACGCCCGACGCTCCATGACGGAAAACGAAACGAGAAGTCGGGTCCGACAGCTTTCTCATCCGTCCCGCGTCGCCGGAGGGAGACCATTTTCCGTGGACCCCGAATGGAAGGACTTACGTCGTTTCCTCCCACCCGGCGCCGGTCCCGCCTCGCCAGCACGCCTGCCGGTGTATCCGCGACGGAACGGGGGGATTTTAGGCACGGGCTGGGAGGACGGGGATGAGAGAGGTGGAAAATTAAACTAAGTCGTTGAGCCGACAGGCGGGTGAAGCTTGGGACATCCCCGCGACGGCGCGGCCCAACGAACTCGAATAGGATGCCGGACGCGAAACCTGATGCCGAACCTAGCCCGCTATGGCTACGCTCAGCCGCTGCTGTACCTGATCGACATTGCCGCGGACATAGACGGCCGTGGGCTTGCCGCCGGTGCTGGCGAGCGCAAGAGCGACGATGGTGACTTCCTCTTCGAAGGTCGTGACGTAAAGCACCTGGGCGGGATTGATGTATACGGACTGGTTATGGGTATTCTTGAAGCCGATCAGCGCCATACGTCTCTCCTTCTGCTGCGTGGCGGGATATGCCATGCCATGCACAAGGTTGCCGCAAGTTTAACAGGCCCGGCTCGTGACCGTTGTGACGATAAGAAGTCTCGAAACCGACCACCGCAGCGAGATGTCGACGATGAGCCTCCCGTGCCGGTAAGTCCTTGCGCCCCGGCAGGGTGAGTTTCCGGGTGCCGGGCGCGAATCGCGGGCAAGGCCTTCGCGTCACGGACAGGTCTTTTTGTCCCGGCGCAAAATAGTTCACCTGCGAGTCGTCGATCGATGCTCTAAATCAGGTTCTGCTTTTATCAAATTTCAGGAGATCAGCGATGGCGACAATTGCAATCATCGGCGCGGGTGCGATGGGGAGCGGGATCGGCCGGCAGTTGGCGGAGGGCGGCGCAAGCGTGCTGACCTATCTGGAAGGCCGCTCACCCGGGACCCGCGAGCGGGCCAGGGCCGCCGGAATGGCACCCGCCTCGCTTGAAGACATCATCGGGGCGCAGATCGTTCTGTCGATCGTTCCGCCCGCCGAGGCGATCGGCGTTGCCGAACGTCTGTCCGCGGCGATCGGAGAGCGCCCAAGCCCGGTGACATTCATCGACTGCAACGCGATCTCGCCAAAGACGATGAATGCGGTCGCAGCCGCTTTCAGGCCCGGCCAGGCGAACGTCCTGGACGGCTCGATCATCGGCCTGCCGCCGCAGCCGGGAAAGGCCGGACCAAAACTCTATATCAGTGGCGACGGGGCGGACAAAAGCGCCGTTCTCGCTGCGCACGGGCTTCACATCCGCCGGATCGAAGGGGCTGTCGGAGCGGCCTCGGCGCTAAAGATGTGTTATGCCGGCATCAACAAGGGCATGACCGGGCTCGGCACCGCCATGCTTCTCGCTGCCATCGGATCGGGTGCCGACCAGAGTCTTAAGCGGGAGATGGCCGAAAGCGCGCCCGATCTCGACCGGAAACTCACAAGCGCCATTCCCGACATGTATGCAAAAGCCTATCGTTGGGTGGCGGAGATGGAGGAGATCGCCGCGTTCCTCGGCGAAGACGATCCGGCCTCGCAGATTTTCAGGGGAATGGCGGGATTGTTCCAGAAGATGGCCGAGGACCGCGCCGGTGGCGGCGAGCTTGCCGGTCAGCTCAACGCCTTGCTGGGCCGGTAGATCGCAAAAAACCTCGACATTATCTCTTCTGTCCCCGGATCAGGTCCGAGGACAGGAAGGATGGGAGGAAACGAAGTACCCGCGCTCTCGAACGGATCGTCACTCGGCCCGTTACTCGGCAGCGAGCAGCCGTTCCTTGCCGTCCTCTTCCTCGTTGTCCTGCTTTTCCGGCTTGCGGCGGGTGGCATGCGCCAGTTCCTGATGGAACCGTGCTTCCTCGTGCACATGCGGCTTGGCGAAGCCCGCGATCAGAAGATAGGCAACCGGGGTGATGAAGAGCGTCACGATGACCGCAAAACCGAGGCCGCCGACGATCACCCAGCCAAGAGCGATACGGGCTTCCGCACCGGCGCCTTGAGCCAGCAGCAGCGGCACGCCGCCGATGACGGTGGCGATCATCGTCATCATCACCGGGCGCAGGCGAAGGGCGCAGGCCGTTTCGATCGCCTCGCGCACGCTTGACCCGCGGTCGCGCAGCTGATTGGCGAACTCGACGATCAGGATGCCGTTCTTCGCCATCACGCCGACGAGCAGCACGAGGCCGATCTGGCTGTAGACGTTGAGGCTCGATCCGGTCAGCACCAGTGCGATCGCGGCGCAGGCAAGCCCGAGCGGCACGGTCGACATGATGATGATCGACGACAAGACGCTTTCGAACTGCGCCGCCAGAACCAGGAAGATGATCGCGATCGCAAAACCGAAGGTCATCAGCATGGCGTTGGAGTTTTCGCCAAGCGTCTTGGCCTCCGCCATCGGCACCAGACGGACACCGGCCGGCAGCAGCGGCTGGGCGATCGCCGTGACTTCCTTGACCGCATCGCCGAGCGCCACGCCGTCGCGCAGGTTCGACGAGATGGAGACCGACGCGAGCTGCTGTTCGCGGTTGAGCTGCGGCGCAACCGCGCCTTCCTTCAGGGTCGCGATCGTCGACATCGGCACGATCTTGCCGTCGCCGGTCTTCAGGAAGATGTTTTCAAGATCGGTCGGATCGTCGATCGGCCTCGTGGTCGAGGTGAGCTTGACGGGCAGCGCATCGCCGTTGACGAAGACGTCGACGACGGAACGGCCCTCGAGCAGCGACTGCATGGCGGTCGACAGGCCGGTAATGTCGATGCCGAGGTCGGAGGCCCGCTCGCGGTCGATCGCCACCGAAAGCTGCGCCTGGGTCGGCTCGTTGGTGAGGCGCGGCGTATCGAAGAACCGGCCGCCTTCGCTTTCCATATGCGAGACGAGTTTCAGGGCGGTCGAGGTCAGGAGGTCGTAGTCGTTGCCGACCAGCGCCATCTGCAGCCCGTTGCCGGCGCCCCGGATCTTCAGGCTGTTCGCCTGCATGGTGAAGCCGCGCAGCGCCGGAACCCTGAGCGCTGCAGCATTGACGTCGGCAGCGATCTGGTCCTGGCTGCGGGTGCGCTCGTCCCAGGGCGCCAGCGTCAGGACCATGAAGCCGCTATTGGTGTTACTGCCGAACCCCGAGATCGAGAACACATTGGTGATCTCGCCGGAATCGCGCAGCGACTTCAGGTTCTCCTCGACACGCTGCATCTGATCGCGCGTATAATCGAGGCTGACGCCTTGCGGCGTCGTCAGGCGCAGCATGATCGTGGCGCGGTCTTCCCGCGGCGTCAGCTCGCTCTTGACGAGGCCGAAGACGTTGTAGGCGGCGACCGAGAAGACCACCGAGACGACGATGACGACAAGCGGCGCGTTGAGGCAAAACCGCAGCGAGGACGCATAGACGCTGGCAAACGCGTTGCCGAAAGCACCGAGCAGGCCGTGGTCTTCCTTCATCGGCTTGGTCAGCATGCGCGACGCAAGCATTGGGCAGAGCGTCAGGGCGGTCACCGACGACAGCGCCACCGAAAAGGCGAGAACGAAGCCGAATTCCTTAAACAGCCCGCCGATCTGGCCGGGCAGGAAGGACAGCGGAATGAAGACGGCCGCGAGCGTCGCGGTCGTCGCGATGACGGCGAAAAACACTTCCTGGGTGCCGAGCACGGCGGCGGCGCGTGGTCCCATGCCTTCCGCCCGTCGCCGGACGATGTTTTCGAGCACGACGATCGCATCGTCGACCACGAGACCTGTCGCCAAAACGATCGCAAGCAGCGTCAGGATGTTGATCGAGAAGCCGACGAGATAGATCGCCACCAACGTGCCGATCAGCGCCACCGGCATGGTGATCGCCGGGATCAGCGTGGCGCGCCAGTCGCGAAGGAACAGGAAGATGACCACGACGACGACCGCCGCCGAGAGCATCAATGCGGTCTCGACTTCGTGCAGCGCGCCCTGGATGAAGATCGCGTCGTCGCCGGTAACCGCGATGCGGGTGCCTTCCGGCAAGGTCTTCTGCATCTCCGCGACGGCGGCCTTGACGCCTTCGGAAATGTTAAGCGTGTTGGACTGCGCCTGGCGGATGATGCCGAGGCCGACGCCCTGCACGCCGTTGGCGCGCAGCACGGTCGTGCCGTCGTCCGGGCCGAGCGCCACGGTCGCCACATCGCGGATGCGGACGTTCGGCCCGATCAGGACGTTTTCGAAATCCTGCGGCTTGGTGAGGCTGGCGGTGGCGCGAACGACGATGTCCTGCGTCGTGCTCTTCAGCGAACCGGCCGGAACGTCGAGAGCGGCGCTCGACAGCGCCTTGGAAACGTCGGCAACGGTCAAGCCGCGACCGGCCAACGCAGCCTGGTTGATGTCGACGCGGAATACCTTGTCCTGGTCGCCGTAAAGTTCGACGTCCGCCACACCTTCCACGGCGGCGAGGCGGTCGACGACCGCGTTTTTGACCAGCTGGGTCAGGTTTTCCATCGACATCTTCGAGGATGTCACCGCCAGGCGCATGATGGCGTCGGAATCGGCGTCAGCCTTGACGATGCGGGGCTCGTCGGCATCTTCCGGCAATTTGTTGATGACCCGGCCGACGGCATCGCGCACGTCGTTGGCGGCTTCCGACAGGTTGATGCTATCGGAAAATTCCATCGTCACGCGGCTGGAACCGAACTGCGACTGCGACGACAGCGCCTTCAGGCCGGACACGCGGGCGACCGCGCCTTCGATGACCTGGGTGACTTCCTGGTCCATCGTCTGCGGCGAGGCGCCGTCGTAATTGGTGCGTACCGTGATGACCGGCTGGTCGACGTCGGGAAGTTCACGCACTTCGACGCCGGCAAGCGCCGCAAGACCCGCGACGACGAGCAGCGTGTTCAGGACGGCGGCAAGAACGGGCCGGCGGACGAAGAGAGCGGTGAAGCTCTGGCTGGATTTCTCCGCATCGCCCTTCCCCTCGTCGTCGTGGCCATGCCTCGGAAGCTCCATCTTCATTGGCGCGCCACCTCAGCGGTTTCCGGCGCGCCGAAAATCCGGACTGACGCCCCCTCCCTCACCCGTTGCAGACCTTCGGTCACTATCCTGTCGCCCTCTTGGAGCTCGGCGCCCACGAGTACTGCATCGGGATTGCGCTGAACGACGCGCACCCGGGTCTTGACCGATTTATTGTCCTTGACCTGCCAGACATAGGAACCCTCGCCGTCCCACTGGACGGCGAGCGGATCGACCGCCGGGTATCTTTCGCCGGCAAAGCGCATGCCGACATTGAAAGCCATGCCGGCGCGCAGAACATCGCCCGGATTTTCGACACGGGCGCGGATGCGCATCGTGCGGCTTGCCGCGTCGATACGGTTGTCGATCGCCTCTACCTTGCCGGAGAAGACCTGGCCCGGGCGGGCGATCGAGCTCGCGTCGACTGCCTGGCCCGGCTCGATGGCAACGGCGAAACGCTCCGGCGCCCAGAAGTCGACCAAAATAGCCGTGCGGTCGTCGATTGTCACCACATTGGTCTGGGTGGTGACGTTGTCGCCGATATTGACCGCGACGATGCCCGCGATGCCCTCGATCGGCGCGACGATATCCCGGCGCTTCAGGTTGAGTTCGGCCGTGGCGAGCGCAAGCTTGGCAGCCTGTTCGGCGATCTGGGCATTGAGCACGTCGAGGCGCGAGAACGACTGGAGGTTCTTGTAGGACGCGGATTTTTCCTGGGCGCTCTGCAGCGCGACCTGCGCCTTTTCGCGCTCGATCGTCTGTTCTTCGTCGTCGAGGCGGGCGAGCACCTGGCCCTTGGTGACCTTCTGGCCGGAAACGACCCTGATCTCGTTGATCGTTCCGGAAGACTGCGGCATGACGACGACGGACTGGATCGCCTCGCCGCTGCCGATCGCCGTGAGGCGGTCGTTGACGGTACCGATCGCCACCGGCTGGGCGACGACGAGCGTGGCGCGGTTGCCACCCTGTCCGCCCTGTCCGCCGGCACCGCGCTGGCCGTTCTGGCCCGCGTTGTTCTGGGCCGCGTTCGTGGATCCGTTCTGAGAATTTCCCTGTACTGCGCCCTGACCTTGCTGGCGCGCCGCCGCATTGCCGTTTGCACCGGCGGCTGCCGCCGTTGCGGGCTGGGGGGCATGTTTCGGGCTTATGGCTGCAATCACTCCACCGGGAACGCCGAACTTTGCAAGCGTGGCTCCTGCACTCGGCACTAGGTAAACCCACAGAGCCAGCGCTCCCGCCAGGACGGCGAGACAGAGCAGAAGCTGTTTCCAAATCCGCATTCAATTCTCCGAAGGAGGCACGAAAAGGCCATATTGCCGGGGAGTATCCTTTTTTGCGGGTGCTCACGCAATGGGTCTTCGGCAACCTTACAAAAATGTAACCTCGCGAAATCTCACGGGTATGTTAGACGGCAAGCATACTTATACTCCTAAAATTGCCGCTTTCGCAGAGCGCAACCGCCGGGCTCTTCACACTTTAGCCTTGCCTTGTGTGGAGACTGGGAATGAAAGCAGAACATTTTCTGGTCTTTCAGGTCCGAATCACTACATTGGCCGCATGACGAACAGTTTCGACGACATTCCGTTCTTCGATGAAGAACCGCAGCACCCGCAGGCGCCGCGCAACACGGCCCCCGCTCCGGCACAGGCTGCGGGCAGTGGCGGCCTCGGCATCGCCGCGCGCGCCATGGCGGCCCGCGACCAGCACCGTGCGCCCGACTATCTCGCAGGCCTCAACCCCGAGCAGCGGCTGGCGGTCGAGACGCTGAATGGACCGGTTCTAGTGCTCGCGGGCGCGGGCACGGGCAAGACGCGGGTGCTGACCACCCGCATCGCCCATATCCTGGCAACCGGCAGCGCCTATCCATCACAAATTCTTGCGGTGACCTTTACCAACAAGGCTGCCCGCGAAATGAAGGAACGCGTCGGCGTGCTCGTCGGCGGCGCGGTCGAGGGCATGCCGTGGATGGGCACCTTCCACTCGATCGGCGTGAAACTGTTGCGCCGCCATGCGGAACTCGCGGGCCTTCGCTCCGACTTCACCATTCTCGACACCGACGACGTGGTGCGGCTGATCAAGCAGCTGATCCAGGCCGAGGGACTGGACGACAAACGCTGGCCGGCAAAGCAGTTCGCCGGCATGATCGACACCTGGAAGAACAAGGGCCTTACCCCGCCGGACATTGCCGAGGGCGACGCCCGTGCGTTTGCCAACGGCAAGGGCCGCGAACTCTATGCCGCCTACCAGGCACGGCTTCGCACGCTGAACGCCTGCGATTTCGGCGATCTTCTGCTGCACCCGATCGCGATCTTCCGCAAGAACCCGGATCTGCTCAAGGAATATCACGGCAAGTTCCGCTATATCCTGGTCGACGAGTATCAGGACACCAACACGGCCCAATACATGTGGCTGCGGCTGCTCGCCCAGCGGCCGAAGGACATTCCCCAGAACGTCTGCTGCGTCGGCGACGACGACCAGTCGATCTATGGCTGGCGCGGCGCCGAAGTCGACAACATCCTGCGCTTCGAGAAGGACTTTCCGGGCGCGAAGGTGATCAAGCTGGAGCGCAACTACCGCTCCACCGAACACATCCTCGGCGCCGCCGGCCATCTGATCGCCCATAACGAAGGCCGGCTCGGCAAGACCCTGTTCACCGACCGCTCCGACCCCGACGACGAGAAGGTGGTGGTGCATGCCGCCTGGGATTCGGAGGAGGAAGCGCGCGCCGTCGGCGAGGAGATCGAGAACCTCCAGCGCGGCAAGCACAAGCTCAACGACATGGCGATCCTGGTGCGCGCCTCGTTCCAGATGCGCGAATTCGAAGACCGGTTCGTGACGTTAGGCCTCAACTACCGCGTCATCGGCGGCCCGCGCTTCTACGAGCGGCTCGAAATCCGCGATGCCATGGCCTATTTCCGCATGGTCTGCCAGCCCTCCGACGACCTCGCCTTCGAGCGGATCATCAACACCCCGAAGCGCGGCCTCGGCGACACGACCGTGCGTTACCTGCACGACTACGCCCGCGCCCGCGACATCCCCATGCTGCAGGCGGCGGCCGACATCATCGAGACCGACGAACTGAAGCCGAAGGCGCGCAAGGCGCTGTTCGACGTCGTCACCGATTTCCGCCGCTGGCAGGGCCTGCTCGAAAACACGTTGCACACCACGCTTGCCGAGCAGATCCTCGACGAGAGCGGCTATACCGCCATGTGGCAGAACGACAAGTCGGCGGAAGCACCGGGACGGCTGGAAAACCTCAAGGAACTCGTGCGTTCCATGGAGGCTTTCGAGAGCATGCGCGGCTTCCTCGAGCACGTCTCGCTGGTCATGGATGCCGAGAACAACGAAAACCTCGATGCCGTGTCGATCATGACGCTGCATTCGGCCAAGGGCCTGGAATTCGACACCGTCTTCCTGCCCGGCTGGGAGGAAGGCCTGTTTCCGCACCAGCGGGCGCTCGACGAGGGCGGCCGCTCAGGGTTGGAAGAAGAACGCCGCCTCGCCTATGTCGGCCTGACCCGTGCAAAACACCGCTGCCATATCTGGTTCGTCTCCAACCGCCGCATCCACGGCCTGTGGCAATCGACCATGCCGTCTCGTTTCCTCGACGAACTGCCGGCAGCCCATGTGGACGTCGCAGCCTCGGACAGCAATTACGGCGGTTATGGCGGGCGCGGCGGCTATGGCCAGTCGCGCTTCGACAAGGCCGATCCCTTCGCCAACACCTATTCGACGCCCGGCTGGAAACGCGCCCAGGCCAACAAGACCGACGCTACCCGCGACAACTGGGGCACCCGCTCCGGCCACGCCGTGGAACGCATCGGTTACGGCGAAAGCGGCCCGCGCACCCGCACGATCGACGGCGAACTGGTGGCCAAGTCCGTGGCCGACAAGCCCTCGCAATTTTCGGTCGGCGACCGGGTGTTCCACGTCAAGTTCGGCAACGGGAATATCTCGGCGATCGAAGGCAACAAGCTGACGATCGAGTTTGATCGCGCCGGGCAGAAACGGGTGCTGGACGGGTTTGTGGAGCGGGTGTGAGCTTGGACATTGCTGCAGGGCCTGACGACCAGATTGAAATCCTGCTGCTGACCGGACCTGCGGGCGTCGGCAAGTCTACTCTTTCCTGGGAGATCTCTGCTCGCCTCGCCGAGGCCGGTATTGCGCATGCGGCGATCGAAAGCGACGAACTGGACCGGATATTCCCGCGCCCTTCGCGTCAGGACCTGGAGCGGCTGTCTCCCGGCACGATCGATGTCAGTGCCCTCACCCTCAAGGCGATATGGTCGACTTACAAGGAGCTGGGGAGCAAGCGCCTGATCCTGTCGGGCGTGATGATACACCTGGATTTCGACAGAAGGTGGATCACATCGGCGATACCCGGCGCCAGGTTCACTGTCGTTCGCTTGATGGCAACAGAAGAAAACATTGCCAGCAGATTGGCCCGGCGAGAAACTGAAGGAAGCATGGAGGATCAACTCGGACGTTCTCTCCGGCAGATGAACCGCATGGCGACCGAAACGGGCAAGGATATTCTTTACATAAATACCGACGGACGCACCGCTTCCGAGATTACAGACGACGTTTTAGCCAGGATAGACTGGCTTCAACCGCAAAATCGGACTGAAATGTTCTAGACTTGCTTGGCCACCAGAGCAGCCACACGGGCGGACAGTCAACCTTGTCAGCCTCCCTGTCTCCCGCTACCTCAAGCACCGGAGCTTTGGAATTTTTAAGGGAGGAACTCATGAGAGCCATCGTCACGGCCCCTGGCGGGCTCGATGCCCTGAAGCTCGTCGATCTGCCGGATCCCGGCAAACCGGGCCGGGGCGAAATCCGGGTGGCGCTGCATGCGAGTTCCATCAATTTCCATGACCTGAGCGTCGCAAGCGGCAGGACGCCGACCGATGGGCGGGTGCTGATGGCGGATGGCGCCGGCGTGGTCGAGGAGGTCGGCGAAGGGGTGACCGAGTTCAAGCCGGGCGACCATGTGGTCTCCTGCTTCTTTCCGGACTGGCAGGATGGTCCGCCTTTGCCCGGCGGTTTTTCGCGCACGCCCGGCGATGGGATCGACGGCTTCGCGACGGAATATGCGGTGCGGCCGGCGGCCGCCTTCACGCTTGCTCCGAAAGGTTTCAGCCATGTGGAAGCGGCGACGATCACCACGGCTGGCCTGACCGCCTGGCGGGCGCTTGTCGAGCTCGGCAAGCTGAAGGCCGGCGAGACGGTGCTGGCGCTCGGCACGGGCGGCGTGTCGATCTATGCGCTGCAGATCGCCAAAGCCATGGGCGCGCGGGTGGCGATCACCTCCTCCTCGAACGACAAGCTGGAGCGCGCCAAAAAGCTCGGGGCCCAGTTTACGGTCAACTACAGGGATCATGCCGACTGGGGCAAACAGGTTTTTGACTGGACCGGCGGCCGCGGCGTCGACCATGTGGTGGAAGTCGGCGGTCCCGTAACGCTCGGACAGTCCATCCAGGCGGTGAAGATGGGCGGCCATATCGCCATGATCGGGGTGCTGACCGGCGCGCGCGGCGAAGTGCCGACGGCGGCGCTGATGGGCAAGCAGGCGGTTCTTTCCGGCATCCTGGTCGGCAGCCGCCGGCAGCAGCAGGATTTCGTGCGTGCACTCGATACGGGTCTCGTCCGGCCGGTGATCGACCGGGCGTTCCCGCTCGAAAAGCTCGCCGACGCCTTCCGTTACGAGATGAGCGGCAGCCATTTCGGCAAGATCGGCATCGAGTGGTGATACGCCGAGGGCAGAGGTTCTGCTTGCAGGGAGCCCCTGCCCCGGTTACCTCAAACCCGGCAATCAGGGAGCGCCCATGTTTCTCAGCAATCAGGACGTCATCGAGCTCACCGCATGGCGGCGCAAGCTGCATGCCATGCCGGAAATCTCCGGCGAGGAGATCGCGACAGCGGCGGAGGTGCAAGGGGTCCTCGCCGATACGAAACCGGATCGGATCGTGACCGGCCTCGGCGGCACGGGCGTCGCGGTTATCTATGAGAGTGGCCTTCCCGGCCCGTCCGTTCTGTTCCGCGCCGAGCTGGACGCGCTGCCGATCGAGGAGATCGGCACGCCGGACTATCGCTCGCAAATCCCCGGCAAAGGCCATATGTGCGGCCACGACGGTCACATGACCATGCTTGCGTCGCTGGGGCGCCAGTTCGGCCGGGAAAAGCCGAAACGCGGCCGCGTCATCCTGCTCTTCCAGCCGGCCGAGGAGACAGGCGCCGGCGCGGCGGCCGTCATCGCCGACGAAAAATTCCAGGAACTGGCGCCGGATTATAGCTTTTCCCTGCACAACATGCCGGGCCTGCCGCTCGGCCATGCCTGGCTGAAGGACGGCATCGTCAACTGCGCCTCGCGTGGTCTGAAGATCGTCCTGTCCGGCCGCACCGCGCATGCCTCCATGCCGGAGACCGGCATCTCGCCGGTGCCGGCGGTGGCAACGCTGATGCCGGCGCTGACGGCCCTCAGCCGAGGCTCGATCGCAACCGGCGACATGGTGCTGGCAACGGTGACGCATGCCTCGGTCGGCGAACCGGCCTTTGGGATTGCGCCCGGCCATGCCGAAGTCTGGGTAACGTTGCGCACCATGACCGATGGCCAGATGCAGGCGTTGACGACCAAGGCCGAAGATCTGGTCCGCGAGGTCGCAGCCGTCGGCGGTCTCGGATACGCGATGGACTATCACGACATCTTCGGCCATTGCGAAAACCATGCGGAAGCCACCACGCTGCTGCGCGCGGCGATGGAAGCCGAAGGCATCTCGCACGAGGCGGGAGAAACGATGCGCGGCTCGGAGGATTTCGGCCGGTTCGCGACCGTGTCGAAATCGGCGATGTTCTTCCTGGGTGCCGGCGAAAACATGCCGAACCTGCACAATCCGAACTACGATTTTCCCGACGACCTGATCCCGATCGGCACGAAAATTTTTATGCGGGTCGCGCGGGATATTCTCGGCTGAAATTGGGCCGGAGGAGACGACGCCTGATCAGGCGTCGTTGTTGCCGAACAGCTTGGCCATGAAGCCGCCATTGGTGCCGCGGCCGGGACGCTTGCCGTCCCACTTGGGCACGATCACCATATGGGTGATATCGCCGCGCTGGAACGCTTTCAGGAACGCGTTGTAGTCGGCAAAGGCGACGCAGCCATGCGAGTCGCCGCGCACGCGCAGCAGGAAGCTGTGGGCGAGCAGTCCGGTGCGGCCCTGCGGCGCCCTGCCGTCGACCGGCGTCAGGCGGATCGCGGCAACGCCGTGGAACAGCGTTTCGCGCATCGACAGCTTATAGGTGCCGGGCGGCGTCGGGCCACGCATCGTCACATGCGTGAAGTTCGGGTTGTCGCGCATTTTGCCGATGCCGGAATGGGCTTCGAGCTTCGAGCCGTTCGGCATATAGACCATGCCGCCGGCGATATCGTAGACGGCCACTTTTGTGCCGATTCCCGGCCAGGCCGGCGCCGATTGCGAGGGACGGGTCGGCTCCTCGCGCATCGGATTGTCGGGTTTGGCAAAGGCGAGCGCGGTCGGCTTGTCGTCGCCGTCAGCCGCCCTGGAGGGTTTTTGCGGCGCGACCGCGGCGATGGCGGCAAGCGCTGCCGGCTTGGCGGGCTTGTCGGCGGTAGATCCCGGGCGGATCACGGGCAGCGGGCCGGCCTTCGGCAGGGCATAGGCAGGCGCCGCCGGGGCGGCCTGTTCGACCACCGCGACTTCGCTTTCGTCGTCGCCGTCCTCGTCTTCCTTCAGAGCGGTTTCTTCAAGCGCCGCCATCTCGACGGGCTTCATGTCCCTGAGCCCGGCAACGGTGGTGACCGTCTCGGCATCCTGGATCATGTCCGGCAAGGTTGATCCGGCACGCGGCGCCACGACGACGAGGTTTTCCATCGCAGGCGCAAGCACGGCGCGGATGGCGTTGGCATCCGGGCGGATCTTTTCGAGAGCGGCAAACTGCTGTTCATGTTCCTGATGCCGTACGGCCTTCGCCATCGCGACATTGAGCGTCTGCTTGATGGCCGAAATATCCGGCTTGCGGGCCTCGAGGGCTGCCACATCGGCGCCAGCCAGACGCTTGCCTTTCGGATCGGCGGGTGCGCTACCGGGCAGGCGGGAGAATTTCGAGACGTCGATTTCGCGCTCGCGCGAAACAGCGGCGGGAGCTGCAAGGGCGATCGGTCTTGTCAGTGCCGTTTCGAACTTGACGTCGGAAGCCGACTTCACCGCGGTCGCCATGGTAACCATCGACGCACCCATCAGGGCTGCGACCGTCAGGCCGAAACCGACCGTGACATTGACCAAGAGAGAGCGGGATTTCTTGCGGCGTTGCGGAACTTTACCTGCCTGCCTGCCATTCACCGACGTCTGGACCGAACGCGCCATCACTCGTTACCCGAACCGTTACTCACACGGGCAGGCATCGCTTCCGCGAGACTGCCAAAACAACCCCGACAAGCATTGAGCAAGAAGAGAACCTGCTCACCGCCGCCAATCGACTGCATGTGAGGATGAACGATTATGGTAACCAATGTCTTTACGTCGCCCCGATTTGGTTTCGGTGGTGCACATAAAAGCGCATGCCGTCGGAAGTTTAACCGAAATGCGGCAACAGGGTGTCCCCCTCGGCGCGCTTTAAGGCAGGTCAAGCCAACGACCGTTGCTGTTTAGCCACAAAATCTCATTCTTTCAAGGCTTATCACAATTTTTATACCATTTCTCTTTCTGCCCTCCGCCGGCCCTCGGACACATATTCGAGCAGCAGTGCCTTGGCGACGTCCATGACCGCGCGGACGCGAGGTGTATACCGAAGCCTTTCATGGGTGATCAGCCAGATCTCCGCAGCAGGCGGCATCTCGGGTCGGAAACAGTAGATCAGGTCGTCGTCACCGGTCGCCACGAACTCCGAAAACAGCCCAATCCCGAGCCCGCTGCGAATGCTCGACAGCGTTGCAGAGACGGTGTTCTGCCGCACCACGATCGCGTTTTCGGGGAAGTTTTTCCGCACCCACAAAACGGCCGGATGATCCTTGATATGCGGGTCGATGGAGATCAGCGAATGCCGGTGAAGTTCGCCGACTTCACGAGGTACGCCGTGGCGTTCGGCATAGGCGCGGCTGCAGTAGAGGCTCCAGATGTCGTCGGTGATCCGCACGCCGACGAGCCCGCCCTCGACCGGACGGGCGGCAGCGCGCAGCGCGATATCGGCATCCCCTCTTGAAAGATCGAGCCGGCTGTCGGTCGTCACCACGTGCAGGCTGATATTGGGATGCGTCGCCTTGAGCCGGCTGATCAGCAAGGGCAGGAATCGAGCGGCCAATACATCGTTGGTGGTGAAACGAACGCTCCCGGTAATGTCGCAGGAAACCGCGTCCATTGCATTGGAGAACGCCGTCATGGCATCGCGCACCACCGTCGCCGGGCCGATCAGCGATCGGCCGACATCAGTCAACTCGTAGCCGGTGCGCCTTTTGTCGAAGAGTTCGACGCCGAGATCCTGCTCCAGGCCGGCGATCCGCCGCGACACCGTGCTCTGGCTGACCTTCAACAGGCGCGCAGCCGAAAGCGTCGAGCCGGTCTCGGCTACGGCGAGCAGAAAGCGCAGATCGTCGTAGTTCAATTGGCCCATGGATTGGTTATGCAAAAACGGTGAATGGACGGGCAAAAAAGGTGTTTGCGGTAGTTTCGCCGGCAACCTACACGCCTTTTATCGCCGGCGGAACTGGCCTTGCTGGTCATTCTCCCGGCACTTCCCCGTTCGACGGGTTGCCCCGATCAAAAGATTGCCCTGATCAAAGATTGCCAAGGAGAGAACCCATGCCGAGAGCACTCGTCCCCGCCCATACCAGGATCGTCAACCACTTCAACAAGGAGACCTTCGTCTTCACCGATCCGGTGGAAAGCGAGGCTCTGTCCAAGTTCGACGTCATCCTCGAAAAGGGTGGTTCGGGCGGCGGCAATGCGATCGCCCATATCCACCCCAAGGCGGACGAATATTTCCACGTCCACAAGGGCCGGCTGATGATCATGATCGACGGCGTCGAACATTTCGCCGATGTCGGCGAAACCGTCATGGTCCCGCGTGGCAAGGCGCATTTCTTCCGCAATGCCAGCGACGACGAAACCCATGCCACGGTGTCGTTCATGCCCGGCCAGAAGCATCTGCGTTTCTTCATCAACCTCGCTGCGTCGACGGTGCTGACGCCGGAGAATTTCTCGCCGCAGGGGGACGCGAAGCTGCTCGCCATCGCTCTGAAGCTCCACGCCTATCGCGACCATCTCTACCTCGCGGGCCCGCCGATCTGGGTGCAGAAGCTGATGTTCGCCACCCTTGCCCCGATTTCCAGGCTGATGGGCTACCGGCTGATCGTCGCTCCCGACGACGCGCCGCTTGGCCAGGATACGGTGCTCAAGCTCGCGACGGAACTGCGCTGACTGCTGCGCTGCAAAACATATCGGCCTTGATCCTGCCCTTCACCCTTGGCATCCTTCGGCAATCCAGGATTCGGAGGATGACGGATGAAAGCGCTGCTCCTGATCGACATCCAGAACGGTTTTTGCCCGGGCGGCAATCTGCCCGTGGCGCACGGTGACGAGATCGTGCCGGTCGCAAATCAGCTGATAGAAGGCGGCGGTTACGACGTCATCGTCGCCTCGCAGGACTGGCACCCGGAAAACCACGGCAGCTTTGCCTCGCGACATGCGGGTAAGAAGCCGTTCGAGATGGGCGAACTGTCCGGCCAGCCGCAGGTCATGTGGCCGGACCATTGCGTGCAGGGCACGCCGGATGCGGAATTCCATCCCGACCTCAACATCGATGCCGTCGACTATATCCAGCAGAAGGGCGAGAACCCTGCCGTCGACAGCTATTCCGCCTTCCGCGACAACGACCAGGCCGCAACAACGGGCCTTGCCGGCTATCTGAGAGCCCAGCAGGTGACCGAACTTGATCTTTGCGGGCTTGCAACCGACTACTGCGTGAAATTTTCCGCTCTTGACGCCGTGGAAATGCTGCCGGGTGTAAAAGTGCGCTTCATCGAGGATGCCAGCCGTGGCATCGATCCGGAAGGCGTAAAGAGCGCCATCGCCGAGATGAGAGCCAAAGGAATCGGCATCGTTTCGAGCAAGGACATCCTCGCCGACTGATCGACGGCACCGGAGCCGCCGGAGCTCGATAGTTCAGCGGAATCGATCGTTCCATCAGCCCAATTGAATTGCGCGAGGTCCCGCAGGGCTCTAAAGCCGATGCGAAAAGGATTTATCCAATGAATCGCAGCGAATTCAAACAGGGTGTGAAGGGTGGGCTTATCATCGCCCTCTCCTCGGCGCCCTTCGCCGTGTTGTTCGGCGCCGTGGCAAGCGACAACGGCCTCTCGGTCATGGAAGCCGGGCTGATGAGCGCGACCGTCTATGCCGGCGCCAGCCAGCTCGTCGGCATCGAGCTTTTCGGCCACCATGTCGCGCCGTGGCTGATCGTGCTCTCCGTCTTCGCCGTCAATTTCCGACATATCCTCTATTCGGCGGCGCTAACCCGATACATTACCCATTTCACGCCGCTCCAGAAATTCTTCACCTTCTTCGTGCTGACGGATCCGCAATTCGCCGAAGCCGTGAAGCGCGGCGAAAGCGGCCAGGGCGTCAGCTTCCGATGGTATATCGGCTTCGGCGCCGCGATTTATTTCCCCTGGCTGTTCTTCAGCGTCGTCGGCGCGTTTTTCGGGCGGATGATGGGCGATCCGCGTTCGCTTGCGATCGACGTGCTGCTGCCGGTCTATTTCCTCGGGCTGGTCATCGGCTTTCGCAGCAAGCCGGGCTTTTATCCGGTGGTAGTGGCGAGCGCACTCGGTTCCGTGCTCGGCTATCATTTTGTCGGCTCGCCCTGGCATGTCAGCATCGGTGCCGCGGTCGGAGTGGTCGTCGCGGCTTTCTTGCCGCTGTCCACCGATTCCGTGCCGGCGAACGCCGCCGCCGAGATGGAGAGCTGACATGGCCGACCTCATCTCCGCGGATATGGCTCTGCTGATATTGGCCGCGGCGGTCGCGACCTACCTTACCCGCATCGGCGGATATGTGCTGATTACCCGGATGAAGACGATCCCGCCGCGCATGGAGCAGGCCCTCAACGCCGTGCCGGCGGCGGTCCTGACCACGCTCGTCGCCCCCGCCTTCTTCAACGGCGGCTGGGACGTCAAGATCGCCATGCTGGCCGCGCTCGTGGTCGGCATCCGGTATCCGGGTCTCCTGCTGCTCGGCGGCGGCTGGGCGGCAGCGATGATCTGCCGCCACCTCCTGGGCTTCTGATTAGAGACGCCTGCTTCAGGAAAGCGGCTCCGTCGCCTTCACCAGCCAGGTCTTGACCGCATCGTCCCCGATCAGCGGCAGCAGCTTTTCGCGCACAGCGGCGTGGTAGCCGTTCAGCCAGCCGAGCTCCTCGGCGGTCATCAGCTCAGGCAGCACGAGGCGGCGGTCGATCGGGCACCAGGTCAGCGTCTCGAAGGCGAGCATCGGCTGGTCACCGCCGTCGATATCCTCGGCCGCCTTCACATAGATCAGGTTTTCGATGCGAATGCCGAACGAACCGGGACGATAATAACCGGGCTCGTTGGAGAGGATCATGCCGGGCAGCAGTTCCTGGGTCGCCAGCCGCGAGATCCGCTGCGGTCCCTCATGCACAGAGAGATACGAACCGACACCGTGGCCGGTGCCATGTGCATAGTCGGCGCCGGCCTTCCAGAGCGCGATGCGGGCGAGCGGATCGAGATCGCAGCCGCGGGTGCCCTTCGGAAACCGCGCCGTGCTGATGCCGATCATGCCCTTCAGCACCAGCGTAAAGAAACGCTTGTGCTCTTCAGGCACCGCGCCGACCGCGACCGTGCGGGTGATGTCGGTCGTGCCGTTGACATATTGCGCGCCCGAATCGACCAGGAAAAGCTCGCCCGCTTCAAGCTTGCGGTTTGTCTCGGTCGTCACCCGGTAGTGGATGACCGCGCCGTGTTCGCCGGCGCCGGAGATCGTATCGAAGGAAATGTCCTTCAGCGGGTTCTGCATGTTTTGGCCCACGCGGGCGCGGGTCGCCTCCAGCGCCTTGACCGCGTCGATCTCGGTGATCGTGGCGGGCGCCTGGGCGTCGAGCCAGCAGAGATATTCGACCATCGCCGCGCCATCCTGCAGATGCGCTTTGGCCGAGCCGTCGAGCTCCTCGCGGTTCTTGCAGG
This sequence comes from Neorhizobium sp. 05N33, assembly GCF_056397445.1. Taxonomy (NCBI): domain Bacteria; kingdom Pseudomonadati; phylum Pseudomonadota; class Alphaproteobacteria; order Hyphomicrobiales; family Rhizobiaceae; genus Neorhizobium; species Neorhizobium sp. 05N33. Next base: position 337,493 of record NZ_JBFTNK010000004.1, on the reverse strand, counting down.
CGCGCGGCAGTTTTGCCGGATCGGAAGCCTCGACCACCTCGCCGCCGGCGGCCGTGATCGCTTTGGTGAGCGCCAGCGGCGTCAGCTCGGGATCGATCAGGATCTTTGCGCCGTCCGCCGAAAAGGCCGCTAGCCGCGCCAGGAATTCCGAAGGCGGGCGCTGCACGCAAATCTGCGCCAGGTAGGCGGCCTGTTCGATGCCGGTCTTGAGCGGGTCGAGAAAAATCTCGGCCTTGCCCTCGGCCGGAATGATGGCGCGCGACAGCGGATAGGGTGTATGCGGCACGTCATCGCCGCGGATGTTGAAGATCCAGGCGACCGAGGTCGGATCGGCGATGACGACAGCGGCAGCGCCCTTCTCCTTCACCTGGCTCGCAATCGCCGCAATCTTCTCGCTCGCCAGGGTGCCGGCATGCTCCTGTTTCTGGATCGAGACGGCGCCGAGCGGCTCGGCGGGACGATCGGTCCAGATGGCGTCGAGCGGATTGGCGTCGAGCAGCACCAGCGAACCGCCGATCTCGGCAAGCGCCTTTTCCAGCCGCCGCACTTCCGCGCCCGCATGCAGCCACGGATCGATACCGAGCCGGAAACCTTTTGCGCCGTGGCGCGGCAGCCAGACATGCGGCGGTTCGTTGACGAGATCGCCAGCGGCGAACATCGAGCCGTCCACCTGTTCGGCAAGCTGGGTGACGTAACGTCCATCGACGAAAACGATAGCCTCACGTTGCGTGATGAGCGCCATGCCGGCCGATCCGGTGAAGCCGGTGAGCCATGACAGGCGTTCGGCGGAGGCCGGCACGTATTCGCCCTGGTATTCGTCGGCGCGGGGAATAAGAAAACCGTCGATGCCGAGATCGGCGAATTTCGCCCGGAGCGCGCTGACGCGATCGCGGCCGAACTGCGGGGCGGACTTCACTTCGAAGGACTGGAACATGGGCTTGAGTTTCCGGGCTGCTTGATTCCGAGAGGTTGCGATCATGTTAGCCGATCTTCGCCAGACATTGCCAGCCGAGCCGGAAATGATCGGCGATTGTGCATCTGCTCAATGCGTTTGGCGCCGACATAGCCTTCATATGCAGCAAACGCATACCACCAATGAGAGAATCTCTCTCACTGTGCGGTGCAGCAATCGCTATATTCACTTCATCGAACGGGCGCCGAACAAGGTCCGTATCAAGAGGATCGCTTCCATGGCCAATTCTTTCTTCCGCAATGCCTTCAACCGCATGGTCGAAGCTCGCGAGCGTCAGGTTGCCCGTTACGTCAACGGCGCCCTGCTGGGCCTCGACGACGAAACGCTGAAAGGCCTCGGCACCAGCCGCGAAGAACTGCGCCGCAAGGGTGCACAGAACTACGTATTCTAAGCTACGTATTCTGACATTCGGCCGGCGCGGGCTCTCCTCCCTCACCCGCCCCGGCTTTCAGGATACGAGGCCCGCTCGAGCATCTCCCTCCTCAGGCTCGCGGGTAGATCAGTCTCAGAACTGATCGCAAGGCGGCACCACCGGTGCCGCCTTTTTGCTGTTTGCCCGAGAAGCTATGTGCAGAATTCAATGCTGCACACGCATACGAATCAATCGTGGCGCAGGTGGATCGTTACCCAGCCATTGCGCCAGATGGTACGGACGTGAGCGAGGTGGACGCCGTTATAGGCGGCCAGCACCTTCCAGCGCTGTGTGGCCAAGATGCCGGAGAGGATCACCGAACCGCCGGGCGCCAGATGGGCCGCCAGCTGCGGCGCCATCTTCATCAACGGCCGTGCCAGAATGTTGGCGATGATCAGGTCGAATGGCCCTTCCCGATCGAATTGAGGCGAATGAAATCCCGGCGCCGTCTCCAGGCGGATGCCGGTAGCGATGCCGTTGCGGCGGACATTTTCCCGGGCCACCCGAACAGCGACTGGGTCTATGTCGGTCGCGAGCACCGGGATATTGGCCAGCTTGCGCACCGCTATCGCCAGCACGCCGCTTCCGGTTCCGAGGTCGAGCGCGTTGCGGACGGTCCTTGCGCGCATCACGTCCTCGATCACTTCGAGGCAGCCGGCGGTGGTGCCGTGATGGCCGGTGCCGAAGGCCTGGCCCGCATCGATCTCGATGGCGATATCGTTGACCTTCACCTTGTCGCGGTCATGTGAGCCGTGGACGATGAACCGCCCTGCCCTCACCGGCTTCAGCCCCTCCAGCGACTTGGCGATCCAGTCGATGTCCGGGATGACTTCCCTTTGGATTTCGAGAGCGGGAAAGGCCTGGGCGAGGCCTTCGGCGACGCGCTCGCGCACCATCTCCTCGTCATCCGCCAGCATGTAGACGGAGGCTTCCCAGATGTCCTTTTTCTCGTCCACCTCGGTGGTGGCGATGGCGAAATCCTCTTCGCCGAAAACCTCCGACAGGATATCGAGAATCTCGGCCGCACCTTTTTCGGTGGACGTGACGTAAAGGCGGATTTCGCTCAAGGAAACGGTCTCTCAGCTATTGATCGGTGGCGGAGAGGATTGCCACAGAAGCCCTGTCGGCTTCAACGTCAAACGGTCAGCCCTTGATCAGATTCTCAAGCTTCTTGACCGCGACGTCGGGGTTTTCGCCATAGGCAATGGTGCCGGCGAAGCGCCCGCCGTTGTCGAGAAGGAACACCGAGGCCGTATGGTCCATGGTGTAGTCGCCGTTCGGATCCTTCTCGTCGACCGGCACTTTCTTGAAATAGACCTTGAAACCCTTGGCCATCTCCTGGACCTTGGCCGGCGGACCGGAAATCCCTTTCACCCGGTCGGTGACGTTCGACACATACTGGCCGAGCAGTTCCGGACTGTCGCGCTCCGGATCGATGCTGACGAAATAGCCGTTGAGCTTGGTGCCATCCGGGTCGACCTTGTGCAGCCAGCCGTTCAGCTCGAACAGCGTCGTGGGGCACACTTCCGGGCAATGGGTGAAGCCGAAGAACAGCGCCGTCGGCTTGTCCTGGAAGGCCTTTTCGGTGATCGGCTGGCCGTTCTGGGCAACGAGCTGGAACGGCACGCCGAACGGACCTTCCGCAAGTTGCCGTTTCGAGCCGGTCACTTCCATCGTCAGCCAGACAAGCACGCCGGCAAGCGCCACGACGGCAACCCAGAGGATGGTGCGAAAGCTTTTCATCGGTATCTCTTCAGCTCAGACCTAATGACGGATCGATAGACCCCGGGCGGCAGCGAAGCAATTCAAGAAGCCGTTTTCGAGAGATATCGCGCTGATCTGTCTCACCGAACCGGCAGCCGGTCAGAAACACCAGGAAAGGCCGGTTTCACCGAGCGTCAACAGAATGGAAGAGCCGAACCGGAGCCAGCCGTAAAAGGCGACACCGCCGAACCCGAGCAAGAGCAGGCTTATGGCGGCAATCAGCGGCAGGCGATAAGTCTCGATCGTACTGTCCATAACGCTCAATCTACCACCCTTTCCGGCCGTTCAGAAGGCCGGCAACCTTCGAACAAGTTTAGGGTAAGATTAATACCTGTCTGAGATCTTATAAAGGCGAACGTGGTTTACGATTCGTAGCGGCGAATGGGAGTGAGGATGCAGCACGCATCACACTAGGGGCCGCTATGTCGACCGCGAAAAGACATGATGTCGCCGACACCGGCTCGCCCTCAGTTTCCATCTCTATCTGCAGTCTGCCGGACCTGATCCGGCGTGGGAGGAATTTCAACAGCATGACGGCAAAACCCCTTCGCAAGACGCTGTCGGTCAATCACCGGCTCTGGACGCTGGCAGGCTCCGCCTTTGTCGGCATCGGCGCGATGCTGCTCGTCGGCTGGTACGAAAGCCGACAGCTCGACGAAGCGCTGCAACGCGCGACCGATATCCAGGAGCATGTGGATGCGGTCGACGGCATGCGCATCGCCAACCTGGAACTCGTTCTGGCAGCGATGGACACGATCGTCGACCGCGACGACAAACGGGTCGAGCCGAGCCGGCTGAAGGCGATGGCGGACTCCTCCGACAAGTTGAAAAGCTCTGCCGGTAATCTGAAGAAACTCGCGGCTGAAATCGGCAATCCAGGCCTCGTCTCGAATTTCGAGATGGACCTCGCAGCTCTTTCGACGGCGATCCAGGTCGATCTCAGAAAAATGGTCGAAACCGGCGCGCCCAAAGAGGCCTATGACAAGATCGACGACGCCATCGACGGTGCCGGCGAACGGGTTGGCGTAATGCTCGATACGGCTGCCGTCGCGGGCGAGAAACTGGTGCGCAACCGCGTCCAGGAGGCGAATACGCTTTCCTCGACCTCGCTCTATGTGCAGCTCGGCTGCGGGCTGATCGCGTTGGTCGCCATGGCAATCCTGCAGAGCATTCACGGCGGCGCGATCCGGCGCGGCATCGACGGCGTCCGTTCGAGCATGCAGCGGATCATTGGCGGAGACTACAACACGCCCGTGCCCGGCATAGATCTCGGCGACGAGATCGGTGAAATGGCGCGCGCCACCGACGTCTTCAGGCTTGCAGCCGTCGAGCGCCAGAGCCTGGAGGTCAATCTGGAAGACGAACGCCGCCAGAACGAGACCCGGCGGCAGACGAGCGAGTCCGAACAGAAGGCAGAAGCCGAAGCGCTCCACTTCGCAGTCGATTCGCTTGCAAGCGCCCTCAACCGTCTCTCGGAAGGCGATCTTGCGGCCGCCCTCGAGCGTCCCTTCCGGGGCGACCTCGAGCGCCTGCGCGCCGATTTCAACCGGGTCGTCGAACGCCTGCGCCACATCATGACCGAGGTCGCGAACAGTTCCAGTTCCATCGGCGCCAACGCCAACCAGATGCGCTCCGCTGCCGACGATCTCGCCAAGCGCACAGAGAAGCAGGCGGCCTCGCTTGAGGAGACATCCGCAGCCCTCGAAGAAATCACCTCGACCGTGCGCAACGCCACCAGCCGCGCCGAAGAGGCGACCCAGATGGTGAGCCACGCCAAGGACTATACGGAACAGTCCACTAGCGTGGTCCGCGATGCCACGGCCGCCATGGGGCGGATCGAGGACGCGACGGCCGAGATCGGCAAGATCATCAACGTCGTCGACGAGATTGCCTTCCAGACCAACCTGCTGGCGCTCAACGCCGGCGTCGAGGCGGCCCGCGCGGGCGAGGCCGGTAAGGGCTTTGCCGTCGTCGCCCAGGAAGTGCGCGAACTCGCCGGACGCGCTGCCGGCGCGGCCAAGGATATCAAGGCGCTGGTCACCCGTTCGAACCACGAGGTCAAGACAGGCGTCGATCTGGTGAAGGCGACCGGCGAAGCGCTGACGCGGATCGGCGACGACGTGCTGAAAATCAACGACCACGTTCACGCGATCTTCACCTCTGCACGCGAACAATCGACCGGACTGACGGAAATCAATATCGCGATCGGCCAGATGGACCAAGCAACGCAACAGAACGCCGCAATGGTGGAGCAGAGCACCGCTGCCAGCCATTCGCTGGCAAGCGATGCCGAAAACCTCAACCAGCTGATCAGCCATTTCCAGATCCGCGGAGGCAATGGCCCGCGCGCCGTCGAGGCTGCGAGCGCTTCCACGCCACCCAAACCATCGCCCGCACTCAACTTGATGAACAAGCTCGCGGGAGCCTTCAGCAATAGCCCCACCTCCGCCAAGCCGAAGGCCGTGGGATCCTCAGACAAATGGGAAGAGTTCTGACATGAGCAATGCCATCAAGCAGTCCGGCGCCTACCTCGAAATCGTCTCCTTCCATCTCGGAGACCAGGAATTCTGCATCGACATCATGGCGATCCGCGAAATCCGCGGCTGGGCACCGGTGACCCCGATGCCGCACACCCCGTCCTACGTGCTCGGCCTCATCAACCTGCGTGGCGCGGTGATCCCGGTCATCGACATGGCCTGCCGCCTCGGCATGAAGATGACCGAACCGTCGGAACGTTCCGCAATCATCGTCACCGACATCGCCGGCAAGCTGGTCGGCCTGCTGGTCGAGCAGGTATCCGACATGATGACCATCCGTGGCGAAGACCTGCAGCCGGCCCCGGAAATCATTCCGGAAGCCCAGCGCGCCTTCTGCCGCGGCATCGTCGCGCTTGAAAAGACGATGGTCTGCTTCCTGAACCTCGACACCGTCATCGCCGACGAACTGGCGCGCGAAGCCGCGTAATTTCGCGGGCCGCTAAAAAGTCCGAAACTATGTCCGGATCTTCCGTCACACGCAAATGTGACGGAATATTAACGTATTGTAATCATTGCCTATTTGTAACAATTTTAAACGGAACCGGGGAACCGGGTCGACGTTCTCCCGTCGCTAAACGCCCAACCGACGCCTCAAACGCCCCTCGGCTGGTTTACCCAGATAGGAGAACGACCATGAACAAGGCTTTTGCTCTCGCAGTCCTGATGTCCGCAGCCACGGTGGGAACCGCCTATGCCCGCGATATGGGCATGACGGCCAAGCCCGCCGGCGACGTCGCCATCGTCTATACCGATCCCGAAATCGACAACAGCGCCAAACGGCTCGACGTGCCTGAGAGCATCATCCATCCAAGCCCGGCAATGGTGCAGAAGGCACAGGCCGAGGTGAAGGCCGACCGCGCGCTGCGAGCCGATCTTCTGAAGCAGAACGTCGAACTCAACAACGTCGTGGCGATCGACACCGCCGCCGATGGCAGCCGGACCGTCTACGTCCGCTGATTCGCTGTTGATGAAACGGGGGCCGGTGTCTTTTCTCCGGACCCCGTTTCGGCGAAAGCCATTTACAATCGCCTCTACGCGGGTGATGGAACCTTAAATCATTGCTGCATAGAGATGATTTCAGAAAAGCCCGGAACAATCTCCGGGCGTTTCCGGTTCCGTCCATATCTTGGTGCCGAAGAGACACGTGTTCGGCGCCTAAGAACCGAGAAAGGAACATGTTATGAAGAAGGTTATTGCTCTCGCAACCCTTATATCCGCTTCCTCAATCGGGGGCGTTTACGCCCAGGACCTTGCCCCGACCACGCCGGCCCCCTCCCCGTCGGACGTGACGGTGGTCTATATCACCGAAGCTACGGATAGCGAATCGTCGAACGACAAGATCCCGCCGACGCTGACGACCCCCAACCCGCAGGCAGCGGAGGCCGCCCAGGCGCAGATCCAAACGGATTCCAACCTGATGGCGGCTCTCGAAGAGAAGAATGTCCAGTTGCAGCATGTGGCGGGCATCGAAACGGCGGCCAACGGCGGCAAGATCGTCTACGTCCGCTAATCGGCCATTCAAGGACTGAAGAACAGGCTCGCTTTGCGGGCCTGTTTTTTGTGCCGCCACGCCTGAATTGACTCCTGCCACACCGCATGACTGTATTCGCGGTAAGGATGCAGCATGGTTTGTATCTCCACGCTTTGGGAGGAGCGCGCTTGAGCGACAGAGTTGACGCCATCGTGGTGGGCGCGGGCCTTTCGGGCCTCGTCGCCGCGACCGAACTTGCAAATGCCGGCCGCTCCGTCGTCATCCTCGACCAGGAACCGGAACAGAACCTCGGCGGCCAGGCCTTCTGGTCGCTCGGCGGATTGTTCCTCGTCGATTCCCCCGAGCAGCGCCGGATGGGCATCCGCGATTCGCTCGATCTCGCCTGGCAGGATTGGCTGGGCACCGCCGGTTTCGACCGCGAGGAGGATCATTGGCCACGCCTCTGGGCGGAAGCCTATGTAGCCTTCGCCGCCGGCGAGAAACGCTCCTGGCTCAGGCAGATGGGCCATCGCATCTTTCCGATCGTCGGCTGGGCGGAACGCGGCGGCGGCTCGGCGACCTCGCACGGCAATTCCGTGCCTCGGTTCCACACTACCTGGGGCACCGGCCCCGGTGTCGTCGAACCGTTCGAGCGGCGGGCGCGCGAGGCGGAGAAAAGCGGCAGGATCCGCTTTCTCTGGCGGCACCGCGTCGACAATCTGGTCAGGACCGGCAGTGCCGTGACAGGGGTTGCAGGTACGGTCCTTGCGGCGAGCACGGCGCTGCGTGGCGAGGAAACCTCCAGGACATCGGCCGGTGACTTCGAACTCAATGCGCCGATCGTCATCGTCGCTTCGGGCGGCATCGGCGGCAATCAGGACCTCATACGGCAGATGTGGCCGGCAAGGCTCGGGCGACCCCCGGCTTTCATGGTCTCGGGCGTGCCCAAACACGTGGACGGGCGGATGATCGGCATTACCCGGTCCGCCGGCGGGCAGGTGATCAACCGCGACCGCATGTGGCACTATACCGAGGGCCTGCGGAACTGGAACCCGGTCTGGCAAAACCATGGCATCCGCATCTTGCCCGGCCCTTCCTCGCTATGGTTCGACGCGACGGGCAAGCGACTGCCTGCCCCTTTCTATCCCGGCTACGATACGCTCGGCACGCTGCAGCACCTCATGGCGACCGGCTACGACTATAGCTGGTTCGTGCTGAACCAGAGCATCATCCGCAAGGAATTCGCGCTCTCCGGCTCCGAACAGAACCCGGACCTCACCGGTCGCGACTGGAAGCTGACGGCGAGACGGGCGATCGGCAGGAAGGCAACCGGGCCGGTCGAGGCCTTCAAGGAACAGGGCGAGGATTTCGTGGTCGCCGAGAGCCTTGGCGAACTGGTCGCGGGCATGAACCGGCTTGCCGGCAGCAACCTCCTGGACCTCGCCGCTATCGAACATGAAGTCCTTGCCCGTGACGGACAAGTGGCCAATCCCTTTGCCAAGGATGCGCAGATCATGGGCATTCACAACGCCCGCCGTTCGCTCGGTGAAAAGCTCGTGCGCACGGCAAAACCGCACCGCATTCTCGATCCGGCGCACGGACCGTTGATCGCGGTGAGGCTGAACATCCTGACCCGCAAGACGCTCGGGGGGATCGAGACGGACCTCTCGGCCCGCGTGCTCGGTGAGAATGGAGACGTGATCCCGGGGCTCTATGCGGTCGGCGAAGCCGCCGGCTTCGGCGGTGGCGGCATGCACGGCTATCGGGCGCTGGAGGGCACATTTCTCGGCGGCTGCCTGTTTTCCGGCCGCAATGCCGGCCGGGCGRCCGCGGCAGCCCTCGGCTGAGCCGGAGCCCGGGCCTGAAAAGATTACGGTTTTGGCTTGCCGTTCTTCCAGGCGACGTTCTGGTTATAGAGCGGCACGGTCGAGATCGCCATCTTGGCGGAACCGTCCACCACCTGCCGCGAGTGAGCGAGATAGATCAGCGTGTCGTTCGCCTTGTCGTAGATACGCTTGACGAGCAGGTTCTTCCAGATCAGGGAACGGCCCTGCCGGAACACTTCCTCGCCGCCCTTGCCGAGGTCGATCTCTCCGATCTCGATCGGACCGGTCTGGCGGCAGGCAATCGAATTGTTGGAGGGGTCTTCGAACCAGTTGCCGTTCTTAAGCCGGTCTATGATGCCGCGTTCGAAATAGGTGACGTGGCAGGTTACGCCCTTTATCTGCGGATCGGCGACCGCCTCGACGATGATGTCGTTGCCGGTCCAGTCGACGCCGACTTCGCCAACCACCTGGGCGGAAGCGGGGGCGGCAAGCGTCCCGAACGACAGGGCGACGGCGGATGCAAGGCAGGCAATTCGATTGATGGGTTGTTTCATGGGGGAACGGCTCCGGTAAACGATCCGTGATCTGAGATAAGGATTGCCGGACCGGAAACAAGCAGCTTCGCGAAAGTGCCTATTTCAGCCGGCAGGTGCAGGGCGCGTAACCGCCGGAAAACAGCCGCCCGACCTTCATGCCGATCGCAGCCGGAATGTCGCGGACATGCGGCACGGCAAGCGATTTGGCGATCGCGATTGTCGCCCGCGCGCAGACGGCCGCGTCTTCAGCTGCATTGTGATGCGCGAAGCGAAGGCCGAGATGCTGGGCAAGGACATTGAGCTTGTGCGAGCCGAGATGCGGCCAGACTTTCTGCGACATCTTCACGCTGCAGAGATAAGACAGGTCCGGATAACTCTGCCGGTAGGCGTCGAGACAGGCCCGCCAGACGCTGAAATCGAAGGCGGCATTGTGGGCAATCATCGTCGCGCCGCGAAAATCGTCGGCGAACTCGTCCATCACTTCCGGAAACTCGCCGGCATCCTCGACATGTTCCGGCCGGATGCCGTGGATGGCGACGTTGAAGGAGGAAAACCGCATGTCCTTCGGGCGGATCAGCCGTTCCTCCACCCGCACCACCTCGTCGCCCTCCAGCCAGGCAAGCCCGACCGAGCAGGCGCTGCCGCGTTGCTCGTTGGCGGTTTCGAAATCGATGGCGATGGTTTTCAAGGGCTGGTTCCGGATGCTTGTCGGAGAACTTCTACAGGTGGGAATTCGATTCGGCAAAGACGGCCAGCGCTTTCACCCCTCTTGACGATCCGGCGCTTGTCTGAGACGTTGCGCGCCATGACACGTTTCGCCACCCACATGCATCTTACCGTGACCATTCACCCCGCAGGGTGCGTGGCGGTCTTGGCGCGTTAACCGGTCATCCGTCCACCAACCCTGCCCGATATGGCAGGGTTCGGTGTTTCCGCTCTGCCTCGGCGAAGAACCAAGGAGAGCAAGCATGAAGATAGCCGAAGAGATCCAGGAGAAACCACCCCGACCGTCCAGGCTGAAGGGTCTTGAGATTCGTGCCTTGCGCGCGACGGACGCCGAGGCCGTCAACGCTTTGGCCAACATGCCCGGTTATCGCTACGGAACCCTGCGTCTGCCGCACACACGCCTGGAAGAGACCCGCAAATGGGTCGAGAGCCCGACGCCTGGAAGCATCGCGCTGGTGGCCACCTACGAGGGCCAGATCGTCGGCAACGGCGGCATCAACCGATTTCAGGGCCGTCGGAGCCACGCGGCTAGCCTCGGCATGGGCGTGCACGACGATTTTGTCGGACGCGGAGTGGGCCGCGCCTTGCTCGGCGAGACGGTACAGGTCGCAGACGACTGGCTGGACATCCGCCGGCTCGAACTGACCGTCTACACCGACAACGAGGCAGCCATCGCGCTCTACCGGAAATTCGGCTTCGAGATGGAAGGCCATTTCAAGCAATTCGCCTTCCGCGAAGGACGATATGTCGATGCCTATTCGATGGCGCGGCTCAGGGTGTGACCTTCATCACCGTATGAAGGCCTTCACGCAATAAAGGCGAGCCATTCGTCCTCGTCCATCACCTGGACGCCGAGTTCCCTCGCCTTGTCGAGCTTGGAGCCGGCGCCAGGACCCGCGACCACATAGTCGGTCTTCTTGGAGACCGACCCGGCCACCTTGGCGCCAAGGCTTTCCGCCCTCGCCTTGGCCTCGTCGCGGGTGAATTTTTCGAGCGAGCCGGTGAAGACCACCGTCTTGCCGGCGATCGGGCTGTTGGAGGCGACCGGCTGTTCGGCGGCCTGCGGCGTCACCTCTTCGCGAAGCCGGGTGATGACCTCGACATTGCGCGGCTCCTTGAAGAACTCGACGATGGCGCGCGCCATCACCTCGCCGATGCCCTCGATATTGTTCAAATCGTCCCAGGCGTCGCCGGAAAGCTCGGCCGCATCGTCCATGGCCTTCGCAAACGCCTCGTAGGTGCCGTAGGCGCGCGCAAGCAGCTTGGCGGTGGTCTCGCCTACGTGCCGGATGCCGAGCGCGTAGATGAAGCGGTGAAGCGCGATCTCGCGCCGCTCGTCGATCGCATCGAACAGTTTCTTGACGCTGACTTTTCCGAAGCCCTCGATATTTTCGAGTTTGGTAAGCGTCGAGGCCTCCTGCCGCCGCTTCAGCGTGAAGATGTCGGGCGCAGTGCGGATCTTCAGCGCGTCGTCTTCCGCCTCGAAGAAGAAATCGATCTGCTTGGAGCCGAGGCCTTCGATATCGAAGGCGTTGCGCGACACGAAATGTTTGAGGTGCTCGGTCGCCTGCGCACGGCAAACGAAGCCGCCGGTGCAGCGGGTGACCGAATCGAGCTTGCCGGTCTTTTCGTTACGCTCGCGCACCGCATGACTGTCGCAGACGGGGCATTTCTTCGGGAATTCGTAGGGCACGGCTTCCGGAGGACGCTTCTCCATCACCACGTCGAGCACCTGCGGGATGACATCCCCTGCTCGCTGGACGATGACGGTGTCGCCGACGCGGATATCGTGATCCGGCTCGCGGATCGGTTCGCCGGAATTGCCGAGCCCCTTGATATAGTCTTCGTTGTGGAGCGTCGCATTGGTGACGACCACGCCGCCGACGGTGACCGGCGTCAGGCGCGCGACCGGCGTCAGCGCGCCGGTGCGGCCGACCTGGATGTCGATCCGCTCCACATGAGTAAAGGCCTGTTCCGCCGGGAATTTATGCGCCGTGGCCCAGCGCGGCGAACGCGAGCGAAAACCGAGCCGGGCCTGCAGGTCGAGCCTGTCCACCTTGTAGACGACACCATCGATCTCGTAGTCGAGATCCGGGCGCTTGAGGCCGATATCCTTGTAATGAGCGATGATATCCTCGACCGCGTGCAGGCGTTTCATCAGCGGGTTGACCGGAAAACCCCATTCCCTGAATTTCTCGACCATGCCCATCTGGGTATCGGCCGGCATTTCCGACATTTCGCCCCAGGCATAGGCGAAGAATTTCAGGTTGCGGCTTGCGGTCACCTTGGCGTCGAGCTGGCGCAGCGAGCCGGCGGCCGTATTGCGCGGGTTGACATAGGTCTGCTTGCCTTCCGCCGCCATCTTCTCGTTAAGCGCCAGGAAGTCGCTTTTCGTCATATAAACCTCGCCGCGCACCTCGACGACATCGGGCGCGCCCGCGGGCAGGCGATTGGGGATTTCCTTGATGGTCTTGATGTTCTCGGTGACGTTCTCGCCGGTCGTACCGTCGCCGCGGGTCGCGGCATTCACCAGCCGGCCGTTCTCGTAGCGGATCGACATGGAAAGCCCATCGATCTTCGGCTCGGCGGTAAACGCGATCGAGCCGTCCGGCAGCTGGCCGAGGAAACGGTAGACGGAAGAGACGAAGTCGCGCACGTCATCGTCCGAGAAGGTGTTGTCGAGCGACAGCATCGGCCGCGAATGAGTGATCGCCGCAAACGTCGGCAACGGCGCCGCGCCGACTCGGATCGATGGGCTGTCGGCGCGGATAAGCTGCGGGAACCGCTTTTCGATCGCATCGTTCCGCCGTTTCAGCCCGTCGTAATCGGCATCCGAAATCTGAGGCGCGTCATGGCCGTGATAGAGCTCGTCATTGCGAGCAATCTCCGCCGCCAGATAGGCCAGTTCGGCTGCGGCCTGTTCTTCGGTCAGGTTTTCGACGGGCGTCTGTTCGGCGGGCATGCGGGTCTACTCCTCGGGTAGCGAGGAGTCGTTTTGTAGCGCAAATTTCCCCAAGGGGAAGAGGATCACCCATCGCAAGGCGCCAAGAAACGTTGGAGACTGGTGATGCTATTGAAGTCATCACCAGTTGATGCTATTGAGGTCATCATGGCAAACGCAAAACTCCTGTTGAAAAGACGGCAGGAACGCACGCTACGATCATTCGTGGATCTCTCTGTTTTCGAAGTGCCGGCACCGCTCAAAGGCAGCGCACACAATTACAAATATCGGCTGGCCTATGTGGTCGATGACGTTTGCGTCATGCGATACGACAACGAGGCTGGAAAGGGAGATCACAGGCATATCGGTGCCGTCGAGGCACCGTATTCATTTCGAAACGTATCGACTTTGTTGCGGGATTTCTTCGCAGAAGTCGAAAGGATGGAGGCCGATGAAAACTCTTAGAATCAATATTGCATCGCAAGATGACATCATCGCCGACTTCGAAGCCGGCCGACATCTCGGAGAGCCGATCTACAGCTTTCCGACATGGGAAGCCCTGCACACAGCCCTGACCCCCAACCGGGTTGCCATTTTGGCGGCCATGAAAGACAAGGGCGGCATGACGATGCGGGAAGTGTCCCGGCTCGTAAAACGCGACTTCCGCCCCGTTCATGCCGACATTGCAGCACTGATTAAGATCGGGCTTCTCGATAGGGCTGAAGACGGCGTCATCTTTCCCTATGCCGACGTCCATATCGACATTTCGGATATCTCGAAGGCAGCTTAAACCCCGGACGCGCTTTTTCATTGGAAAGCAGCGGGAGGTCGGTACGCCGACGGGATTACATTCCGGTCAGCCGTTGCCCGCCAGCAGGCGCTTGGCCGCCGCCCTCGCCTCGTCGGTCACCGATGCGCCGGCGAGCATGCGGGCGATCTCTTCGGTGCGGTGTTCCGGCTCCATGGTGGCGACGCGGGTGGCGATCTTGTCGGTGCCCTCGCCGGCCGGTCCCTTGGAGATCAGCAGATGCGTTGCGGCACGCGCGGCCACCTGCGGCGCATGGGTGACGGACAGCACCTGCACCTTGTCCGACAGCCGTTTCAGCCGCTGGCCGATCGCATCGGCGACGGCACCGCCGACCCCGGTATCGATTTCGTCAAAGACCAGCGTCGGAGCCGAGCCTCGATCGGCGAGCGCCACCTTGAGCGCCAGGAGGAAACGCGATAGCTCGCCGCCCGAAGCGACCTTCATGATCGGGCCCGGACGCGTGCCGGGATTGGTCTGGACGTGGAACTCGATGGTATCGATGCCTTCGGCGCTCGCCGCTTCCGGATCGCTCGCCACATCGACCATGAAGCGGGCCCGTTCTAGCTTCAGCGCCGGCAGCTCCGCCATCACGGCTTCGGCCAGCGCCTCGGCGCCATGCCGGCGCTTCTCGGACAGGATCGCGGCGGCCCGATCGTAGGCGGCCTTGGCAGCGGCAGTCAGCTTTTCCAGCTCGGCGAGCTTCTCCTCGCCGGCATCGAGATCGGCAAGGTCCGATATCATCTTTTCGGCAAGCACCGGCAGGTCGGCGACCGGGATTGAATATTTGCGGCCGGCGGCTCTGAGCCCAAACAGTCGCTCCTCGACCCGCTCCAGTTCGCGTGGGTCGAATTCGGTGCGCCTCAGCGCCGCCTCGACTTCCATCTGGGCATTGGAGAGGTAGTTGAGCGCCTGATCGAGAAGCTCGACGGTTTCTTCGAGCAGGCCTGGCGCCTCGTGGCTCTTGCGCTCCAGGCGCCGGACCAGCGAGGCGATCAGCGGAACGGGCGATGCATTGCCATTGAGGAATTCGGAGGCCTCGGAAATGTCGCCGGCGATGCGTTCGGACTTCTGCATGCGCGAGCGCTGTTCGGCAAGCTCGTCCTCCTCGCCATCGCGCGGCGAGAGCGCTTCGAGTTCTTCCACAGAGGCGCGGATATAGTCTGCTTCGCGCGCCGCGGCCTCGACCCTGGCGCGATGGGTCTTGAAGGCCCGATCCGCGTCCTTCCAGGAGCGATAAAGGGCGGAAAGCTGCAGCACCTCGTCGCTTAAGCCCGTGAAGGCGTCGAGCAGCGTGCGGTGCGCGTCGGTGTCGATCAGCGCCCGGTCGTCGTGCTGTCCGTGGATCTCGACCAGAAGCTGGCCGGCCTGGCGCATCAGCTGCACGCTGACTGGCTGGTCGTTGATCGAGGCGCGTGTGCGCCCATCGGCCGACTGGATGCGGCGGAAGATCAGATCGCCGTCGTCGTCGATGCCGTTGTCGCGCAGGAGTTTTCGGGCACCGTGGCTGCCGGATACGTCGAAGACGGCCGTCACCTGGCCCTTGTCCTCGCCATGGCGCACCAGGCCGCCGTCACCACGGCCGCCGAGCGCCAGCGAAAGACTGTCGAGCAAAATCGATTTGCCGGCGCCGGTTTCGCCGGTTAGCACCGAAAGGCCGGTCTCGAAGGCAAGATCCAGCCGCTCGATCAGAACGATATCGCGGATCGACAACTGGATCAGCATGTCTCAGACCTTAAGCGCCGATCAGCTTGGCCCCGGCGCGGGAAATCCACGAACCGCGATTTTCGCGCGGTTCGACGCCGTTGCCTTTCAGCAGCTTGAAGGAATCCGCATACCACTGGCTGTCTGGATAATTGCGCCCGAGGACCGCGGCAGCGGTCTGCGCCTCTTCCGTAATGCCCATCGCATAATAGGCTTCGGTCAGACGCGCCAACGCCTCTTCCACCTGGTTGGTGTTGGGATACTGCTCGACCACGTTGCGGAAACGCTGGATCGCGGCAAGGTATTCCTTGCGCTCCAGATAATAGCGGCCGATCTGCATTTCCTTGCCGGCGAGCTGATCGCGCGCAAAGCGGATCTTCGCCTGCGCATCCTCGACATATTCCGAACTCGGATAATTGGTTACGACCTTGTTCATCGCATCGATGGTGCGCACGGCAGCGCGCTGGTCCTGGGTCACGTCGGCGATCTGCTTGGAGTAAGCGAGGCCGACGAGATACTGGACATAGGCCGAATCCTGCGATTGCGGATATTGGCTCATGTAGCGGTTGCCGGTGGCCACCGCCTCGTCGTTGCGGCCGAGCCGGTACTTGGTGAATGTGCTCATGACGAGCGCCTTGCGGCCCCATTCGGTGAAGGGATTCTGGCGGTCGATCGCATCGAACTTGCGGCCAGCTTCGGCAAGGTTGCCGGCCTTCATGTTGGCGAGGCCCTGGTTGTAGAGCGTCTCCGGCGAATCCGTTTCGAGACCGAGCTTGGTGATGTCGATATCGGGATCCGACTGGCAGGCGGTCACGCCAAAGCCGGCGCCGGCCAGCACCAGCGACACAAGCGCTACTCTCGCCGTCTTACGCATTCCAACAGACCTTACATGGTTCATTCGACAATTCCTGATCGTCCCGCGCCTGATAAGCCCGCCGCCTAAGCAGGCCGTTCTAGCCATAAAAGCAAAGGGAGAGCAACGCAATGCTGCGGCATTAATGCATTTTTGTGGCACGTCGCTGCAATACGGCATTTCAAGGTTAAATCGAAACAGTCTCCCAAAAGAAAAAGGCCGCTTCCGGGGAAGCGGCCGAGTCGACTGGATCAATTTACTCAGGCGAACCAGGATGTCAGTTCCGGCACGTTGACCGGTACGAACTCCCGTGCCCTTACTCGGGCCGCACGCGACGACGGAGCCTCGACGACCTCATAAGCCGTCGGATCGCTCATCAGCGCCTTCAACGCATTGGCATTCATCTTGTGGCCGCCGCGATAGGACCGGTAGCAGCCGATGAACTGGGCGCCGGCAAGCGCCAGATCGCCGACGGCATCGAGCGTCTTGTGGCGGACGAATTCATCCTTGTAGCGAAGGCCCTCGACATTGACGATCGTGTCGTCGTCCGAGATGACGACCGAATTTTCCAGCGAGGAGCCGAGTGCGTAGCCGGCAGCCCAGAGACGCTCCACGTCGCGCATGAAACCGAAGGTGCGGGCGCGGGAGAGTTCCTGCTTGAAGGTCTCGGCGGTCAGGTCGCCTTTCCAGCTCTGGCGGCCGATCAGCGGCGACGAGAAGTCGATCTCCACCTCGAAGCGAGTGCCGTCATAGGGCCGGAATTCCGACCAGCAAGCGCCGGAGTCGATGCGGACCGGCTTCAGGACGCGGATATAACGGCGCTTGATGCCAAGATTGACGATGCCGACCTGTTCGATGGCTTCGATGAAAGGATAGGAGCTGCCGTCCATGATCGGCATTTCGCCGCTATCGACTTCGACCATGATATTGTCGACACCGAGCGCGTAGAGCGCGGCCATCACGTGTTCGATCGTCGCGACGGCGCGGGAAAGTGAAGTGCCGAGAACGGTGCAGAGATCGGTGTTGCCGACCTGCGAGGAAACGGCGCGATATTCAACCGAACTGCCATCGTCCAGAAGGCGCGTGAAGATCACGCCGGTACCAGCTTCGGCCGGTTGAAAAGTAAGGCTGACAGGAGCTCCGGAATGAACGCCAATCCCCTTCAGTGTTACCGGGGAGGCGATGGTGGTCTGGAAACCGAACAGTCCGATAGTCATTCCTGCTGCCTTCTTGTCGCCGGATCCGTAAAGCAGAAGGATCCGATATTCTTTAGCGCCAGCCGGACCGATCGCCTGAATCGGTCGATCTCTTTTGGCGTCCCTTAGCGTCCTTCATACGCAGCCGTTTGGCACAATCCAAATCACTGTTCATTTCGGATTGTTACGTTGTTAACTCTGCGTCCTGATTGATAAAACGCCTGAAGGCCCGGATGCGTGATCCGGGCCTTCTTCACGTTTCGTGACCGTCTTTAACTCAGTTCGATTGACGGCGGAGGAAGGCCGGAATTTCGAGCTGGTCTTCCTCGTGATGGGCCTGCGGAACTGCACGTCCATGATCGTCGAGATTGCCGCGGCGCGGTGCATAGAGGCTTGCTTCCGCCGACAGCGGACGACGCTGCTGCGGGGCCGGAGCCGGTGCGGCCGGCTCGACGTGAGCGGGCTCTTCCTCTTCGCGGCGACCAAGCGAGTTGGTGATCCGCTTCAGAAGACCCATCGGGCCGCGTTCTTCCTGCACATGGCTCACCGGCTGGGCGCGGTGATCCATCTCGGCCTTCACGACCGGCGGAAAATCCTCGACCTTCGGCATGCGAACCGGCTGCACCACCTGCGACATCGAAGGTGCCATCGGCTCGCGATAGACCGGCTGTGCCGGGCGAGGAGCGGGCTGGCTCATCATCGGAGCAGGCTGCGGCTGTGCGTGCTGGTGAACCGGTGCCGGTTGCGGTGCAGGAGCCGGCCGGCTCATGACCGGAGCCGGTGCTTCGGCCGGAGCAGCACCGAAGATGCGGCTCTGCGGACGGAACTCTTCCTGCTGCTGCATGACCGGCTGCGGAGCGACCGGCTGGGGTACTGGAGCCGCATACTGGTGCTGCGGTTCTGCGATCGCCAGTTCCCGTTCCATCTCGGCTTCCGCCATGCGGATCGTTTCGGCGATCGGGTCGACAGCCGGCCTCGGAGCCGGAGCGGCCTGCATGACCGGAGCCGGCTGGGCGGCAACGGGAGCCGGAGCAATCGCTGCCGACGGACGGATGATCGGCCTTGCGGCAGCGCGCATCTCGGCGGCGCGAATGTCGACCGAGCCGGCGGCACGATCGATGCCGGTCGCCACGACCGATACGCGGATCAGGCCTTCGAGCGCTTCGTCGAAGGTCGCGCCGAGGATGATGTTCGCATCCGGATCGACTTCTTCGCGGATGCGGGTCGCGGCTTCGTCGACTTCGAACAGCGTCAGGTCGCGACCACCGGTGATCGAGATTAGCAGGCCCTGAGCGCCCTTCATCGAGGTCTCGTCGAGCAGCGGATTGGCGATCGCGGCTTCGGCGGCCTGCATGGCGCGGCCCGGGCCGGATGCTTCGCCGGTGCCCATCATCGCGCGGCCCATCTCGCGCATCACCGAGCGGACGTCGGCGAAGTCGAGGTTGATCAGGCCTTCCTTGACCATCAGGTCGGTAATGCAGGCGACGCCCGAATAGAGAACCTGGTCGGCCATCGCGAATGCGTCGGCGAAGGTCGTCTTGTCGTTGGCGATGCGGAAGAGGTTCTGGTTCGGAATGACGATCAGCGTGTCGACCGACTTCTGCAGTTCCTGGATACCCATCTCGGCAAGGCGCATGCGGCGCTGGCCTTCGAAGTGGAACGGCTTAGTGACGACGCCGACCGTCAGGATACCCTTCGAGCGGGCTGCCTGCGCGACGACCGGGGCTGCACCCGTGCCGGTGCCGCCGCCCATGCCGGCGGTGACGAAGCACATGTGTGTGCCGTGCAGGTGATCGACGATCTCGTCGAGGCATTCTTCCGCGGCGGCGCGGCCGACTTCCGGCTGCGAACCGGCGCCGAGACCTTCGGTGACCCGGGCGCCCATCTGTATGATGCGCTCGGCCTTGGTCATGGTCAGCGCCTGGGCATCGGTATTGGCGACGACGAAGTCGACGCCCTCGAGGCCGGCGGTGATCATGTTGTTGACGGCGTTACCGCCGCCGCCACCGACGCCAAACACGGTAATCCGAGGCTTCAACTCGGTGATATCAGGCTTTTGCAGCTTGATGGTCATTGCACCAGTTCCTTCTTTTTCTGGCCGCATCGCCGCCGGCCAATTCATTGCAACTTTGCTCCGATGCGGGCGGGCGAGCCCCTCACATCAAAAACTTTCCTTCAACCACTGACCGACGCGGGCCAGCCGGCCATTGCCGCTTCCCAGCGAGGCCATCAGGCCGCTCTGCGAAGCGTGTGTTTCCAAATCCGCGACCTGCGGATAGATCATCAGGCCGACCGCCGTCGAAAACGCCGGTCCCTTGGCTGCCGTCGGCAGGCCGGAGACACCCATCGGGCGGCCGATCCGGACGTTGCGCGCGAGGATCCGGCGCGCCGTTTCCGAAAGGCCGGTGAGCTGACTGGCACCGCCGGTCAGCACGACGCGCTTGCCGACGATCGGGCTGAAACCCGACTTCTGGATGCGGTCGCGGATGAGTTCCAGCGTCTCTTCGATACGGGCCTGTACGATCCGGGTGACCAGCGAGCGCGGCACCTGAGTCGGCTGGTCGCGGTCGTCCTCGCCGATCGGCGGGACGGAGATCACGTCGCGTTCGTCGGACCCGTTGGCGAGCGCCGAACCGTGCACGACCTTCATCCGCTCCGCATCCTCGATACGGGTGGAAAGCCCGCGGGCAAGGTCGGTCGTGACGTGATGGCCGCCAAGGCTGATCGCATCCGTATGAACGAGCTTGCCTTCGGCGAAAACCGAGATCGTCGTCGTGCCGCCGCCCATGTCGATCGCGGCGCAGCCGAGCTCGACTTCGTCGTCGACGAGGGCTGCCAGGCCGCTGGCATAGGGCGTCGCCACCATGCCCTCGACCGAGAGGTGGGCGCGGTTGATGCAGAGTTCGAGGTTCTTCAGCGTGGCGCGTTCGGCTGCGACCACATGCATGTCGACGCCGAGCGTATCGCCGAACATCGCCAGCGGATCACGGATACCGCGCTCGCCGTCGAGCGAGAAGCCGGTGGGCAGTGAATGAAGGATGGCGCGGTCCTGGCGCAGCGACTGCTGGCTTGCCGCGATCAGAACCTTCTTGAGATCGGCCTCTTCCACTTCCTGGCCGCCGAGATCGATCGTCGCGGTATAGACGTCGCTGGTGATGCGGCCGGCGGACACATTGACGATCAGGCTGTCGACGGTAAGCCCGGCCATACGCTCGGCGGCATCGACCGCCAGACGAACGACGCTTTCCGCGGCATCCAGATCGCCGATCACGCCGGACTTTACACCGCGCGAGCGCTGGTGGCCGATGCCGATGATCTCGATATTGTGGGTGCGGCCCGGCAGGACCTGGCTTTCCTGACGCGGCGTCAGCCGGGCGATCATGCAGACCACCTTGGTCGAGCCGATATCCAGGACCGAAACGACATGGCTGCGCTTGGAAGACAGCGGCTTCATGCGCGGCAGGCCGAAATGGGAGGAACCGAATACGCTCAAGACTGCTCTCCCAGTTTCTTCAGGGCCTTTGATCGTGCGTCGAGCGCTTCCCTGCGGCGATCCAGAGCGCCAGGGGTGAGCTGAACAGTGGTGCGATCCTCAAGCCGAAGATCGACGGCGGCGACGTCACGCTCCAGCACGCCCTGATCCTTTTCGAGCTTGGCGAGCATGGCAAGCGCCTTGGTGACATTACCTTCCGGCAACTTCAGCACGATGCCGTTGTCGAGATGCAGATCCCAGCGGCGGCCGGCGATGCGGACATAGGCCTTCACCCGGTTCTTCAGCTCCGGCCAGCCCGACAGGGCGTCCTCGAAAGAGGCCGCCGCCGCCTCGGCGTCGCGCCCGACGAAGAGCGGCAGGGAAGCGAACTTGTTGTCGCGAAGCGGCGCAATCACGCTGCCGTTCTTTTCGATCAGCGAGAGTTCGGAACCGTGCTGCCAGATACCGAAGGCCTGACGCTCTTTCAGCATCACCTCGATCGTTCTCGGGTAGATCTTGCGGACTTCCGCATACTGGACCCAGGGGAGCGCCGAGAGCTTGCGGCGGGCCGAATCGATATCGAGAGCGACGAGCGACGTCGTGCCGTCGAGCCCGAGAAGCTGCAGGATGTCGATTTCGGAGGTCTGGTCATTGCCCGAGACACGAACGTCTTCGATCGCAAAGCCGACAGCCGCCGTGGTCGCCTGCGCGACAGCCTGGCCGTGACCGCCGAGCGACATGCCGTAGAGACCGACGGCAGCGAAGAAGCCTGCAGCCGACACGGTTCCGGTATGAGGCGGAATATGGATGCGGCCGGTGGCGAGGCTGACGCAGAAACGGAAAACCCGGCGCAGCGGACGAGGAAGAACCCGGCGCTCCTCGGCACCGAGATAAAGAGCCTGAGAACGGCCGCGCGGTCCACCCGCCTTTCTGCCGATCAACGCAAACACGTAGCGTCCTCCACCATCCAACGGACGAGTTCACCAAATGAGTGGCCGGCATGGCCGGCCATTTCGGGCACCAGTGAGGTCGGGGTCATGCCCGGCTGCGTATTGATTTCCAGCCAGATGACCTCGCCGTTCTCGGAGAAGCGGTCGTCGTAGCGAAAGTCGGAGCGACTGACGCCACGGCAGCCCATCGCCTGATGCGCCTTGAGCGCTAGTGTTTGAATCTTTTGGTAAATATTCGGTGAAATTTGCGCAGGTATGACGTGTTTCGAACCACCTTCCGCATATTTCGCGTCGTAATCGTAAAAAGCGTGGCTGAGCGGCACCACTTCGGTAACCCCAAGCGCCACATCGCCCATCACGCCGCAGGTGAGCTCGCGGCCATAGACATACCGCTCGACCAGAACCCGATCGCCGTAGCGCCACTCGGACGAGCCGATGATCTGCGGCGGATGCGACTGGTTTT
This sequence comes from Neorhizobium sp. 05N33, assembly GCF_056397445.1. Taxonomy (NCBI): domain Bacteria; kingdom Pseudomonadati; phylum Pseudomonadota; class Alphaproteobacteria; order Hyphomicrobiales; family Rhizobiaceae; genus Neorhizobium; species Neorhizobium sp. 05N33. Next base: position 314,864 of record NZ_JBFTNK010000004.1, on the reverse strand, counting down.
CCTGGACGATCACGACACCGAAGGACGACCCTTCGCGAACCGGCTTCACCACGTAAGGCGGCTTCATCGGATGGGCATTGCCGATATCGAACCGGCTCATCGCCTTGGCTTCGGCGACCGGAATGCCGGCCGCCTTGGCGACATGCTTGGCCTGATGCTTGTCCATGGCGAGCGCAGACGCGAGCACGCCGGAATGGGTATAGGGAATTTCAAGATATTCGAGAATGCCCTGGATCGTCCCGTCCTCGCCGAAAGGCCCATGCAAAGCGTTGAAGGCGACGTCCGGCCGAAGCTCAGAGAGGACGGCCGCCACATCCCGGCCGACATCGACGCGGGTGACGCGGTAGCCTTCGCCTTCGAGAGCATCCGCACAGGCAGTGCCCGAGGACAGGCTGACAGGCCGCTCGGAGGAAAACCCTCCCATCAAAACAGCCACGTGCTTGTCGCTCATCAATCACTCCAGTCAAAAAGGACTACAATTCAAAAGTACGGCGCTTGCGCCAACCTGCTCTCTGACGATTCCCGCCGGACGTTAGGCATGCCTGCATTGGTGCCCGAATATAGTTAACAAACCGTTTACCTTGATTAACCCGGGTAGCCAAAAGCATGAAAACAAAGGAAAAATCGAATCCCGGAATGTTAACGCGCAGTTTGCGGCAACATTCGGAACGGCGCTGAAATGACCGCCAAGTCGCTCGAATCGACAGGCGATTCTTGAGGTCTGCGCCACGGAAAAGCCCGCGAAGCGGTCAGCTTTGCGGGCTTTTTCATCTCGGCGGAATGCGCCGTTTTTCTTCAGATCAGGCCGCGACCCGCGCTTCCGAATCGTCCACCAGCTTCCAGGCCAGCGCGCCCAGGACGGCGCCCACGATCGGTGCAACCCAGAAGAGCCAAAGCTGCCCGAGAGCCCAGTCCCCGACGATCAGCGCCACGCCGGTCGAACGGGCCGGGTTGACGGATGTGTTGGTGACCGGGATCGAGATCAGATGGATCAGCGTCAGCGCAAGGCCGATTGCGATCGGAGCAAAGCCTGCCGGCGCCTTCGGCCCGGTCGCGCCGAGAATGATGAAGATGAAGAAACCGGTGAGAACCAGCTCTATCAACAGCGCCGCGGTCAACGAATAACCGCCGGGCGAATGCTCGCCATAGCCGTTGGACGCAAAGCCGCCGAGCTGGAAACCAGCCTTGCCGGAAGCGATGAGATAGAGAACCAGGGCTGCAACGACCGCCCCTACCACCTGAGCGATGACATAAGGCAGCAGGCTTGATGCCGGGAACCTGCCCGCCACCGTCAGTCCCACCGATACCGCCGGATTGAAGTGCCCGCCGGAAATACCGCCGACCGCATAAGCCATGGTCAGCACCGTCAGGCCGAATGCGAGCGCAACGCCGACGAAGCCGATACCGAGATCCGGAAATGCAGCCGCCAGAACCGCGCTGCCGCATCCACCGAAGACAAGCCAGAAAGTGCCGAAAAACTCGGCCGCTAATTTTTTGAACATTGGATATCCCCCTGCTCGTGCCCCCGGCACCCTGCCGGTCCAGGCGCGACTCTCATTCAAACAAGGATATTATGCAATATATTCTCATGAATGCTCAATGAATAAGCAACTCGTGAAACATCCAAGGTTGCACCGGTGCTATCCAACTGAATCAAAACACGAGATGACCGCTGCAACGCTTTAAATTTACAAGATAACTCGCCACGGGAAGGCATTCGCCTCACCCTGGACGGCTCCCGTCATTCGCTCGTCATGCCCTGGAACGGCCTCACCTCGCGGCCAGGCATGAAGATGCCGAGGCGCTTGATTTCCCATTCGAGCTTGATGCTGGAATGTTCGAAAACCCGCTGGCGGATGGTCTCGCCGAGATATTCGAGGTCATAACCGCTGGCGTAGCCGATATTGATCATGAAATTGCAATGCAGCGACGACATCTGCGCGCCGCCGCTGACCAACCCGCGGCAGCCTGCCTCGTCGATCAGCTTCCAGGCGGAATGGCCTTCCGGGTTCTTGAAGGTCGAACCGCCGGTCTTTTCCTTGATCGGCTGCACCGTCTCGCGATGCTGACGCACGGCATCCATCTCGGCGCGGATCTTTGCCCGCTCCTCGGGATATCCTTCGAAGACCGCGTGGGTAAAGATCATGTCCGCCGGAACCGAGGAATGGCGATAGCTGTAGCCCATCTCGGCAGTCGAGAAGACATGCGTGCCACCCTTGCGGTCGACGGCATGCACCTCGATGACGCGCTCGGCCGTCTCGCCGCCATTCGCGCCGGCATTCATGCGCAGGGCTCCGCCGATCGAGCCGGGGATGCCGTAATAGAAGGCGAAACCGCCGATGCCGTTGTCCATCGCCATCGCGGCAATGTGCTTGTCGGGGCAGATCGCACCGGCCTTGATACGGTTGTCGCCAACGAGATCGACCCCGCCGAAACCCTTGGCCGAGAGGCGCAGAACGACGCCTGGAATGCCTCCGTCGCGGACGAGCAGGTTCGAACCGACGCCGACTACCGTCAGCGGCACGTCTTCCGGCAGGATCTGCAGGAAAGTCACGAGGTCGTCGACGTCATGGGGCTGGAACATCAGTTCGGCGAGGCCGCCGGCCTGGAACCAGGTGACGCGATCCATCGGCGCATCCGGCGTCAGCCTTCCGCGCAGTTTGTTGACGTCATCCCCCAGCGACGCCAGAAGCTTTTCCCCGTTCACCTGTTTCATTTCCTACTGTCCCGATATGCTTTCCAGTTCCTTCGGCAATGCCGCAGCCCACTGCGTGATATTGCCCGCCCCCAGAAGAACCACGAAATCACCCGGTTTCGCAATGCCCGATACAATCGAAGCGAGTTCCGTCGGCGATGCCATGTATCTAGCGTCGCGATGGCCGCCCGAACGGATGCGCGAAACCAGCGCTTCCGAATTGGCCCCGTCGATCGCTTCCTCGCCGGCGGCGTAGACCGGCGCCAGTATGATGCTGTCGGCATCGTTGAAGCAATTGGCGAAATCCTCGAAGAGGCTCGACAGGCGCGTGTAACGATGCGGCTGGTGCACCGCGATGATGCGGCCCTGGCACGATTCGCGGGCTGCCCGCAGCACGGCCTTGATCTCCACTGGATGGTGACCGTAGTCGTCGAAGATCGAAACCCCATTCCAGGTGCCCGTCAGCGTGAAGCGACGCTTGACGCCGCTGAAGTTGGCGAGCCCCTTGCGGATATCCTCTTCCGAAATGCCGAGCCGGTTGGCGACCGCGATCGCGGCGGTGGCATTGGAAATGTTGTGGCGACCGGGCATCGGCAGAGCCAGGTCCTTGAACTGGAAAACACGGCCGGTGCGGCGGCGACGGATTTCCACGTCGAAGATCGATTTGGTGCCTTCCATCCGCACATTCGAGAAACGCGCATCCGCCTGCGGGTTTTCGCCATAGGTGACGATCTTGCGATCCTCGATGCGACTGACCAGAGCCTGCACTTCCGGATGGTCGAGGCAGAGCACGCCGAACCCATAGAACGGCACGTTTTCGACGAACTGCCGGAAGGCGGCACGAACGGCGTCGAAATTGCCGTAATGGTCGAGATGTTCGGGATCGATATTGGTGACGACGGCGACGTCGGCGGGCAGCTTCAGGAAAGTGCCGTCCGATTCGTCGGCCTCGACCACCATCCACTCACCCTCGCCCATGCGGGCATTGGTGCCGTAGGCGTTGATGATGCCGCCGTTGATGACGGTCGGATCGAGATTACCGGCCTCTAGCAGCGCCGCGACCATCGAGGTCGTGGTCGTCTTGCCATGCGTGCCACCGATGGCGATCGCGTTGCGGAAGCGCATCAGCTCGGCGAGCATTTCGGCGCGGCGGACGATCGGCAGCGATTTTTCGCGCGCGGCCATCAGTTCCGGATTGTTCTTCTTGATCGCGGTCGAGACGACGACCACCTCGGAATCGCCGATATTCTCGGCCTGGTGGCCGACGAAGACCGGGATGCCCTTGTCGCGCAGGCGCTGGACATTGGCGCCGTCGGCCTGGTCGGATCCCTGGACCTTGTGGCCGAGATTATGCAGCACCTCGGCGATACCGCTCATGCCGATACCGCCGATGCCGATGAAATGAACGAGCCCTATGGCCTTCGGCATCTTCATGCACGCACTCCCTTAAATTCCGAAATCGATTTCCGCTCCGCGATCGCCACGACCAGATCCGCAAGCTTGCCGGTTGCATTCGGCCGTCCGGCGGACTCGGCAGCCGCTGCCATTCTTTCGAGTTTATCCGGGTCCTTCATCGCACCCGAAATGATCGCGGCAAGCTTTTCCGGCGACAGATCCGACTGCTGCACGACCTTCGCGCCGCCGGTCGCCACCAGCGCCTCGGCATTGGCTGCCTGGTCGTGATCCAGAGCATGCGGGTAAGGCACGAGAATGGCCGGCCGGCCGATCACCGCAATTTCCGACACCGTCGAGGCGCCGGAGCGGCAGATGACGAGATGTGCGGTGGCAAGCCGTTCGGCCATGTCCGAAAAGAAGGAGGAAATATCGGCGGGTGCCTTGAGCTTGGCAAAGCAGGAACTGACACGATCCTTGTCTTCCGGACGCGCCTGCTGGGTAACCACGACGCGATCACGCTCGGCCTGGTCGAGCAGGCTGAGCGCCGTCGGCACGGCCGAGGAGAAGAACTGCGCGCCCTGGCTGCCGCCGAAGACGACCAGACGGAATGGATCATCGCCACGGGACGCGACATAGGGAACATTGGAGGCCGCAAGCACGGCCGGACGCACCGGGTTGCCGGTCGTCACGGTCTTGTCCGCATAGGGTCCGCCGCTCTCGGGCAGGAAGCCACCGGCGATCGCCTGGACCTTGGCGGCCAGCGCCTTGTTGGCGCGGCCCATCACCGCGTTCTGTTCGTGGATCATCGTCGGCACGCCCATGGCGGTCGAGGCCATCAGCGGCGGCACAGTCGGGTAGCCGCCGAAACCGACGACGGCGAGCGGCTTCAGGCGGCCGATCAAGCGGCGAGCGGCCCGCAGTCCCGTCCACAGCTTCCAGCCGGTACGGGCGAGCGCGATCGGGTTCTTGGATCCGAAAGTGGCGGACGGTACGACATGGATTTCATCGGCCGGAAACGTGCCGGCGTAGCGCTCGGCCCGGCTGTCGGTGACGAGATGCACGGAATAACCGCGCTCCTTCAGTTCGTGTCCCAGCGCTTCTGCCGGAAACACATGACCGCCGGTTCCCCCGGCGGCTAGCAATATGATGCCCTTGGTCATTGGACTTTTACTCCGCGGGTACGCCCTGGGCGACCCGGAACAGGCTCCGCTCCTGCGCTCGCTTCTCCGGACGATGGCGGGTCAGCGCCAGGATGAAGCCTGCAGTGATGCAGATCGCGATCATCGAGGAGCCGCCATAGGAGATCAAGGGGAGCGTCATGCCCTTGGCCGGCATGAGTTCGAGATTGACGCCGATATTGATGAGCGACTGCATGCCGATCTGCAGCACGAGGCCAGCGACCGCAAACCGGTTGAAGTCATTGCGCTCCTTGAAGGCGTGGTTCAGGCCGCGCAGCACGATGAAGGCGAAGATCGCCACCAGTGCCATACAGAAGATAATGCCGAATTCTTCCGCTGCAACGGAGAACACGAAGTCCGTGTGGCTGTCCGGCAGGATGCGCTTGACGATGCCCTCGCCCGGCCCCTGTCCGAACCAACCGCCCTGCAGGATCGCTTCGTGCGCCGTCTCGATCTGGAAACGGTCGCCCTCACCGGTCAAGAACTTGTCGAAACGGGCGGTCACGTGCGGCAGCATGTAATAGGCGGTGACGATGCCGCCGGCACCGACGCCGCCGAGCATGACGATCCACAGCCAGGGCATGCCGGCCATGAAGAACATGCCGCCCCAGACGACGCTGGTCAAAATGGTCTGGCCAAGGTCAGGCTGGGCGACGAGCAGCGCCGCGACGATGCCGAACAGGATGATGGCGAAGAGATTTCCGGGGATTTCCGGCTGGCGCGCGTGCTCGGCAAACAGCCAGGCGCAGACGACCACGAAGGCCGGCTTCATGAATTCCGACGGCTGGATAGAGAACATGCCGACGCCGATCCAGCGCCGCGATCCCTTGACCTCGACGCCGAAGAACAGCGCCAGCACCATCAGCGCCAGCGCGATGATCAAAAGGACGATAGCGGTGCGGCGCACCTGCCGCGGCGTCAGGAAGGAGAGGCCGATCATCACCACCAGCGACGGCAGCAGGAACAGCGCGTGACGCTCGACGAAGTGGAAGCTGTTGAGACCGATACGCTCGGCCACCGCCGGCGATGCCGCGAAGGAGAGCATGAAACCGACGCCCATCAGCAATACGAAGGCGACGAGGAAGAAACGGTCGATCGTCCAGAACCAGTCTGCGAGCGGCCCACGGTCTGCGCGGCTTACCATCTGTCGTTCCCCTTTTCCGTCTCGATCAATCTAAATCGACCAACATCGTGACGCCGTCGAGGCTTGCGACATGGCCGACAAAGGCATCGCCGCGAACCTCGAAATTCTTGAACTGATCGAAGCTGGCGCAGGCTGGCGACAGCATCACCGCGGACGGTGTCGTGTCGGCTCCTGCATCCGCTGCGGCATGCGCGACCGCCTTTTCGAGCGTGCCCGAAATTTCGTAGGGCACCGCCTCGCCGAGTGTCGCCGCGAATGCCGGCGCGGCTTCTCCGATCAGATAGGCCTTGACGATACGCGGGAAGAGTGGAGCGAGGCTGACTATGCCGCCCTCCTTCGGCAGGCCGCCGGCAATCCAGTAGATCCGGTCGTAGCTGGAGAGCGCGGGCGCTGCCGCATCCGCATTGGTCGCCTTCGAATCGTTGACGAACACCACCTGGGTTCGGCGCCCGACCGGCTGCATCCGGTGCTTCAGGCCCGGGAAGGATCTCAGCCCCGCGCGGATCTCGTCCTTCGATACGCCGACCGCCAGGCAGGCTGCGATGGCCGCCGCCGCGTTCTGGGCGTTGTGGCTGCCCTTGAGCGTCTGGATGCCGTCGAGATCGACGAGCAGCGACGTCGCGCCGCCATGCGCCTCGATGATCCGGCTGCCTTCGGCATAGAGGCCATCGGCAACGACGACCCGCTTGGAAATCCGGCGCACCGCGACACCGGCCCGTCCGACGCGGTCGGCGATGAGGGCGCAGAACGAATCGTCGACGCCGATCACGGCGGTCCGGCTGCCGGCGACCAGCCGTTCCTTGACGTCGGCGTAATGCTGCATGGTGCCGTGGCGATCGAGATGATCGGGCGTCAGGTTGAGCAGGATGCCCGCCGTGGGGTTGAGCGTCGGCGCCAAATCGATCTGGTAGGACGAGCATTCGACGACGAAATAGCGCTCGGACTTCGGCGGATCGAGCGTCAGGATCGCAGTGCCGATATTGCCGCCGAGCTGGGTGTCGCGGCCGCTCGATTTCAGGATATGAGCGATCAGCGCCGTGGTCGTCGATTTGCCGTTGGTGCCGGTAATCGCGATGAACGGGCAATCCGGCGCATGCGCCCGGCGCTCGCGCACGAAAAGCTCGACATCACCGATGATCTCGACGCCGGCGGCGCGCGCAAGGTCGACGCTCCAATGGGGTTTCGGATGGGTCAGCGGCACACCCGGCGACAGCACGAAGGCGGCTTGGGCAGACCAGTCGATACCGCGGAGGTCGGCGGTCGAAATCCCCTCGGCCGTAGCCTTGGCGACGCTGTCGGGATTGTCGTCCCAGGCGATCACCTTCGCGCCGCCGGCGACCAAGGCCCTGGCCGTGGCCAATCCGGAGCCGCCGAGCCCGAACAGCGCGACCGGCTTGTCCTTGAATGTGGTGACCGCGATCATCGCCGTATCACCGTAGCTTGAGCGTCGAAAGGCCGAGCATGGCAAGGCCGACCGCGATGATCCAGAAGCGGATCACCACCTGGCTTTCCGTCCAGCCGAGCTTTTCGAAATGGTGGTGGATCGGCGCCATCAGGAAGACGCGCCGGCCGGTCATCTTGAAGAAGCCGACCTGGATGATCACCGACAGTGTCTCCATCACGAACAGGCCGCCGATGATCGCCATGACGATCTCGTGCTTGGTGGCGACGGCAACGGAGCCGATCAGGCCGCCGAGCGCCAGCGATCCGGTATCGCCCATGAAGATGGCCGCCGGCGGCGCGTTGAACCAGAGAAAGCCGAGACCCGCCCCGATCACCGCTCCCAGAATGACGGCAAGCTCACCGGTGCCGGGCACGAAATTGATCTGCAGATATCCCGCAAACACCGAGTTACCGGCAAGATAGGCAATGACGCCAAACGAGGCCGCGGCGATCATGACAGGCCCGATCGCCAGCCCATCAAGTCCGTCTGTCAGGTTCACCGCATTGCCGGCGGCAACGATGACGAAACCGCCGAACAGGACGAAGAAGATGCCGAGATTGATGAACAGGTCCTTGAAGAACGGGAAGGCGACCGAGGTGCCGAGCGTCGGATTGCCCGACTGACCGGTCGCCAGCGCCACCCGCATCATGAAGAAGACGGCGATCCCGGCGATCACGAACTCGATGCCGAGACGCGCCTTGCCGGAAAACCCCTTGTCGGTCTGCTTGGTGACTTTCAGATAGTCGTCATAAAAGCCGATTGCGCCGAAACCCAGCGTGACGAGCAGGGTCGCCACCACGTAGACGTTCGAAAGATCGGCCCAGAGCAGCGATCCGCCGACGATGCCGGCGAGAATCATCAGCCCGCCCATGGTCGGCGTGCCGGCCTTCTTGAAATGGGTCTGCGGCCCATCGGCACGGATCGGCTGTCCCTTGCCCTGGCGCAGGCGGAGCGATGCAATGATCATCGGTCCGAACAGGAAGACGATCAGCGCCGAGGTGAACAGAGCTGCACCCGTCCTGAAGGTGATGTACCGGAACAGGTTGAAAAATTGGACTTTGTCCGCCAGTTCTACAAGCCAGATCAGCATTCAGCGCCCTTTCCAGAAGCCCGTCTCATTAGTGGCGCTCCGTGTCGGAGAATGCCGGGTAGTTGTCAATAAGCGCGGCGACGATCTTGCCGAAACCGATGCCAAGCGAAGATTTCACCATCACCACGTCGCCCGGGATCACCGAGCGCACCACGAATTCGGCAAGGTCCGCGGTCTTTTCGTAATATTGCACGTCGACGCTATCGGGCAGCGCATCGCGCAGCACTGCCATTTCCGCACCCGCCAGCCAGACATGTTCGATACCGGCGGCAAGCAGCGGACCTGCGAGCTCCTCGTGCACCTTGGCGGAAAACTCGCCCATTTCCAGCATGTCGCCGAGCACCGCGATCCGCCGGCCGGTCAGTTCCGGCGTCGCGGATGCGAGAAGTGCGATTGCTGCCCGCATCGAGGCAGGGTTGGCGTTGTAGCTCTCGTCGATCAGCGTCAGATGGCCTTCGCCGATGCCGAGGCGGTGGCGTTCGCCCCTGCCCTTGACCGGCTTCAGCGCCGCAAGCGCCGCCATGGCGCCTGCCATTTCCGCGCCGACCAGCAGGCAAGCGCCGAGAACCGCCATGGCGTTTTCGGCGATATGCCGGCCGGGGGCGCCGATATGGACTTCCGACGTCTCGCCGTTCAGCACCGCCCAGACGACCGAGTTTTCCCCGTTGCCTTCAAAGTCCGCCAGCCGGAAATCCGCCTTGGCATGCTGGCCGAAAGTGTGGATGTGCGAGACACCCGCCTCCTGCGCCTTTTTCTGAAGAAAGCCGAACTGCTTGATGTCGCGATTGAGGATCGCCGAACCGCCGGGCTCCAGACCTTCAAAGATCTCGGCCTTGGCGGCGGCAATCTCCTCGAGATTCTTGAAATGGCCGAGATGGGCCGCGGCGATCGTGGTGATCATCGCCACATGCGGGCGCACCATCTTGACCAACGGACGGATTTCGTCGGGATGGTTCATGCCGATCTCGAAGACGCCGAAGTCGCAATCGGCAGGCATGCGGGCGAGCGTCAGCGGCACGCCCCAGTGGTTGTTGAAGGAGGCGACGGCCGCATGCACCTTGCCGGACGGTACAAGTGCGTGGCGCAGCATTTCCTTGGTGGTCGTCTTGCCGACCGAACCGGTGATGGCGACGATGCGTGCCCGGCTGCGCGCACGCGCAACAAGCGCCAGTTTCCCGAGCGCGGCAAGCACGTCTTCGACGACGATCATCGGCACGCTCAGCTTGCCGAGCGCCGGCAATTTCGATTCGTTGACGACGATCAGCATCGCACCGTTGGCGACCGCCAGACTTGCATAATCATGGCCGTCGACGCGGTCGCCCCTGATGGCGAAGAAGGCTTCTCCCGGCCCAATCGAACGGCTGTCGATCGAAATGCCGGTAATGCCCGCCGGAAGCGAACCAATCGGGCGACCGCCCATGGCAGCGGTCAAATCCTCGGATGTCCATAGCCAGGTCACGATTTCAGCTCCTGCAATGCCTTGCGGACTTCGACGTGATCGGAGAACGGCAGGACCGTGGTGCCGATCGTCTGGCCTTCCTCATGGCCCTTGCCCGCAACAATCAATGTGTCGCCCGACTGCAGCATGCCAACCGCCTCGCGGATCGCATTGGCCCGATCACCGATCTCGACGGCGCCCGGAGCGGCCGCCATGATCTCGGAGCGGATCACTTCGGGAATTTCGGAACGCGGATTGTCGTCGGTAACGATGACGATATCGGCAAGCCGCGTCGCCACGTCGCCCATGATCGGCCGTTTGCCCTTGTCACGGTCGCCGCCGCAGCCGAACACCACGATGACGCGGCCGGTCGTGAAGGGGCGGACGGATGCCAGCACGTTTTCCAATGCGTCCGGTTTGTGGGCATAATCCACGTAGGCCAGTGCGCCGTCTTTTGTCTGGCCAACCAGTTCGAGACGACCCGAGGCGCCGACCAGCTTTTCAAGGGCGGCCATGGCAACGGCGGCCGGAACCCCAGTCGACATGGCAAGCCCCGCCGCGACCAGCGCGTTCGACACCTGGAAATCGCCCGCGAGCGGAATATCGACTTCGAAAATCTGCTCGCCGACGTGAATTTCGGCCGTCTGCTTGTGACGGAAATGCTCGACACGCTTCAGGCAGAGATAATCACCCCGACGACCGACCGTGCGGACATCCAGGTCGGCCACCGTCGCGACCCGCATCGCCTCCTCCGACCAGGGATCGTCGGCGAAGATGACGACGGGCGAGCCCTTCGGCATCAGCGTATCGAAAAGCCGCATCTTGGCGGCCATGTAGCTCTCGACGGTCGGATGGTAGTCCATATGGTCGCGCCCGAGATTGGTAAAGCCGGCGGCGGACAGCCGCACGCCGTCGATCCGGCTCTGGTCTAGGCCATGGCTGGAAGCTTCTATGGCGGCATGGGTAACGCCTTCGGCAGCGAGTTCCGCCAGCAGCTTCTGCAGCTCGACCGGATCCGGCGTGGTCAGCGTTCCGTAGTCGTTGCGGGTGGGCGAAACGACGCCGGTCGTGCCGATCTGAGCCGCGGCATGGCCGGCATGCGCCCAGATCTGGCGGGTGAAGGAGGCGACGGAGGTCTTGCCGGCGGTGCCCGTGACGGCAACCATGGTTTCTGGCTGCGCACCATAGAAGCGGGCAGCGGCGATCGCCAACAGCCGGCGGGGGTTGGAAACGGCAAGAACAGGAATGCCCGCGTCCGCCGTATGGCCGGCAATCGCCGCGACCGCGCCGCGGGCGGCCGCATCGCCGATATAACGAGACCCGTCCGCCTTGGTGCCGGCGAATGCGGCAAACAGCATGCCGGAGGTTACCTTGCGGCTGTCGGAAGTAAGGCCGGTCACGTCGAGATCGCCTGCCGGCCCGGCCATCAGCTCGGCTATTTCCGGGAAATCCCGTCCGGCAAGTTCTCGCAACTTCATCGGTTGATTGTCCATTCTGAGCGTCGTCCCCTCGAATCGTCCGCTCAAGTTGTTATCGCTCAATAAGACACAAGCAGGGCAGAACCGTCATTGCCGAATTTCGGCTTCACTCCCAGAATGGGCGCCGTGCGGGTGATGATCTCCTTGACCATGGGAGCAGCCGAGGTTGCCGCAAGAGCTGCGCCGTTGCCTTTCTCGGTCTTGGGCTCGTCGCAGAACGTCAGGACGACATATTGCGGATTGTCCATCGGAAATGCGGCGAGGAACGCGTTGAAGTTCTTGTCGTGGACGTAGCGCCCGTTGACGACCTTGTCCGCCGTGCCCGTCTTGCCGCCGACGTTGAAGCCCGCCACACGTGCGTTTCTCCCGGAGCCATTGACGCCGTTCCATTCGAACAGGAAGCGCATATCCTTGCTGGTCGTCGGCTTCATCACCTGCGTAGCGACCTTGTCGGCCTCCGCGCGGGTACGCGGCAGGAAGGTCGGCTCGACCAGCTTGCCTCCGTTGACCAGCGCCGCACCGGCAACCGCCGTCTGCAAAGGTGTCGTCGAGACACCGTGGCCGAAGGAAATGGTGACCGAATTGATCTTCTTCCATTCGCGCGGCTGGCTCGGATAAGCGACTTCCGGAAGCTCGGTGCGCATTTTCGTCAGCAGGCCGAGCTTGGTCAGGAAATCCTTGTGGCCTTCGATGCCGACCGTGTCGGCGATCTTGGCGGTACCGATATTCGACGAAAACTGAAAAATTTCCGGAACGCTCAGTATGCGCCCCTTGCCGTGGAAATCCTTGATGGTGAAACCGCCGATGCGGATCGGGAACCGGGCGTCGAACGTGCTCTGAAGGTTGACCTTGCCGGAATCGAGACCCATGGCGATCGTGAAGGACTTGAAGGTGGAGCCCATTTCGAACGTGCCGTTCGACACGCGGTTGAACCAGCCCTCCTCGCCGCCTTCCGCCGGATTGTTGGGATCGAAATCGGGCGCGGACGCCATGGCGAGCACCTCGCCGGTATGTACGTCGAGGACGACCGCACCAGCGCCGATCGAGCTGTACTTGGTGATCGCTTCGGTCACCACGTCGCGGACGATCGACTGGACGCGCAGATCGATGGACAGCTTGACCGGTTCCAGCGGCTGATTGGACGTCATGCCAACGGCTGCGAGATCGGCAAGGCCCTGATTGTCGACATAGCGCTCCATGCCGGCGACGCCGCGGTTGTCGATATTGACGTAACCGACGACATGCGCGGCGGTCGGGCCGCCTGGATAGAAACGACGCTTTTCGGGCCGGAAACCGATGCCCGGAATGCCGAGCGCCAGGATCTGGCTCTGCTGCTTCGGGGTCAGCTGGCGGCGCAGCCACTGGAAACGCGAATTCGAGGTCAGCTTCGAATAGGTACCCTTGACGTCGAGGTCGTTCAGGACCGTCGCGAGCTTCTCGATCACCTCGTCGGCATCGATGATCTTGTTGGGTTCGGCAAACAGCGAAACCGTGCGGATGTCGGTCGCCAGAACCGCGCCGTTGCGATCGACAAGGTCGGGACGCGACGCCAGCAGCCGATCTGCCGGCAGGATGCTGGAGGTCGTCAGCGGCTGCGCGACGCCATATTGCATCAGGCGGCCGCCGATGACGCAGTAGAAGACCGCGAAGCCGGCGATCAGCAGGCCGACGCGGTTTTTCGCCTGGGCCGACTTGCGCTTGCGGGTTCCCTCGAAGGATGCCTTTTCAGAGCCGCGGCCACGGCTGCCGGACGAAAAATGCGCGCGGCTCTTGACGATCATGATGCGGGACAGGAAAGACATCAGCGTTTCACCGATCCTGTTGAAATGACTTCGACGGGACCGCGCCGCAGCGGCACGGGAATTTTAGGAGCGGGCTTGGCCTTGGCGGCGGCAACACCCTTCAGGGCGGCGGCAACCTCGCTGTTCTTGCCGGCGATGATATCCTCGATGGTGGTCTCGGGCTGCGGAAGCCGCGCCTTCGGCATCGGCAGCTCCTTCGGCATCGCAAGCTGGGTCGTTTCGGTCGGGGCGAGCGCCAACTCGGTATTGTAGACGTTGATCAGCCGGTGCAGGCGGTTCGGCTGGGTCAGCAGGGCCCAGTCCGCTTTCAGGAGATCGATCGTATCCTTCTCCAGCTTGATTTCCGACTCGAGCCGGCGAACCTCGCTGAGCTTCTCGTCGGCGCGGTGCTTGATCGAATAGGTGACGACGGCCGCTGCCGTCATGACGCCGATCAGAACAAGATCGAAGCTACGCAGCATGTATCAGGCTCCCATCTTTGCGAGGCTGGCGAGATCGGGCAGATCGAAAATGGATATGTCGGCCGCCCTTGGCGCGGCTTCCGTCCGCACGCCGGCGCGAAGCTTGGCCGAACGAGCGCGTGGATTGAGTTCCGCCTCCTCGTCGCTCGCCGAGATCATCGACTTGCCGAGAGGCTCGAAAATCGCAGGCTTGGCCTCGACCATCGGCAGGTGCCGCGAGCCGGAGGCCTTGCCCGAACGATCGGCGAAGAACTGCTTGACGATCCGGTCTTCGAGCGAATGGAAGGTGACGACGACCAGCCGGCCACCCGGTTTCAGCGCCCGCTCGGCCGCAAACAGCGCCTGGGCGAGCTCGCCGAGCTCGTCGTTGACGAAGACACGCAGCGCCTGGAAGACGCGGGTCGCCGGATGGATCTTGTCCTTGGCCTTGCGCGGGTTGACGGTCTCGATGAGGTTGGCGAGTTCGCGCGTGGTCGTGAACGGCTCGGTCAGACGCCGCTTCTCAATGGCACGGGCGATGCGGCCCGACTGCTTTTCCTCGCCAAGGAAACCAAAGATGCGGGTGAGATCGCCGACCTTGGCGCGATTGACGACATCCGCCGCCGAGACGCCGCTCGCCGACATGCGCATGTCGAGCGGCCCGTTGCGCTGGAAGGAGAAACCGCGATCGGCCTCGTCGATCTGCATGGAGGAGACGCCGATATCGAACACCACGCCATCAAGCCCGCCTTCCGGCGCATGATCGGCAAGGCGGGAGAACTGCGACTGAATGAGGTGGAGGCGGCCCTTGTGGGCATCGGCCAGCGCCTTGCCGGCAGCAATGGCATTCGGGTCGCGATCGAGCGCGATCACTTCGGCATCCGCCGCAAGGATCGCGGATGTATAACCACCTGCCCCGAATGTACCGTCGAGAATGATTTTGCCGGCCCGAGGCTCGAGTGCCTCGATAACTTCTTTCAGAAGAACCGGAATGTGACGAACCGGTCCGCCTTCGGGCTCCGCTGTTCCGTCGCCTGGATTCGCCGCCATTCCGTTCCCCTGTCTTACGCGGGACGCGAACCGAAGCGCCCCTCTCTCGCCGCCGCCTGCGCCTCGTGGAACGCCTGCGGCTGCCAAAGTTGAAAATGATCCGAGCGCCCAACGAAGGTAACGTCCGAGCTGATTCCTGTGAAGTCGCGGATGAAATCCGTGACCATCAGCCGGCCCTCCGCATCGAGCCTCATGAAGAGGCCGCCACCGTGAACGAGCAGCGACATCCGGTTCGCTTCCGGCGAAAACGGATCGACGGAGGCGATCTGCCGCTCGTAACGATCGAGCAGATCCGGCCCGCCGACGCTGATCGCCGGATAGGTGAAATCCTGGAGGCAATAAAGCTCCTGGATCCCGCGCTCCGAAAGAACCGAGCGAAAACTCGCCGGAACGGAGACCCGTCCCTTCGCATCGATCCTGTTCGTCGCATTCGACAGGAAGCGGCTCATCACGCCAAACATCCGCCTCGTTATGGTTCAGGACGCACGTCCGTCCACCCGTTGACACAACACCAAACACAGCTTCGCCGCCCGGATGGGCGGATAACCGCCCGGCCGCGGGACGACCGAAACTCAGGGATTGGCGGGCGCTCATTCGCCCTTGTGCAGTGCGATTTTGGGATACCATGGGACCATATGGGCGTCAATGGGAGAAGCCCCGCTAGCCACTCCCAGATGGGATTTATTTATAAGCTGTTAAGTTTAACAAAGGGTTATCGGAGGACGTGAAGAAACCGCCTCGGCAGTGTCCGACAAGTGGATTTTCGACCCTCGTTAAGCTCCGACAAACAAAGGAGCTTTCGAAATTCCTGATATAAACGCTGCGCCGCAAAAAGTGGCCGCAGGGGTGTCTATACCCCGAAAGGTGTAGACCGAATCGCACCCGCGAGAGGAGGTAAACGCCAGTTGGCCTGTAAGCCGGGTTCTGTATGGCTCCGATGCAAGCACCGGAACGTGGCAGCCATTCATCTGGGACGACATTTGCATGTCGCCTCACGCAACCCACCCGGATGACTGGCCCGGAAACAGGCTGTAGCCGCGTTTTCACGTGGCCCGTGTCATCCCTATTCGGTCTTGCTCCCGGTGGGGTTTACCTTGCCGCCGCTGTTACCAGAAGCGCGGTGGGCTCTTACCCCACCCTTTCACCCTTACCCCGCTAGCTCTGCCGCTTTGTCGAAAAGCGGTACAGCAAGCGGGGCGGTTTCCTTTCTGTGGCACTTTCCCTAGGGTCACCCCCGCCGGACGTTATCCGGCACCGTGTTTCCGTGGAGCCCGGACTTTCCTCACCCTACCGCCTTTCGGCATTGGTAAAGCGCGGCTGCCCGGCCAACTGGCAGCGGTCACATAACCGAGATGCCGAGCGAAAGCCATAGGCTGGAAGTAATCAGGCCGGAGATAATCCGTTCAGAGATAATCGGCGCGGAAATTCGCCGAATAGGCGTCGTCCCGGATTTCCCCATGGAAGATCAATTCGGCGCCGAGCCGGCCGATCTCGTCGGAACTCTTGGCCGCCGCCCCGCAGCCGCCGCTGAGGACGCCGATTCGGGAGGCATCGGTCATGGCAATCGCCGGATATCCGGTCGGCGTGAACGAGGTGACGCAGGCCGCCATCGACGAGCGGGAGAGATCGAGGTCCGGCATCAGCCGCGTCATGATCTCGGCAAGCCGGGCGCGCGTGCTTTCGCGCCCGCCCGAGCGGAACCAGGCGCGGATGTCCGGCTCGGTTGGCAAGAGCAGGTCGTCCGGATCGCCGCCGATCTTCAGATAGACCCGGCCGTCGGGATAACGCACCGGCGGCAGGAGATAGATGCCGTCCTCGCCCTCGCGCCATTTCCAGATCAGCGAAGGCACCCTGCCCCAGACATCCATCGCGGCCTCGTCGACCTCGAAGAAGGCGACGGTGCGGGCATAGACACTCAGGTCGAGGCGTGCGCCGAGCAGCCGTTCGTTGATCGAAAAACCTCCGGCTGCGACCAGCACTTTTTCGGCAAGATAGCTGTTACCCTCGGTGGTCGTGACGGCGACCTGATCGCCATCCTGGCGCACCGAGGAAACCGTTTCCGGAATGATTGCCGTACCCTGGCGCTCGGCGATTAGGGCCTGCGCCTTCACCAGCCGGCGCGGATTGATGTGTCCGGCGTTCCTCGGCTCCCAGACACCTTCGCTCTCCTTCGGGAACGAGAAGAAACCGAATCGCCCAGCAAGGTCCGCATCCGACAGCGTCTCGGTCGCAACGCCGAGCTTATCTGCCGCGTCGAGAACGCTCGCGACATAGGAAGGTCCCTCGCCCCGTTTCGGCCCGACCAGCAGGCAGCCCGATTGGGAATAGAAATCCACGCCGCTTTCACGGGCAATCTCGCCGTAACGTTCGATCGAACGATTGGCGAGGCGCGCCCACACGGGATCGGGATCGATCGTCCGGGTGATGCGCGCCTCGTCGTAGTGGCTGGCAAAGACGCCTTCATGGCGCCCGTAGTCCGCCGGCTCACCGGGACCGACCAACGCTATACCGTCGGTCCATTTCGAGAGGTAGCGGGCCGCCGCAGCGCCCATCATGCCCCTCCCGACCACGATAAATCTGAACCGTTCAGTCATGCCCTCGCCTTTCGATTCCACCGGCCGAAATACCTTCTGTTCGAAGCACTTCTAGCCGTTTTCGGAATCAAAATGCCACAGGCGAAAGCGACGCAGTCCGTTCGGCCGTCTGCTCGGCGGTCTCGATCACCGCCTGGACCCGATTGCAATAACGTTTGGAAACCGGGTTCATGCGCTTGGCGYCATGGCCGGCATTGTATTTGAGGATGGTGCCGCAGATCTTGCCGCCGCCGAGTTCATGGGCGCCGGCCAGATATTTCATGCCATAGCGGATATTTGTCTCGGGGTCGTAGAGACCGTAGTCCGGCCCCCGGTAACCCATCAGCCTTGCCGTTGCCGGCTTGATCTGCATCAGCCCGATCTCGCCGGCACTGCCCTTGACGGTCGGCCGGAAATTGCTCTCGATCTGCACCACGGCCAGCGCGATCTCCTCCGGAACATCATATTCGTCCGCATATTTTGAGATCAGCTGGGAATAATGAAGCTGCCGAACCAGGCGCTTGGCTTCATCGGTGGGCGCGGCAAAACCGGTTTCGCGCGTTTCCCATGGAATGATCAGCGGCTTGGTATAGGTAGTGACGGCGTCGTCCTCAGCGCGCACGAGTTCGGTTCCCGCGACCAGCATGGCAAGGCCCGCCGCGGCAGCAACAATCATAATATTCATGTAGGTGAAGTGTCTCCGGACCAGCAGGAATCGCGGGTGCGGTTACGCAAACACCCTCTCAGCGCGTCGCCGGATTGACGGCGCGATGTCTGAACGATCCTGGTCGTTTATCTCTGCAACCCCCGTCCAACATGGCGGCTGCCGTTAGCGGGTCCTTTAGACCGGGCTAATAAGGAGATGATGTGGCACGGCTGATTTTTGCGGTTTTCCGCCGGTTCAAACGACCGCCACGGCGCTCGGCGTCAATTGAATTTTGACAAGGACTTGAGCAGCCGATGCAGAGTGTCGATCGTCGAGAAATCGGCGATCCCATCGACGAGTTGCGGCCGGAAATGCCGCTGGAAAGCCTCGACCACGCCCTTCGTGCGCTCGCAGAAAGTGCCCGTGATTTCAATTCCGTAGCCATAGAGCGAGAGCATCGACTGCAAGGCCTCGATAGGCTGGCCACTCTCCCCGAACTGGAAAAACCGTCCGCCGCTGATTTGCGTTGGATCGATCCAATGGCCGATCCCCTCAAGGTACAACTTTTCCCAGGGGAAATTTTCGCCCGGGTCGACCTTGCGGATCGGGGCGACATCGGAGTGCCCGAGCACCCTTTCCGGCCGGATTTGCCACCTCTCGCCGCAATCGCGACACAATTCGACGACGGCTTCGACCTGCGTGGACGGATAGCCCGGCAGGCCTCCCGGATGGCCCGGATTGGCGATCTCTATACCGATAGAACAGGAATTGATGTCGATCTCGCCGGCCCAGGAGCTCTTGCCCGCATGCCAGGCACGCCGATCCTCCGGCACGAGCTGTACCACGCACCCGTCCTCGTGGACGAAATAATGGCTGGAGACCTGGCTCTCTTCGTTGCAGAGCCAGGACAGTGCCTTATCGCCGCTCGGCATGCCCGTATAGTGCAGGATGATCATGTCGGGCGGGCGACCGCCGGCACGTTCACCATGGTTTGGAGAAGGCCTTACCGTCGCGCCGGCATAATCGGCGGTAAACGGTGTCATGCGGCGCGGCGCTCTTTCTCGATCGCCGCATAGGCGGCGTTGAGTGCCGCCATGCGCTCGTTGGCGGCGGCATGCAGCGAAGCCGGAACACCGCGGGCGATCAGCCGGTCGGGATGATGTTCGGAGACAAGCGAGCGGTACTGCTTGCGGATCTTGGCGAAATCGTCTTCCGGCGAAACGCCGAGTACCAGATAGGGGTCCCGGCCCTCGAGATGCACGTGCCGCGCCATGATGCGACGGAAATGCCCCTCGTCGATGCGGAAGATTTCGGCGATGCGCGACAGGAAGGCAAGTTCCGCCTCGTGCACCAGCCCGTCCGCCTTGGCGATATGGAACAGGCCGTCCACGACGTTTTCCAGCATCGGGCAATTGTCAGCCTTGCCGGCACCGGGGCTACACAATCCAGCGAGCTTGGTCGCATAGGCTTCATAACCTGCAACGTCCTGGCGCGCGAGGTTATAGAGGCGTGCGACGTTGCGGGCTTCCTCGTCGGGAAAATCGAATATCTGCTGAAAGGCCTTGACCTCGGCCTCGCTGACGATACCGTCGGCCTTCGCCATCTTGGCCGACAGCGCGATAATGGCAACCGAGAAAGACACCTGCCGGCGCGTTTCCGGATCACCCTCGAATACCGTGCGGATCGCCTCAATGACGCGGCCGAGCGCGTTCCCGGCTGCGTCGCCCATGGCGCCGAGAAGCCGTTCCCATAGAGAAGAAAACTGAAGGCAGGCAAAATCCCAGATCATCAGAATAGTGGACCAGATTGCAGGCGCGATTGCAAGACGACGGACGGCCCGTCTTAGATTAAACTATGTTCATGTTTTCCGAACAATCACCGGCGCTCACAGACAGGTGACCCTGTACTCCGGGACAATTGACGAGGCCCGCAGATCTGTTTTCCACAGGCGAGGCTTGAGTGCCGTAAGAGTTGAATCGATTATATTAGCCTCTTCTGCGCCACGAAGTCGAAGCTGCGGTTTTTCTTGAGAAATTCACTTTACAGGCGCTTGTCTCTGTCGCATCCATTCAGCGGTTTTGAACTGTACGCGAGCGTGCGCGTGAAGGAGGATCGATGGCCAAACAGAAAGTAGCAATGCTGACCGCAGGGGGCCTCGCGCCCTGTCTGTCTTCCGCCGTCGGCGGCCTGATCGAGCGCTACAACGACGTCGCACCTGACATCGAGATGGTCGCCTACCGCTCCGGTTATCAAGGCGTTCTGCTCGGCGACCGCATCGGAATCACCAGGGACATGCGCGAAAAGGCGCATCTGCTGCACCGCTACGGCGGCTCGCCGATCGGCAACAGCCGCGTCAAGCTCACCAATGCCGCAGACTGCGTCAAGCGCGGCCTCGTCAAGGAAGGCGAGAACCCGCTTCGCGTCGCCGCCGAGCGGCTGGCCGCCGATGGAATCACCATTCTTCACACGATCGGCGGCGACGACACCAACACGACGGCCGCCGACCTTGCCGCCTATCTCGGCGCCAACGGCTACGACCTCACCGTCGTCGGCCTGCCCAAGACCGTCGACAACGACATCGTGCCGATCCGCCAGTCGCTCGGCGCCTGGACGGCCGCCGAAGTCGGTGCCTCTTTCTTCGACAACGTTTCGAACGAGCAGAGTGCCGCTCCTCGCACATTTGTGATTCACGAAGTGATGGGACGCCACTGCGGCTGGCTTACCGCCGCGACCGCACGGGCCTATATTCAAAAGACCAAAGGCAACGAATATGTCGAGGGCTTCATGATGAACAGCGCTATGAAGAACATCGATGGTGTCTACCTGCCGGAGATGGCCTTCGACCTCGACAAGGAGGCCGCACGCCTCAAGGACGTCATGGATCAGCGCGGTTTCGTGACCTTGTTCGTTTCGGAAGGTGCCGGCCTCGATACGATCGTCGCCGAACGGGAAGCGGCAGGCGAAGCGATCAAGCGCGACGCGTTCGGCCATGTTAAGATAGACACGATCAATGTCGGCGGCTGGTTCCAGAAGCAGTTCGCAGCGCTGATCGGAGCCGATCGCTCGATGGTGCAGAAGTCCGGCTATTTCGCCCGCTCGGCACCGGCAAACGGCGACGACCTGCGCCTCATCCAGGGCATGGTCGATCTCGCGGTCGAAAGCGCACTGAACAAGGTTTCGGGCGTGACCGGCCACGACGAGGATCAGGGTGGAAAACTGCGCACGATCGAATTTCCCAGAATCAAGGGTGGAAAACATTTCGATCTGACGGCAAAATGGTTCGGCGAAGTGATGGACCATATCGGCCAGCCCTTCGAAACGGCTTGAGACAAGAAAATTAGCGGGCGCCGCTCAACGGGCGTCCGGGAGGAAATGGAATGACGGCTGACATCTGGCTCGCTTTTGCTGCGACCGCGATATTTCTCGCCCTCCTTCCAAGCCCCCTTGCTTGTCTCACCGCCAGCTTCTCGCTCCAGCGCGGTCGCCGCACGGCGATCGCCACGGTTCCGGGTCTTGCCGTCGGAATGTCGGCAGCCCTGATCGTGGCGATGATCCCCATGGCCCTGGTCGCCGTCTATCTGCCGAAGCTCGTCGACGTAATCTCCTGGGCGGGGCTGGGTTACCTGATGCTCTACGTGCTCTGGTCCTACCAGGATCCGCGAATCTCCGGCCCCATCGCCGACAATGACAATCTTCCCGAGTGTCGGGCGGCACGAATCTTCGGATGCCTGTTCGGCAAATCCGCCTTCCAGGCGCGTTATGCCGTCGTCCTTGCAGCCGTGCTCGCCCAGTTCGTCGATCCCGACCGGTCGCTCCTGCCCCAGCTTCTCGAAATGCAGGCGACCTTCCTTGTTTGCGCAGCGCTTGGAGCCGGAATTCACGTGCTTTTTCCGCGCCGCGTGCTCGCCCGCAGACGG
The DNA here is from genome assembly GCF_056397445.1 of Neorhizobium sp. 05N33. NCBI lineage: Bacteria > Pseudomonadati > Pseudomonadota > Alphaproteobacteria > Hyphomicrobiales > Rhizobiaceae > Neorhizobium > Neorhizobium sp. 05N33. The sequence goes on along the minus strand of NZ_JBFTNK010000004.1, from coordinate 292,574 downwards.
CGCCCCGCCAACCTCAATGCCGCCTCGCGCAAACCCCAGACGCGCTTCATTTCACGGCGCGCGGTCACCGCCGGCTATCGCCGGATCGCCGCGTGAGGCTCGCCGTCTTGCCGGACGCCGCCCAATAGGTTAATGGAAACACTCTTTTGGTGGCGTTTGGGCGGACTGGGGTAACCATTTTTTCATGAAAGCGACCCAATGGCGATAATCCGATTCCTCGGCCGCGGGACGGTTGTGGCGTGCGCCGTTTCTTCGGCTCTCACCGGATGTTCGAGCGTCGAACGCGAGCAAAAGCTTGCAGCGACGCAGTCGGTTGCCCCGATCAACGGCCAGGCGACCGGACCTGTTCAGACAGCCTCCGCGGATGGCCAGACGACCACCCATAAAGCCGATCTGCCGGTCTACGGGCCGGTTCAGGTTGCAGGCCAGACGATCCCTCCGGGGGTCCAGCTCGCCTCCACTGTCCAGGTAGCCGGCACCCAGCCGACCGTGGCACTCGCCAAGACCGCAAGACTTCCCGTCCCGACGCCTGCAGCCGCCGATGCGATGTCCGTTCAGTCGGCCGCGATGGCAGCACCCACCATGGCCCCGCTCGTCGCTTTTGCGCCGGCGCCCGGACCGGCGATGATGCCGCCGCCCGTGGCCCGCACCACCTCGACTATCCTCGCGTCCGCCCAGCCGGCGAGCCTTGCGATGCCAAAGGGCAGCCGCCTCGTGTCGCCGCCGATCGCGCCTGCCGTCACCGAAGGCCGGATCCAGCCGGCCGCAGCCTCAGCAATCGCGCTCGACGAACCCGAACTTACGCCTGATATGGTCGCACTGCAGACCGTCGTCCCGATCCCTCGCCCGGACACTGCGACGCTTGCCTATGCAGCGCAGCCGAGAGCGATTGCCGCATTGTCGGCCATGGAATTCCCGCCGGCTCCGGGCGAGCCTATGCCGACCACGGCGTCCGATGCGCCGCCGGAATTGAGCAAGCTCATCAAGCGTTATGCCGGCATGTATGGCGTACCGGAATCGCTGGTGCACCGCGTCGTGCATCGGGAAAGCAAATATGATCCCAAGGCCTATCACAAGAACGGCTATTGGGGCCTCATGCAGATCAAGTATTCGACCGCCAAGTCGATGGGTTACGAAGGCCCGCCCGCCGGCCTGCTCGATGCCGAGACCAACCTCAAATACGCGATCAAGTACCTGCGTGGCGCCTGGCTGGTTGCCGACAACAAAAACGACAATGCCATCAAGCTGTATGCGCGCGGTTATTATTATGACGCCAAGCGCAAGGACATGCTGGACGTCCTGGAGAAGTAAGCCGGGCCTGAAAAATATTTGGACGGTATGCTTGCGGCGCCTCAGGGCGCCGTTGTTGTTTTCACCACCTCGGCGACAAGCCGTGTCGGATCGTAGCGGTTCCAGCTCGGCGTCAGCCCAAGCCTTACCACGACCAGATCGAGCGACGGGACGACCGTGATGGTCTGCCCATCGTGCCCCTGGATGAAAAAGGCATCCGCCGGCATGTCGGGATTGTTCTTGTCCGGCAGCCAGGTCTGCATCTTCGAATAACGGCCGTTCGACGTGGCGTTGGCCTGGTGCATCAGCGCGACAAAACCGTCCGGCAGGATCCGGCTGCCGTTCCAGACGCCGTCTCGCGCAAGCAGCAGCCCCATACGGCCCCAGTCCCGCGCCGTCGCATACATATAGGAACTGCCGACGAGAGTACCGGCCGCATCCGCCTCCATGACGGCGCTTGTCATGCCGAGCGGACCAAACAGGGCGGTGCGGGGATAGGCGAGCGCCGCGGTTCTCTCGCCGACCTTCTCCATCCAGATTTTTGAGAGCAACACGGCGGTGCCGGAAGAATAGCTGAACCGCGAACCGGGATCGGCCTCCAGCGGCTGGTCGGCCGCAAAGCCTGCCATGTCCGGCTCGAGATAGAGCATGCGCGTCACGTCAGCGACCGCGCCGTAGTCCTCGTTGAAGGCAAGCCCGCTTTCCATGGCGGCGAGGTCTGCAATCCGGATATCGCCGCGCTGGTTGCCCCGCCATTGGGGAAACAGTCCCTTGTCGTCCAGCGAGAGCTTTCCGTCGCGGACCAGGGTGCCGAGGATCGCGGCGTTGACGGTCTTGGTCATCGACCAGCCGAGCAACGGCGTATCCTTGGAAAAACCGCTCGAATAGGTCTCGGCGACGATCCGCCCCCGCTTGACCACCACCACAGCCCGCATGCCAGGCCCGACAAGATTCGCATCTAAGAGGAGCCGCGCAACCGACGGATCAGGTTCCACTTTTCCGCCTTCCGGCCAAAGCGCGGACGGATCGGCTGACGTAACGGCAGGCACCGGAACGGTGGCGGCTGCCGCGGCTGCGCCGTCAGGCGTGACGGTGCAGCCGAGCCCTTCGCGATAGACCGCGTCATTGCCGGCGAAAATGCCAAGCAGTGCCGCATGAACCCGCTTTTCCGTTCGATCGACGGAAACCCGCATCAATCTCAGAAGCGGATGGCCGGGAGCCTGGACATCGACCGCCAGAACCTCATCGCTGTCGCGTCCGGCAAGGAAGACGTTCGAGCAGACCATCTTGGCCGAATAGCCGCTGCCGACCCTCAGCAGTTCCGGAGGCGACGTATAGAGCCAGATCCCGAGCCCGATCAGGCCAACGACGATGAGGCCGACGAGGATTTTCAAAGACCGGATCAAGAACCGCATGCCTGCCTCCCATTGGACGGCCGCATGCAATCAGGATTCTCGGATCCAAGGAAGAGGCGATCGGCAACGCCCGGGCCTATTGCGGGACTGGACACAGGCCTCGTCATCAATCTGTAGCATGACGGGTTTACACGCCCTGAAACTCTGAACAAGGCGGGACTCGACCATGGCGGATATTGCACAGGAAGCCGGTTTTCGGAAAAACCAGAAGCTCAAGGACGCACTTCTGCAGCATAAAGCACTGTCTCGGCAGGGTTTTTCAGAAAGGCTTTTCGGCCTCCTGTTCTCCGGTCTCGTCTATCCGCAGATCTGGGAAGACCCGGAAGTCGACATGACCGCCATGGAGCTTTCTGACGAGCATTCGATCGTCACCATCGGCTCCGGCGGCTGCAACATGCTCGCCTATCTCTCCCGCTCGCCGAAGAAAATCGATGTCGTCGATTTGAACCCGCATCACGTCGCGCTGAACCGCCTGAAACTCGCCGCCTTCCGCCACCTGCCCGGCCACGGCGATGTCGTTCGCCATTTCGGCATGGACGGCATCCGCACCAACAGCAAGAGCTACGACACCTTCATCGCCCCGAACCTCGACGCCGCGACCCGCGCCTATTGGGACAAGCGCTCGATTGCCGGCCGTCGTCGGATCGAAGTGTTCGACCGCAATATCTACAAGACCGGCCTGCTCGGCCGTTTCATCGGCGCCGGCCATCTGATCGCCCGCTTGCACGGCATCAATCTGACCGAAATGGCCAATGCCAAGTCGCTGCGCGAACAGCGCCAGTTCTTCGACGACCGCATCGCTCCGCTGTTTGACAAGCCGCTGATCCGCTGGATCACCAGCCGCAAGAGCTCGCTGTTTGGCCTCGGCATTCCGCCGCAGCAATATGACGAGCTGGCGAGCCTCGCCTCCGACGGCTCGATCGCACCGGTCCTGCGCCAGCGCCTCGAAAAACTCGCCTGCCACTTTCCGCTGCGCGACAACTATTTCGCCTGGCAGGCTTTCGCGCGCCGTTATCCGAAGCCCGAGGAAGGCACGCTGCCGACCTACCTGAAGGCGGAAAACTACCGCGCCATCCGCGACAATGCCGAGCGCGTGACAGTTCATCATGCGAGCTTCACCGAACTGCTGGCGCAGAAGGCTGCCGGCTCGGTCGATCGTTACGTCCTGCTCGACGCGCAGGATTGGATGAACGACGAGCAATTGAACGACGTCTGGTCGGAAATCAGCCGCACGGCCGCGCCCGGCGCCCGCGTGATCTTCCGCACCGCCGCCGAAAAGAGCGTGCTCGACGGTCGCCTCTCGCCGGCCCTCCTCGATCAGTGGTCCTATCTGGAAGAACGCTCCAGCGAGCTCAACCTCGAGGATCGCTCGGCGATCTACGGCGGTTTCCACATCTACGTGAAAAAAGCCTGATGGCGACGGATATGGCGAACAGCCCCCTGTCCAATGGCCACGCCGAACGCATGGACCGGATGTACCGGTATCAGCGCCATATCTACGACATCACCCGCAAATATTACCTCTTCGGCCGCGACCGGGCGATTGCGGGGTTGAATGTTCCGCCGAATGCCTCGCTGCTCGAAGTCGGCTGCGGCACAGGCCGTAACCTCGCCCTCGCTCATAGGCACTACCCGGCTGCAAAGCTCTACGGCCTCGATATTTCCGCCGAGATGCTGGAAAGTGCCCGGGCCAATTTCCGCGGCAAGCCGGTCACCCCGGAATTTCGGGTCGCCGATGCGACCAGTTTCACAGCGGAGGAATTCGGCACGACCGGCTTCGACCGTATCCTGATCTCCTACGCGTTGTCGATGATTCCCGATTGGGAAAAGGCGGTCGAAGCCTCGCTTGCGGCGCTTTCGCCGCATGGTTCTCTGCACATCGTCGACTTCGGCCAACAGGAACGGCTGCCGGGCTGGTTCGGGCGGTTTTTGAAGGCGTGGCTCATGCGTTTCCACGTCACGCCGCGGCCGAACCTGCACGACGTGCTCGAAAGCAAGCTTGCCGACGCTGACGCCGATATGATCTTCGAGGAGATCGGCGGGGGCTACGCGTGGCACGCGGTCATCCGCCGTAGGAACTGAATCCCGGAGCTCTCTGGGTTTCGAGCTGGAATTCCTCTTGCCCTAACTGATTTTTTACGACGTTATGGTGAATATGGAGTTCACGCCTCCCTGTTTTGCGTCGAACGGGGCAAGAGGCTTCCACATCGACACCACACGGGATGTTCATGCCTCGGCTCCTTCTGGCCCTCCTTGCGACCGCGTTCCTTGCCACGGGATGCACATCCTCAAGCTATGACCTGATGGAAACGTCATCGGTCAAGAAAATGCGGTTCAAGGACAGCGACCCGCAGGATTTCGGCAAGAACCACCCGGGCCTGCACGAGATCCACGGCATCGACGTCTCCAAGTGGAACGGTACGGATATCGACTGGCCGGCCGTGAAGAAGGCTGGAATAGCCTTCGTCTTCATCAAGGCGACCGAAGGCAGGGATCGCATCGATCCGACCTTCGAGCTGAACTGGCGAGGTGCCGCGTCGGCCGGCATTCCTTACGCCCCCTACCATTTCTATTATTTCTGCTCGACGGCCGACGAACAGGCCGATTGGTTCATCAACAACGTGCCCAAGGATGCGGTAAAGCTGCCGCCGGTCCTCGACATGGAATGGAACCAGGCTTCGCCGACCTGCAAGACCCGTCCCGATCCCGAAACAGTGCGTGCATCGATGCAGCGCTTCATGGATCGTCTCGAGGCCTATTACGGCAAGCGGCCGATCATCTATACATCGGTGGATTTCCACCGGGACAATCTGGTCGGCGCCTTCAGCAACTATCATTTCTGGCTCCGCGCCGTGGCGCAGCATCCCACCAAGATCTACCCGGATCGCCGCTGGGCTTTCTGGCAGTATACCTCGACCGGCATCGTTCCGGGCATCAAGGGCGAGATGGATATCAACGTCTTTGCGGGCACGTCCAAGAACTGGCATAACTGGATTGCGGCGGTGAACAAGTAACTCCGTTCGCAGGGCGAACAGGTGTCTGGCAATGTGTGAGCAGTTGCGATAAAAACTGCGCCACCAGAGCTGTCGCCCATGTTTCGGTCACAAAATTTTCCGAGATCAGGCGGCGCTTACTCAGATTCTAGGAACGCCGAATGTCCGCTCGCTTTGCCCGCCGCCTCGCCCTCGCCTCCGTCATCACCAGCTGCCTCGCCTCCACCGCTCTCGCCCAGACCCCGGCTCCCGCCTGTGGCGGCGATCTCGGCGCCTTCCTGAACGGTGTCAAGGCAGAAGCCATTTCCAAGGGCGCATCGGCAAGTGCTGCGGATGAAGCACTCGCCGGCGCGCAGATCGACCAGAAGGTCTTGTCCCGCGACCGGGCCCAGGGTGTCTTCCGACAGACCTTCATTGAATTCTCGCAGCGCACCGTCAGCCAGGCCCGCCTCGATATCGGCCGCCAAAAGATCAAGCAGTATGCGGACGTCTTTGCCCGCGCCGAAAAGGAATTCGGCGTGCCGCCAGGCGTGATTACCGCCTTCTGGGCCATGGAGACCGATTTCGGCGCCGTCCAGGGCGATTTCAACACCCGCAACGCCCTGGTGACGCTTTCGCATGACTGCCGCCGCCCTGAACTTTTTCGCCCGCAGCTGATCGCCCTGATCGAAATGGTCCAGCAAGGCGATCTCAATCCTTCCTCCAACACGGGTGCATGGGCCGGCGAGATCGGCCAGGTGCAGATGCTTCCGAAGGATATCGTCGCGCACGGTGTCGACGGTGACGGCGATGGCCATGTCAACGTCAAGACCAGTTCCCCGGACGCCATCCTGACAGCCGCCAAGTTCATCCAGAGCATGGGCTTCAAGCCCGGCCAGCCCTGGATGCAGGAAGTGACGCTGCCCGAGAATCTGCCTTGGGACAAGTCCGGCCTCGGCAACGAAATGCCGGCAAGCGAATGGTTCAAGCTGGGCGTCGTCCCGCGCGACGGCGTAACCAATTTCGGCAACCTGCCCGCAGCCCTCATCCTGCCGCAGGGCCGCAAGGGACCGACCTTCCTCACCTATCCGAACTTCAACATCTATCTGGAATGGAACCAGTCGTTCATCTACACGACTTCGGCCGCCTATTTCGCAACCCGGCTTTCCGGCGCTCCTACCTATCAGAAGGGCACGCCGGACCAGGGTCTCGACGATACTGGCATGAAGGCGCTGCAGACCAAGCTCGAAGCGCTCGGCCACGATATCGGCAAGGTCGACGGCATTCTCGGATCGGGTACGCGCCAGGCCGTCCAGAAGGAACAGGCACGCCTCGGCCTGCCGGCCGACGGCTGGCCGACCCAGGGCCTGCTCTCCGCGCTCTGAAATTCAATCGCCACCCGGCGAAAACGGGTGGCGACTCGTGGATCATCGGGATATCCCTTCGCCTTGACCGCGAGGAGATTTCGCATGACAACCGCCGCCATTTCGAAACCCGGCGCCGTGGCATGGGCGCTGATCCTGCTGCTCGGGCTGATCTGGGGCGGGTCCTTCTTCTTCGCGCGCGTAGCGGTCTTGGAAGTTCCGCCCTTCACGCTCGTTTTCCTGCGCCTGCTTCTGGCGGCGCTGGCGCTCCATATCTACCTGCACGGTCGCTTCGGGCTCTATGCGACGCTTCGCACCCATTGGCGCTCGTTTCTGGTGATGGGCTTTATCAACAACGCCCTGCCCCACACGCTGATCTTCTTCGGCCAGACCGAGATCGGCGCTGGGCTTGCCTCGATCCTCAACGCGACGACGCCGATCTGGACGGTTCTGATCGCCAATCGCTGGACCACTGACGAGAAACTGACACCCGCAAAGATCGCCGGCTGCCTGATGGGATTTGCCGGTACGGCCGTGCTCATCGGTCCCGGCGTCACGGCAGCCGCCTCCGTGCCGTTCTGGGCGCTGATCCTGCCCATCCTTGCGGCAATCTCCTACGGCGTGGCCGGCACCTACGGCAAACGTTTCCGCGGCCTGCCGGCACCTGTCAGTGCCACCGGACAGCTTACGGCCTCCAGCCTGATCATGCTGCCCGTGTCGCTCTTCGCCGACCAGCCCTGGGCACTGCCCGCCCCATCGACGCACGCCATCCTTGCGATCCTTGCCCTGGCGCTCCTGTCGACCGCCTTCGCCTATCTTCTCTATTTTCGCATTCTCGCACTGGCGGGTGCAACGAACGCGTCTCTGGTCACACTCGTCGTGCCTCCGAGCGCTATCCTTCTCGGCGCGCTTTTCCTCGGCGAAAGGTTGGAGGCGACCGACCTGATCGGCATGCTGCTGATCGGCTTCGGCCTCGTTCTGCTCGATGGAAGGCTTCTTCGCAGACGCAGCAATGTGGCATCGAGAGCGCCGTAACGGGGCGAAACCATCACGGAATATGTCAGAAGTTAACAGCCGTACACGGCTTTTTAACTTTGCGGAAATTAAGATTAACGGATGGTTTATTAATAAAAATCAGTGACTTGCACGATCCTTTCCGGCGTAAGGCGAATAGGCGCACGGCACTGCAGCATCGAAAGACGCTTCCCAACCGGCACAAAACCGACATAAAGTCTGCCCGTCAACGCAAGGAGGCAGACATGGGACGTACATACTCTCTCAATGTCTTGGTAGTCGGTGCAGCGTTTGTGTTTGTGGCATCCATGCTCTTCATTTGAGCGCCACCAGTTCCACTACCAGTTCAAAATATCGCATCCACGACCGTTTGATAATCAGCACTTCCGGTGAAAACGCATGCTCCTTTCGTAGGAGCATGCGTTTTTTTCAATGCGCTCAGGCAGCGGCAATACGCGGCGTGCGTATCTGCCGGCGGCCGAGCCGGTGCAGGACGGCGGATACGAGCGGTGCGCGGTTCATCGTGTAGATGTGGAAGTCGCCAAGTCCGCGGCGGATCAGGTCTTCGATCTGTTCGGCCGCGATATCGGCGGCGACCTTGGCGCGATCCTCGGGCTTGTCGTCCAGCCCTTCGAAACGAGCATCCAGGAAGGACGGAACCGAGGAACCGCAGCGGCCGGCGAAACGCTTGAGCTGGGTCAGGTTCTGGATCGGCATGATGCCCGGCACGATCGGGATCGAGATGCCGGCGGCGCGCACCTTTTCGAGGTAACGTTCAAAAACGTCGTTGTCGAAGAAGAACTGGGTCAGTGCCCGGGCAGCGCCGGCATCCGCCTTGCGCTTCAGCATTTCGATGTCTGCGGCAAGATCGGTGCTTTCCGGATGTTTCTCGGGATAGGCGGAGACGGAAATGTCGAAGCCGCCGAGCTCGGTCAATCCGCGCACCAGGTCTGCCGCATTGGCATAACCCTCCGGATGCGGACGATACTCGGTGCCGACACCGCTCGCCGGATCGCCGCGCAGGGCAACGATATGGCGGATGCCGGCGGCGCGATATTCGCTGACCACCGAATGGGTTTCTTCGTGCGTGGCGTCGACGCAGGTCAGATGTGCGGCGGTCGCAAGCGAGGTCTCTCCGACCAGTCGGCGCACCGTATTGATCGTTGGCGCCTTGGTCGAACCGCCCGCACCATAGGTGACCGAAACGAACCTCGGGTCCCAGAGCGCCAGTTCATCGACCGTATCCCAAAGCTGGCCCTCCATCTCGTCCGACTTCGGCGGAAAGAATTCGAAGGAAACGCTGAAAGTTTCGCTATCGGCGGTCATTGGTTCAGCTCCCTTAAAGAACGGTTTGCGATTGGGCGGAGGCGTGATGGGCAGCAATCAGCAGGCGGCGGTCGCGGGCAAGCCAGACGGTGGCCGTAAGCCCGCCTTCCTTGCCCGAACCCAGATCGATTGCCTGCTCGACTTCAAGACCCACCTTCTCGAGCCATTCCGCCATCACCTGATGGGAAAAGCCGAGACGCACATGGGCATGGTCGTTGCGCAGGTATTCGAGCGTATGCGGTGCGAGATCGACGATCAGCAGGCGGCCGCCCGGACGCAGCACGCGAGCTGCCTCGGCGATCGCCAGTTCCGGCTGGTCGAGGAAGTGCAGCACCTGATGAACGGTGATCAGGTCGAAATCCTGGCCTTCGAGCGGCAGGTTGAGAATGTCGCCATGCCGCACCGACGCCTTGACGATCCCAGCCTTGTCGAGATTGGAGCGGGCGACCGAGAGCATGTCGCGGCTCGCGTCGATGCCAACGGCGCGACGATAGATGTTGGACAGAAGTTGCAGGATCCAGCCCGTGCCGGTGCCAAGATCGAGAAGCGCGTCGACCGGCGTCGTGCCGATCAGCTTCAGCAGCGCCGACTCAACGGCCGCGTCGCTTATATGCAGGCGGCGAAGCTCGTCCCATTCGGACGCGTTGCGGCTGAAATAGGCCTGGGCGCGCTCGGCATGCAAGCGCTTGACCATCGTCAACCGCTCGCTGTCTCTCAGCAGGACCGGATCCTCCTCGGAAGCGGCCGCCAGCAGCGTCCTGACCAGCGTTGCCGCCTTGCCTTCCTGCTTCAGCCGGAAATAGGCCCAGGCGCCTTCCTGATAGCGATCGATCAGCGCTTCCTCGGCAAGCAGCTTCAGATGCCGTGAAATGCGCGGCTGCGACTGACCCAGGATTTCGGTAAGATCGGTGACGGTCAGGTCCCCGGCAGCGAGAAGCGCAAGCAGGCGGAAGCGCGTCGGCTCGCCCGCCGTTTTCAGTACGTCCACCAGGGTGTCGAGCGCCAATCCCATTCAGCCGCATCCTTACGCAATCAAGATATAAAGATATGTTTATATCGTTTTGCCATTCTATGCAAGCGGCAACTGATGGATCCGATGAGGTCGCCTGAAACGCAGAAGGCGGCCGAAGCCGCCCTCTTAAGTTTTGTTGGTGCCTGGAAGATCAGAATTCTTCCCACTCGTCGGCAGATTGCGCGAGGGCCGTATTTCCGCGGGAAACCGGAGCGCGGGCCGGCGCCGGCCGGGTGGGGGCAGCGGCGACCGGGCGTGAGACCGGAGCCGCCGGTGCGCGCATACGGCTTGCCGTCTCGCGAAGCTGGCCCGAGGGGCTGCCGCCGAGCTGGAAGTGCGACAGCAGATCGCTGAGCTTGCCGCTTTCCTGGGCAAGGCCCGCGCCGGCGGCGTTCATCTCTTCGACCATGGCGGCGTTCTGCTGGGTCGACTGGTCCATGTGATTGACGGCGGTATTGACCTGCGCAAGGCCGACCGACTGTTCCTGCGCTGCGATCGCGATCGCATCCATGTGGCTGTTGACGGTCTGGACGAGCTGCTCGATGACGCTGAGCCCCTCGCCGGTCTCGCTGACGAGCTTGACGCCCTCGCCGACGGCAACTGCCGAGTTGGAGATCAATGACTTGATTTCCTTGGCGGCGTTCGCCGAGCGCTGGGCGAGCTCGCGGACTTCCTGTGCGACGACCGCAAAGCCCTTGCCGGCCTCACCGGCACGCGCCGCTTCGACACCCGCGTTGAGGGCGAGAAGGTTGGTCTGGAAAGCGATCTCGTCGATCACGCCGATGATCTGGCCGATCTGCTGCGACGATTTCTCGATCCGTTCCATGGCAGAAACCGCGTTGCGGACGACCTGGCCCGAGTGGTCGGCTCGTGTCCGGGCGTCGCGGACGACGTCGCGGGCTTCGCCGGTGCGCTTCGACGTGGCGACCACATTCGCGGTGATCTCTTCGAGTGCCGCGGCTGTTTCTTCCAGCGAAGCAGCCTGCTGCTCGGTGCGCTTCGACAGGTTGTCGGATGCGTCGGAAATTTCCCGCGAACCGCTGGTGACGGTGGAAACCGAATTGCCGACGCTGAGCAGCGCGTCGCGCAGCTGGCGGACCGAGGTATTGAAGTCGTGGCGCAGGCCTTCGAATTGCGGCGCCAAAGCTTCGTTCACTTCGCAGAGCATGTCGCCGGCAGCAAGACGACGAAGATTGGCGGCAAGCGCGCCGGTCGCCTGCGTCAGCTTCGCCTCGGCATCCGCCTCGCTCTGGCGCTGCATTTCGAGGCGCTCGGCCTCCGAACGACGACGGGTGGCTTCTGCCTCGGCTTCCAATTGAAGATTGCGGATCGCGGCTTCACGGAAAACCTCGACCGAGCGGGCCATGGCGCCGATCTCGTCCCTGCGATCCGAATAAGGGATCGCCTCTTCGGTATTGCCGGAGGCAAGGCTTGCCATCCGGTCGCCGATCTTGCGGATCGAGCCGGAAAGGCTGCGGGCAATGATCACGCTGAGCGCGATGACAGCCAGGATGAAGATCGAGAGTGAGCCAAAAAGTACCTGCAGGCTGGACGCTGCGTCGGAAGACTTCTGATCACCCAACGCTTTCAACTCGCTCGCAGCCTGGGCGATGATGCCGGAAGTGAAGGTGCGACGGTTCTCCATGGCGCGGGCCCAGGCGCTATAGTCGTCGGCGGCCGGCGTATAGGGCTTCAGACTGTCGAGCGCCTTCATCGTGTTGGTGATCAGCTGACCGTCGGGCGTCTGGAAATAAGCGTCGTACTGCGCGATCAGCTTGGAGGACAGGAAAGCGCGCATCGGCTTTTCATAAAGCCGGACCTGCTGCCGCCCCTGCATGAAACGGGCGGCTTCCTCGACGGTCAACGCACCGTTTTTGGTGTACTGCTGCCCCATCCGGTTGACGATGACGTAGCCGTTGCTGAGCTGGACGAGGGCGTGGAAGCCGTCGACATAGCGCGCCAGCGCGCGGTCCTCGGTCAGGCCGCCGACGCGGCCGATGATATCCAGCGTCTTTTCCGAAACCGGCGTCACGTATTGCGCGGACAGAAGCTGGTTTGTGTCTCCGCTATCGATCTTGGCACGATATTCCGGCATCCGCAGAAAGCGTTCATCCACCGCCGCGACAAGCTCGCGCAAGCTGGCCTCGCCGTAACCCTGCGCATCGATGACCTTATACTGGTTCACGAGCCGCTTCTCTGCCGCATCCACGCTCGCACGGGCCTGGGGCCGCTGCGCCACGGAACCAAAGCTTTCTTCCGGAATGGCGTTCATCAGCTCGCCGCCGGCCAGCGCCAGGCTCTCAAGGGCGATCGCACGGTTCAGCTCCCGGTACTGGTTGTAGGATTCCCAGCTGGCGAACGCGCCGAGCCCAATCACGGCCAGGAGCGGAACGGAAGCAAGAAGCGTCAACGATGTACGGAAAGGCAAACGTTCGATCAAACGCAGCATGAATAAAACCCTCTGAAACGGGCCGTCATCATGACAGCGTCAAGACCCAGGCGGACATGGTCTCCCTGGGGCAGGAAAATGCGCCGGGAATCTTTGCGATTGTCTTTATCGGGCTAGGCTAAAAATACCCATAATTTTGGGGGTTCGGATTTTAGCTTTTGTTAACTTCATCCAAAAGAAAACCCCGGCAGAACCGGGGTTTTTACTTTAGGAAAAGCTAAAAAACTTAACGCGTCAGACGCTTGTGGGCCTGGCTGCCCGGGTTGAGGGCATCGGGGCCGAGTCGGCGGACCTTGTCCTGCTCATAGTCCTCGAAATTGCCTTCGAACCATTCCACATGGCCGTCGCCTTCGAAGGCGAGAATATGCGTCGCCAGGCGGTCGAGGAACATGCGATCGTGGCTGATGATGATCGCGCAGCCGGCAAAGTTTTCCAGCGCGCTTTCGAGCGCACCCAGCGTTTCCGTATCGAGGTCGTTGGTCGGTTCGTCGAGGAGCAGAACGTTGCCGCCGGCCTTCAGCATCTTGGCAAGGTGAACGCGGTTACGCTGGCCGCCCGAGAGGTTGCCGACCTTCTGCTGCTGGTCGCCGCCCTTGAAGTTGAAGGCGCCGCAATAGGCACGGGAGTTCATGTCGAACTTGCCGAGCTTGATGATTTCGGCGCCGCCCGAGATTTCCTCCCAGACGGTCTTGTTGCCGTCGAGCGCATCACGGCTCTGGTCGACATAACCGAGATGGACGGTCTCGCCGATGCGCACCGAACCCGCATCCGGCGTTTCCTGGCCGGTAATCATCCGGAACAGCGTCGTCTTGCCGGCGCCGTTCGGGCCGATGATGCCGACGATGCCGCCCGGCGGAAGCTTGATCGACAGGTCGTTGATCAGCGTGCGGCCCTCAAAGCCCTTGGTGATGCCTTCCATCTCGATGACCACCTGGCCGAGACGCTCGCTGACCGGGATGATGATCTGCGCGTCGCCGGGACGCTGTTTGTCGGCGGCCTCCACCAGCTGTTCGTAGGACTTGATACGCGCCTTGGATTTTGCCTGGCGCGCCTTCGGGCTGGACGCGATCCATTCCTGTTCGCGGGAAATCGCCTTCTGGCGGCCGGCTTCTTCGCGGTTTTCCTGCTGCATGCGCTTGGCTTTTGCGAGCAGGTAGGCCGAGTAATTGCCTTCGTAAGGAATGCCGCGGCCGCGGTCGAGCTCCAGAATCCAGCCGGTGACGTTGTCGAGGAAGTAGCGATCGTGGGTGATCATCATCACGGCGCCCGGATAGTCGCGCAGGTGCTTTTCGAGCCACGCGATAGTTTCGGCGTCCAGATGGTTGGTCGGTTCGTCGAGCAGCAGCAGATCCGGCTGCGACAGCAGGAGCCGGCAGAGAGCGACACGGCGGCGCTCACCACCCGACAGGCTGGTGACTTCCGAATCACGCGGCGGGCAGCGTAGTGCCTCCATCGCCATTTCGACCTGGCTTTCCAGATCCCAGAGGTTCTGGCTGTCGATGACGTCCTGAAGCTTGGCGCCCTCGTCCGCGGTCTCGTCGGAATAGTTCATCATCAGTTCGTTGTAGCGGTCGAGGACGGCCGTCTTCTTGGCGACGCCTTCCATGACGTTCTCGAAGACGGTCTTGGACGCATCGAGATGCGGCTCCTGTTCGAGATAGCCCACGGTCGCGCCTTCTGCGAGCCAGGCTTCGCCGGTATATTCCTTGTCCTGACCGGCGATGATGCGCAGCACGGTCGACTTACCGGCACCGTTCGGACCGAGGATACCGATCTTGGCATCCGGGTAAAAAGACAGATTGACGTTCTCAAGGATTTTCTTGGCGCCGTAGGACTTGTTGAGTCCCGACATGTGATAGATGAACTGACGTGCCATGGATAAAAGTGCTCCGGGGGGAATTTCGGTTTGCCGCTATGTAGGCGAATTGGTGGCCGGGAGCAATGCGCGAACGGTCGAGGGAGCGAGGATGTTCGACGAAACGAGGCGGTTTAAGAGCCCGACAGGCGCAAACCTTGCCTATCATTACCAGCCGGCGACCGAGCCGGCGCATGCCATCCTGCTGATCTCGCACGGGCTTGCCGAGCATTCCCGGCGCTACCGGGCTTTCGCCGAAGCCATGGCCAGCCGCGGCTTCCAGACTTACGCCTTCGATCATCGCGGCCATGGCGAAACGACGGCGCCGGATGCGCCGATCGGCCGTTTCGCCCGGCATAACGGCGTCAGTCTGGTGCTCGAAGATGTCAAAGCCATGCGCGACATGGCGGCACATGCCCATCCCGGCCTGCCGGTTCTGCTCTTCGGCCATTCCATGGGCGGGCTGATCGCGCTCAATGCCGCCGTGGATCATCCCGATAGCTTTAATGCCGTCGCGGTCTGGAATTCCAACTTCCATCCAGGTCCGGCTGGCCGCGCGGCGCAGGTGATCCTGCGCATCGAAAAGGCTTTGAAAGGCTCGGACGTGCCGAGCGGGCTTCTGCCGAAACTCACTTTTGGCGCCTGGGGGAAATCCATTGCCGGCCACCGCACGGAATTCGACTGGCTGAGCCATGACCGGGATATCGTCGATGCCTATATCGCCGATCCCTTGTGCGGTTTCGACGTCAGCGTCTCCTTATGGCTCGATCTCTTCGAACTCACGTTTCGCGCCCCGAAACTCATCGATCGGCTGGCGAAGAATCTGCCGATCCACCTGATCGGCGGCGCGGAGGACCCGGCGACCAATGGCGGCCGTGAAATCCTGTGGCTGTCCGAGCATTTCAAGCGCAACGGCTTTTCGAACGTCACCACCAAGATCTGGCCGGGCACCCGCCACGAAACGCTGAACGATACGGTGCGGGCCCGCGCCACCGCCGAATTCGCCGCCTGGGCCCGGGCCGCCCTGCCCATGCCCGCGGCCGCCCTCTGAACCGGCCCTACTCATCAAACGGAATGAGTTCATGACATTTAATCAAGTGCTTCCGGGACCGGTCCCGGCTATAGGAAATCGATGAGTTCGTCGTCCGCAAGCCTTGCCGCATCAGCCCCAAACCGGATCGTCAACGGCCTCGGCCTGATGATCGTCGCGATGCTGATCGCCCCGTTCATCGACGTCTTTTCGAAGCTTGCGACCGATACCGCGTCGCCCACGTTCATCACTGCCGCGCGCTTCGTTTTCCAGGCGCTCTGCATGCTGCCGATCGTCCTGTGGAATGGATATTGGCGGACGTTCTCCTGGCGTCTCAGCGTCTTCCATGCGATCCGCGCGACCCTCATCACTGTCTCCATGGTCTGCTTCGTGGCGACCCTGGCAGTCATGGAAGTGGCCGATGCCATCGCCATCTTCTTCGTCGAGCCGATTATCCTGACGGTGCTTTCCAGCATCTTCCTCAAGGAGACAATCGGCTGGCGGCGTTATACCGCCTGCGCGGCCGGCTTCGTCGGTGCCATGATCGTCATCCGTCCAAGCTTCCAGGAGATCGGCTTCGTGGCGCTGCTGCCGATCGTCACCGCCTTCTGCGTAGCGATCTTCGCGATCCTGACGCGGGCGCTGGCGCATCGCGAAGATCCCTGGTCGATGCAGTTCCAGATGGCGCTCTGGGGAATTCCGATCTCAGCCATATTGCTCTTTGTCGGCGACCGGACGGGCATCGGCTTCCTGGCGCCCTCCATGCCGGACTGGAAGACCCTGCTGTGGCTCGCGGGCGTCGGCGCCTTCGCAGCCCTGTCGGGCATCCTTGCCGTCTACGCCTATCGCGCCGCACCGGCGTCCGTGATTGCGCCGCTGCAATATTTCGAGATCGTCTCGGCAACGCTGTTCGGCTGGCTGGTCTTCGGCGACTTTCCCGATCCGGTCAAATGGCTCGGCATTTCGATCATCATCGGCTCCGGCCTCTACATCATCTGGCGGGAACGCCGCGTTGCCTCCATGAAGCCGGTAACCAGCGCCGCCAAATCAACCGTGACCCCGTGATATGACCCAGACACCCAAGAAACCGCCGCTTACCGGCATCCGCGTCATCGAACTTGCTCGTGTGCTCGCCGGTCCCTGGGCCGGGCAGATGCTGGCAGACATGGGTGCCGACGTCATCAAGGTGGAAAACCCCGATGGCGGCGACGATACCCGCGCCTGGGGTCCTCCCTTCGTCGAAGGCAAGGACGGAGAAAACCTGTCGGCCGCCTATTACCACTCCACCAACCGCGGCAAACGCTCGATCGCCGTCGACCTCAAGACCGAGGAAGGCCAGAATATCGTCCGCCGGCTGGCCGCCACCGCCGACGTGCTGATCGAGAACTTCAAGCTCGGCGGCCTCGTCAAATACGGCCTCGACTACGAGAGCCTGAAAAAGATCAATCCGAAGCTGATCTATTGCTCGATCACCGGTTTCGGCCAGAACGGCCCCTACGCCAATCTCGCCGGCTACGATTACATTGTCCAGGGCATGTCGGGCTTCATGTCGATCACCGGCGAGCCGGACGGCCAGCCGATGAAGGCGGGTGTCGCGATCGCCGACATCTTCACCGGCATCTATGCGGTGACCGCTATCCAGGGCGCGCTGATCCATGCGATGAAGACCGGCGAAGGCCAGCATGTCGACATGGCGCTGCTCGACGTCCAGGCCGGCATCCTCGCCAACCAGAACATGAACTACCTGGTCTCGGGCGAGGCGCCGGTGCGGCTTGGCAATGCTCATCCGAACATCAGCCCCTACGAGGTCCTGGCCACCGAAGACGGGTATCTCATTCTCGCCATCGGCAATGACGGCCAGTTCCGGCGCCTCTGCGGCATCCTCGGCATCGACGGAATGGCCGATGACGAGCGTTTCGCCACCAACAAGGCGCGCGTCGCCAACCGCGTCGAAGTGCGCCGGCTGATCCTCGCGCAGACGTCGAAATGGAAAAAGGCCGAGCTGCTCGCCGCCTGCGGCGACAATGCCGTGCCGGCAGGGCCGATCAATTCGATCGCCGAGATGTTCGACGATCCGCAGGTCAAGGAGCGCGGGCTGCGGATCGATCTCGAAGCGGCCGACGGCACGGTCATTCCGGGCGTGCGCAGCCCAATCGTGCTGTCGGAAACGCCGCTTGTCTATCACCGGCCGAGCCCGGCGCTCGGCGAACATACCGCAGATGTGCTGGCGCAACTCGATCAAATCGAAAAAGAGGGGAGAGAAAAATGAACACCGTCATCAAGACCGGAGGGCAGCTCATCGTCGAGGCGCTGAAGGCGAATGGCGTCAAGCGCATCTCCTGCGTGCCCGGAGAAAGTTATCTCGCCGTGCTCGACGCGCTGTATGAAAGCGGCATCGAGGTGCTCGTCTGCCGCCAGGAAGGCGGTGCTGCGATGATGGCTGACAGCTGGGGCCGCCTCAGCGGCGAGCCGGGCATCTGCATGGTCACCCGCGGTCCCGGCGCCACCAATGCCTCGGCCGGGCTGCACATCGCCAGGCAAGATTCGATTCCGATGATCCTCTTCGTCGGCCAGATCGGCCGCGAGATGAAGGAACGGGAAGCCTTTCAGGAGGTCGAATACCGCCGCGCCTTCACCGAATTTGCCAAATGGGTCGGCGAGATCGACGACGCCCGCCGCATCCCCGAATTCGTCACCCGCGCCTTTGCGGTCGCCACCTCCGGCCGTCCCGGCCCGGTCGTGCTGACGCTGCCGGAAGACATGCTGGTCGAGGAAGTCGAGGCGCCTGAAGCCCGCGCCTATATGCCGGTCGAAAGCCACCCCGGAAAAAGCCAGATCGCAGCGTTCGAGACCATGCTGAAGAACGCTCAGCATCCGATGTTCATCCTCGGCGGCACCCGCTGGAGCGAACAGGCTGTTGCCGATTTCCAGGCTTTCGCCAGCCGCTTCAAGGTGCCCGTAGGCTGCTCCTTCCGCCGCCAGATGCTGTTCGATCACCTCCACCCCTCCTATGCGGGGGATGTCGGCATCGGCATCAATCCCGTGCTCGCCAAGGCGGTCAAGGAGGCGGACCTGCTGGTGCTGATCGGCAGCCGCATGTCGGAAATGCCCTCCTCCAGCTACACACTGATCGACATTCCCTACCCGCAACAGAAGCTCGTCCACATCTTCCCCGACCCGGAAGAACTCGGCCGCATGTACCGGCCGGACCTGGCGATCTGCGCCGCGCCTGCGGAATTCGTCGCTGCACTGAAGGACCTCGAACCACCGGCTTTACCGCTCTGGGCCGAACGGAAATCGGCGCTGCACGACGCCTACCTCAAGTGGTCGACGCCGCCGGAGGCCGGCCCCGGCCCGGTCAGGATGGGTCCGATCATGCAATGGATCGAGGAGAACGTGCCCGACAACGCGATCTTCACCAACGGCGCTGGCAATTACGCCACCTGGCTGCATCGCTTCCACCGCTTCCGGAAATACAACACCCAGTCCGCCCCGACCTCGGGTTCGATGGGCTACGGCCTGCCCGCCGCCGTTGCCGCCAAGCAGCTGTTTCCCGAGCGCGAAGTCGTCTGCTTTGCCGGTGACGGCTGCTTCATGATGCACGGCCAGGAATTCATCACCGCCGTCCGCTATGGACTGCCGATCATCACCGTGCTGGTCAACAACGGCATCTACGGCACGATCCGCATGCACCAGGAGCGGGAATATCCGGGCCGCGTCAGCGCCACCGACCTCGTCAACCCGGATTTCGTCGCCTATGCCAAGGCGTTCGGCGGGCATGGGGAACTGGTCGAGAAGACGGAAGAGTTCGGCCCGGCCTATGAGCGGTCGCGCGCCAGCGGCAAGCCTTCGATCATCGAGGTCAGGCTGGACCCGGAAGCGATCACGCCGGCCCGGACGCTGACCCAGATCCGCGAAAGGGCATGAAACATAAAAAGCCGGCCCATCAGAACGATAGGCCGGCTTTCTGAATCAATATCTCAGCGGTCAGATCGCAGCCGTGACGATAAACTCGACCTTGTATTTCGGCGCAGCGAGCTTGGCTTCGCTGGTAGCGCGGGCCGGCGGGTTGGCCGGATCGATCCAGCTCTCCCAGACGGCATTCATTTCGCCGAAATAGGCCATGTCCGAGAGATAGATGATCGTCTGCAGGATCTTCGACTTATCTGAACCGACGGCAGCCAGCAGGCGGTCGACTTCGGAAAGCGCATCCTTGCACTGGTCGGTGACACTCTCACCTTCGCCGACCTGGCCGGCCAGATAGACGGTGTTACCGTGGACGACGGCGCCGCTCATGCGGGCGGCCGGCTCGATACGCTGGATGCTCATGGAACTCTCCTGAAAGAAAATTGAGCTACGGGAAAAGGCCCCAGGCCAAAAGCACGGGGCCGCGGAAAATCTTTAGCCGCGTAAGTGCTGGCTCTTTTCGTAGATCGCCGTCGAACGGGCGCCGGACCGGCAGAAGCCGAGCATCGGGCGCGGCAATTCGTCGAGCGCATCGACCATCGCCTTGACGCCCTGTTCGTCGACGCCCATGCGGCCAACCGGGATGTGGCGGATGTCGAGGCCGAGTTCCTTGGCACGGGCTTCGATCTGCGCAAAATGCGGCTGGCCCGGCTCCTCGTCGTCGGGACGATGGCACACGACCGACTTGAACCCCATGGCCTTGACCTGGTCGAGTTCCTCGACGGTGATCTGGCCGGTGACGGAATATTCGTCGTTGATCTGGCGGATATCCATGGACTTAGCCCTCCGTTCTATTTGAGGCGCAAGCATTACGACGGTGCCCTTTGGGCGTCAATCACTGAGCGACAACTCTCAGACGAAGCAGAAGCGCAGGCCGTATTCGACACTTTCGCCGGGCTTGACCCACCCGAGTTCCCCGTTCGCCGCAAGTTCCTGGCGGCTTGCCAGGCGATGCGAAACCGGCTCGATGCCGAGTACATGCGCCGGCGCCTTCTGGTTCCGCCAGACCTGCAGATGCGGCAGCGTGTCGGTCCTGAACTTCACCTTGAGCGTCAGCCCGCCGATCGCCGCGATCGGCCCGAGCGCGATTTCGGCCCACTGCTCGCCATCGACGGTCGCCGGCACGCAGAATATGCCGCCGGTCTCGCCGCCGAAGGTCCAGGGAAAGCCGCCTTTGTCGAGCATCCTGCCGGTCAGCCGGACCTGGTCGTCGAACAGCCAGGCGCCGATATTCATATGGTACATATGCACCCGCGCGAATGGCTTGGAACCGGTATTGGTGACCTTGTCCGACAGGCTCACCTCGCCCGTCGCACCGTCGATCCGCCAATGGCGTTCGAGGAGAGCCGTCTCGCCGGTCGCAATGGTCAGCGGCACGCGGGCACGGCATTCCGCATCCGGCCCCTGCGCATCCCAGAATAGGATTTCGGCGGGGTGGGAGGAGAAGGATCCATGCAGCGGATATTTCTGGCCTTCAGCGGCGCCTTCGATCGCCTCGGGATGACGAATATGGTCGGGCCCGCAGGTGAAGAGGAACCCTTCGAGCGAATGATCGATTCGCGGATCACCGTCGTCGGGAATGGCCCGGCCCGGAGCAAGATCCACATCGCCGATGAAACAGCCCCCGATATCAAGAACCGAGCTCTCGTCGAGAAAAATCCTCGGCCCGTTAGCAGCGGAAAAAGCCTTCATAATCATTCCCTTCACGGTTTCGTCAAAACTTCTAACCGATCGTGAAGCGAATTTAACGGTGTGTTCATGACGAATTCACTTTTTCCACACTACGGTCAAAATTAACTTGTCTGTGGCGACAGGCGAACGGGCGGGAACCAATGTCCGATTTCCCGATTACGCTTAAGTAGTAACAAGGAAGTCGGTGACATCGTGAAGCGGCTATTTTTTGCATGCGCAAGCCTGGTGATCTTGACCGCGGCACAGGGAATTCCCTCCGCCGAAGCACAGAACCGTTATGGCCGCTATCCCTCGGAAACGATGCTCGTCGCTCCTGACGGCTCGATCCTGGACTATGTGCCCGACCGCGGCGACGTCGTCATTAGCCGCGACGGCATGGGTCGCCGCGTTCTGATCGACCATTTCGGCAATGTCGTCGCAACAGAGATTCGCCAGGAAGCCTATCGTCCCAACCGGACGCAGGAATATCCGCCGGTACCGGGCGGCTACCGGTCTCCGCGCGACACTGGCGGCTATCAGCAGGGTGCCGGCGGTTATCGCGACTACCGCGAATATCGACCGGGCGAACCAGGCGCCATTACCGGCGGGATCCCGGGACGAGGCTCGGTCAGCCGCATGCCGCTCGATGATCAGGCCCTCCCCGACACCGGCTATCCGCAGGAAGCCTCGATCGAACCGGACCAGCCGCCGGCGGAAACGCTTCTGCCGCAGAAGCCGATCATCACCGTCACCAAGAAGCCGCAGGCCCAGATCGCTGCACTCCAGGTCTTCCTGGACCGTGAAGGCATCTCGCCCGGCGTCATCGACGGCCATCTCGGCGACAACGTCAACAAGGCGATCGCCGCCTGGCAGGAAATGACCGGCGAGACGCTCGATCCGAACAATTCCGAGGACATCCTGCAGCGGCTGACCTATTCGGGCGGCCTGCCGATCGTCGACTACACGATCACCCCGGCCGATGCCGCCGGTCCCTACGTCGCGTCGATCCCGGAAGACTATGCGCACAAATCGCAGTTGCCGGCCATGTCGTATACGTCCGTAACCGAAAAGCTCGCCGAGCAGTTCCACATGGACGAGAACTATCTGAAGGCACTCAACCCCGGCATCGATTTCACCATCCCGGGGTCGACAATCAAGGTTATCAACCCCGGCCAGCCGAAGGCCGGTCAGGTCACCCGCATCATCGCCGACAAGAGCAAGAAGCAGGTTTTTGCCTATGGCGCCGACGGCAAGCTGGTGGCGGCTTATCCGGCAACCATCGGCTCGACCGACACGCCCTCGCCGACCGGCATCCACTCAGTCGAACGTATCGCCCTCGATCCCGGCTATACCTACAATCCGAAGATCAATTTCAAGCAGGGCAGCAACGATCAGATCCTGCAGATCCCGCCGGGTCCGAACGGCCCGGTCGGTACGGTCTGGATTGCGCTCTCGAAGCCCACATACGGCATCCACGGCACGCCGGAACCTTCCAAGATCGGCAAGACCAACAGCCACGGCTGCGTGCGCCTGACCAACTGGGACGCAAGGGAACTCGCCAAGATGGTCAAGCCCGGCACCACGGTGGAATTCACCGAGTAAGGTTAGCAGGCTCGCAAAGACGGAAAGCTCCTCGGCATTGCCGCAGGGCTTTCTGCTGCTGCTGTCGCAACGCGAAAAAACGGCCGGTTCCGAAGAACCGGCCGCATGTGATGAATGGAACCGGGCGGTGTCAGGCGGCGTAGCGGCCCAGTCCGAAGAGGCGCGACGCGACGGAGCGGGTGATCTTGACGGGCATGAGACGCATGACTTCCTGTGCGTAGGACCGGGCGTTTTCCTTTGCCTTGTCGAGATTGCTGACCTTCGCAGGGTCCAGCGTATGGAGCGTGCCCCCGGTCTCGAAGAGTTCCTTGAAGGCGATGCGTTCGCCGATCGGCGTATCGAGGACATGCACGCCGCGGGCAGCCAGAAGACCCTTGATGGTCAACAGCGCCTTGGTGGTGACCATCGAGGTAACGCGCGTCAGCACCACTGAATGCGGGATCACCAGGCCGGCCTTCTCCTTCATATAGGACAGGAGGTCGAGGATTTGGGCAGCACCCTTGGCGTCCATGGCAGAACCCTGGACCGGGATCATCACGTGATCGGAAAGGCCGATCGCCGTGGTGACCAGCGCATCACGGGCGCCGGCGAGGTCGATGATGAAATAGTCGGTGCGCGATGCCATTTCCCGAAGATGACATTGCAGCGACGCAAGCGTGACTTCCGATACCACTTCGATGTTGCGCACGGTGCCGGAGGTCTCGAACCACTGGCTGATCCAGCGCTGCGGGTCGGCATCGATGACGGTGACGCGAAAACCCTGATAGGCAAGTTCGGTAGCGAGCAGGAGCGCAGCGGTCGTTTTTCCGGCTCCACCCTTGGCGTTGGCAAAGGAAATTACAGGCATTTTCGGTCCTCGAACAAGTCTTGAGCCACATCGCTCACGAGGACACCGGGAAGCATGGTGTCATAAGCACATCCTTTCCAAACATGGTTAACGAATTGCAAATTTAACCACCATTAATATCACTCAGGAGATTTAGCTTTTGGCGCTAAAACGTGGAAAAGCCCGGAGGTTTGGGCCTCCGGGCTTCTTCAACGCCGTCTTCCCAGGGGTTGGGGGACTTAAAAGCAGTCGACGAAAAGCGCTTTGGTGTTCTCCATCGTCATGGTGACGGGGTTGCCGCCGCAACTCGGGTCCTCCATCGCCATCGCCGTCAGTTCATCGATTCGGTCCGGCTTGATTCCCATCGCAGTAAGATTTTCGGGAACGTTGAGTTCGGCACGCAGCGACAGGACATAATCATAGAACCCGTCGAACCCGCCGGCAATGCCGAGATAGGCCGCGGCGCGGGCGATCTTCTCTTCGATTGCCGGACGGTTGAAGCGCAGCACCGGCGGCATCACGACCGCATTGGTCATGCCGTGATGGGTGTTGTAGACCGCGCCGATCGGATGCGACAGCGAATGGATGGCGCCAAGCCCCTTCTGGAAGGCGACCGCGCCCATGGCCGCAGCCGACATCATATTGGTGCGGGCTTCGAGGTCCTGTCCGTCCTTGTAGGCGCGCGGCAGGAATTCCTTGACGAGCCGCATGCCTTCGAGCGCGATACCGCCGGACATCGGATGGTAGAATGGCGACGAATAGGCCTCCAGGCAATGCGCGAACGCATCCATGCCGGTGCCGGCGGTGATTGCCTTCGGCATGCCCATCGTCAGTTCCGGATCGCAGATGACGACGCCGGGCAGCAGTTTCGGGTGGAAGATGATCTTTTTGACATGGGTGACGGAGTTGGTGAGCACCCCTGCCCGGCCGACTTCAGACCCGGTGCCGGCCGTGGTCGGCACCGCGACGATCGGTGCGATCTTCGAGGCGTCGGCGCGGGTCCACCAGTCGCCGATATCCTCGAAATCCCAGACCGGTCGCGTCTGGCCGGCCATGAAGGCGATCAGCTTGCCGAGATCGAGGCCCGAACCGCCGCCGAAGGCGACGACGCCGTCATGACCGCCATCTTTGTAAGCCTTGACGCCGGCTTCGAGGTTGTTCTCGTTCGGGTTCGGATCCACATCGGCAAAGATCGCCCGGCCGAGGCCAGCCTCTTCGAGCACGTCGAGCGCATGGCCGGTGATCGCCATCGAGGCCAGTCCCCGGTCGGTGACCAGAAGCGGCTTTTTCAGGCCGAGCGTCTTGCAGGCGTCCGCCAGTTCCTTGATGCGTCCGCGGCCCAGCTTGACGGCGGTCGGATAGCTCCAGTTCGCGACGATATTCATTTCGTGACCTTCTTCAGGTGGTAGGATTTCGGGCGGGTCAGGTTGTGGAAACCGAGGACGGAGAGCGAACCGCCTCGCCCGGTTTCCTTGACGCCGGTCCAGACAAGCGCCGGATCGAGATAGTCGGCGCGATTCATGAACACCGTGCCGGTTTCGAGCTGACTGCCGATCCGGTTGGCCCGGTCGACATCCGGCGTCCACAGCGACGCCGTCAGCCCATAGCGGCTGTCGTTCATGTAACCGATCGCCTCGTCGTCACTCTTCACCTTCATGATGCCGACAGCCGGGCCGAACGTCTCTTCCCGCATGATCTCCATGGAATGATCGACGTCAACCAATACTTGCGGCGCAAGATAGGCGCCACCGTCGTCGGCCGGGAAAAACTTCGGATCGACCAGCGCCCTGGCGCCGCTCGCCACCGCGTCGGCGATCTGCTGGCGCACGACCTTGGCAAAGCGCTTGTTGGCCATCGGCCCCAGCGTCGTTTCCTTGTCGAGCGGGTTGCCAAGTTTGTAGTTCGACACCCAGGCGACCGATTTCTCGACGAAGGCGTCGTAGAGCGATTCGTGAACGTAGATGCGCTCGATACCGCAGCAGCATTGGCCGGAATTATAGGTCGCGCCGTCCATCAGCGTGTCGACGGCAGCATCCAGGTCGGCGTCCTCCATCACATAACCGGGGTCCTTGCCGCCGAGTTCGAGGCCGATGCCGGTAAAGGTACCGGCGGCGGCCCGCTCGATCGACCTTCCGCCCTCGACCGAACCCGTAAAATTGATGAAGTTGAACAGCCCTTCGGAAATCAGCCTGGCCGACGTCGCGTGGTCGAGGAAGATATTCTGGAAGACATCTTCCGGAACACCGGCCTCGACAAAGGCGCGCACCATGCGCTCACCGACGAGCAGCGTCTGGGAGGCATGCTTGATGACAACCGCGTTGCCGGCCATCAGCGCCGGCGCGACGGTATTGATCGCCGTCATATAGGGATAATTCCACGGCGCGATGACGAACACGACGCCATGCGGCTCGCGTTCGATGCGCCGTTCGAACGTGGCGCTATCCTCGACGCGCAGTGGCGCCAGCGCATCGGCGGCGATCGACGCGACGTAATTGGAGCGCTCGTTGAACCCCTTGAACTCGCCGCCGTAGCGCACCGGCCGGCCCATCATCCAGGCAAGTTCCGGCACCACCTCGTCGACCATCTCATTGAGACGCGCAACGCCCTTCAGCACAAGCTGGACACGCTCATCGAGCGGCCGCTTCGCCCAGGTCTTCTGCTCATGTCGTGCGCGTCCGATCGCTTCGGCCGCCGCTTCCGCCGACATGGCCGGACGCTCGGCATAAACCGAACCGTCGACCGGCGAGATACATTGGATCATCGTCATTGATACAAACTCCAGAAAATCAGCAGGCCCCGAGGGGTTAACAGGCAAGCGTGCGGACATGGCCCGCATGTCCATAGGAAAGAATCGCGCGGTCGCGCGTGATGATGGTCAGATCGTGCTCCCGCGCGGTGGCGATCAGAATACGGTCGATCGGGTCCTTGTGAATAGGCTGGGGCAGGAACGAGGACGCAATAAAAATCGTGGAGGTCACGGGATGTTCTGTAAAATTCCCGCCCCGCAGATAGTCGCGGTACCATTGCTGGGCATCCCGGGATTCACGAATACGACCTTTGGCGAGCAGCATGCCCATTTCCCAAGCTGTCGCAGCGGAAACGAAAACCGGAATCCTTCTAGCCCGGCTCTCTCCGAGCGACTCCAAAGCCACCGGCGACAGCACCTCCTTTTGCGACATCCAGATAACAAAACATGTATCGAGCAGAAACCGACTACTCATTATAAAGCTTCTCGCCCAACTCCTCATCCCAGTCCATTGGCGCCGTCAGATCGACGCCCGGCATGACGGTGATCGTGCCAGCCATACAACCGTAACCGGGGTGCAACTCGATCAGCGTGCCGTCCTCCTTTTCCATCCAACGCTTGCCATCCTTGTAGATGATATCGTCTTTCGTGAACATTTTGGCTGGCTGAGTGTCCGAGTAGCCGGTGGCGTCATAGCTGCCTTGCTTCGTCTCCTCAAATCCGAACACCTTGCCCCGCCGGTGCGCGGCCACCTCCTCGAGATTTATCCCGAGGAAGGCGGCGATATCGTCCTGCTCATCTGCGCTCATCTTCCGTTCGCCCTTCAGCATCCGCGATACGGCACTGGGATCGAGCGACATGAAGCGAGCCAAATCGCGCAAAGATTTCTGTCCCTGATCAAGTTTCTGATAAAACCATTCACTGTCTATAGGGCTCATGACCATTCCCGCAGGTTGTGGAAACAGCTTAACATAATGCCATAATGACAACAAGCGACACTCAGTATTGCGATTATCTCAAGCCCTCTCGAAACCCCGTGCCACCTCCCAATCCGTCACGCGGCGATCGTATTCCTCCTGTTCCCATTGGCCGGCTCGGACATAGTGGTCGATGACGTCGTTGCCGAAGGCCGAGCGCAACAGTTCCGATCCGTCCATCAGATCGACCGCCGCGCGCAAGGTCTTCGGGATCTCGCGGATACCCTTGCCGCCATAGGCGTCGCCAACGAAGGCCGGTTCCAACGTCTTCTTCTTCTCGATCCCGTCGATGCCAGCCGCAATCAGCGCCGCCATGGCGAGATACGGGTTGAGGTCGGAACCGCCGACGCGGCATTCGATGCGGATTCCCTTGGACGCCTCGCCGCAAAGACGGTAGCCCGCGGTACGGTTGTCCTTCGACCAGACTGCCTTGGTCGGCGCGAACGTGCCGGCCATGAAACGCTTGTAGGAATTGATGTAGGGTGCCAGGAAATAGGTGATCTCGCCGGCATGGCTAAGCAGCCCGGCGATATAATGTTTCATCAGTTCCGACATGCCGTGTTCGTCGTCCTTGTCGAAGAACAGCGGGGTCTTGCCGTCGGCGCTCCACAGCGACTGGTGAATATGCGACGAACTGCCGGCGGCCGAATAATTCCACTTGGCGAGGAAGGTAATCGCCTTGCCCTTGCCCCAGGCGATCTCCTTGCATGCATTCTTGATGATCACGTGCCGGTCGGCCATGGTCAGCGCATCGGCGTAGCGGACGTTGATTTCCTCCTGGCCGGCCGAAGCCTCGCCCTTGGAGTTCTCCACCGGAATGCCGGCACCCTGCAGGCCGGTGCGGATCGCCCGCATGACCTCCTCTTCCTTGGTGGTCTGGAAGATGTGGTAGTCCTCGTTGTAGCCGCTCGCCAGTTTGAGATTGCGGTAGCTGCTTTCGCGCGCCTGATCGTAGGTCTGGTCGAACAGGAAGAATTCGAGTTCGGTCGCCATGAAGGCGGACATGCCCATCGCCTCCAACCGCTTCACCTGGGCCTTCAGGATGGCGCGCGGCGAATGCGGCACGTCCGCATGGGTGTGATGGTCGAGCACGTCGCAGAGAACCAGCGCGGTGCCTTCGAGCCAGGGGAGTTTGCGTAGCGTCGCAAGATCCGGCTTCATCGTATAGTCGCCGTACCCCTGTTCCCAGCTGGTCGCCTTGTAGCCGGAGATGGTCTCCATCTCGATATCGGTCGCCAGCAGATAGTTGCAGCTATGGGTTTCCTGATAGGCGCTCTCGACGAAATATTCCGCCTGGAACCGTTTGCCCATCAGGCGACCCTGCATGTCCACCTGGGCAGCGATGATCGTATCGATGCGGCCCTCGGCAACATCCTTTTTGAGTTCGTCGAAAGAATAATGACTGGTCATGATCGATCCATCTGGCCTTTGAACATTTGGCGGAGGCCGCACATCGCGGCCTCCGCCAATGATGTCGGTGAAGGTTATTCGCCCGGTACCGGCGAGACCGTTCCGGTTTCGCCGACCGCCGCTTCCGCAGCAGCGATTTCGGCCTTGCGCTTGGCGATCATGTCACCGATCGGAGGCCCCTTGAAGCGCTTGTTCTCGACCGCGAACCAGATGATTATCGCAAGGACGATGAGGCCGACGGTGACCGCAAGCACCTTGTCGTTCGGCGGCTGGATGGCGATGTAGATGATCAGCACCATGCCAAGCGTCGCCAGCACGCCGACTGTCTTGTAGACGCCCTGGCCGAGATCCCAGGGGCCAGGCGCTGGCCATTTCTTGGTGCCGTAGGCGAAGATGCCGAGCACGATCGGGAAGAGGAAGGAGAGGAAAAGGAAGATCAGGGTCGCGTTAACGACCGTGACGTAGAGGCTTGCCTCGCCGACCGAGATGAACAGCGCGCCCCAGACGAACAGGCTTTCGAGAGCCGCCCCCGTCCAGATCGCGGCGACTGGGGTGCGGAATTTCGGGCTGACGCTTGCGAGCGTCTTTGAGCCGACCGGGATCCCGCCATCACGGGAAAACGCAAAGATCATCCGCGAGCATGACGTGACGGTCGCAAGCCCGCAGAGGAACTGCGAGATGAAGATGGCGACATAGAGCACCGTCACCAGCCAGGCCGGCATGATGGTGTTGATGGTGGTGAAGAACACGGCCCAGCCCTGCTTGGCGCCTGCGGCCATGTCCGGGATGGCGATGACGAAGGCCGACAGCATGACCCAGCCGGCAAGCGACGACCAGAGCACGGCGGAAACCATCGAACGGGGCACCGACAGCGCCGCCTTCTTGGTTTCCTCCGACGTATGCGCCGAGGCGTCATAACCGGTGATCGTGTAGATCGGCAGCAACAGGCCGAGCGCGAAGATATACCACATGCTGTCGGACTGAGGCCAAACGGCCCCGCCCGCATCACCGGAATAATTGGTGAAAGTCCAGAGCCGCGAAATATCGTGCGTCGGTGCGTAGATGAGGCAGGCGATGGTCAGGACCGCCGCCGTCACCAGGATCAGCGTGCCCGAGAAATCGGTGAGCTTGGCGGTGAGGCCGATGCCGAAATGGTTGATCGCCGCCTGGACGATGGTGAACAGGATCACCAGAACCACCTGCATCCCCGGAGAAACAACGCCGGTCGCATCGGCAATGCCAAGCTGCGCGCCGAACGTGCCGCCGAGGAAAAGGGCGGTACCGATGTTGATCGCCCCGAGAACGGTGATCAGTCCGAGAAGATTGAGCCAGGCGGTGAGCCAGCCGGTAAAGCGCGTCCCGAGGATCGAACTCCAGTGATAGAGCCCGCCGGCCGTCGGATAGGCGGATGAAATCTGCGCCATGCCGAGTGCGAAGAAGAGAGAGATGATGCAGCCGATCGGCCAGCCGATGCCGATTGCGGCCCCGCCGACACCCGACGTCGCCTGCGCCAGCGAATTGATGCCGCCGGAGAGAATGCAAATGATGGAAAACGAAATTGCGAAGTTGGAAAACGAGCTCATGCGGCGCTCGAGTTCCTGCGCATAACCCATGGAATGCAGGATATGAATGTCCTGCTTTTTGTCGCCTTCGGTATAATCGGACATGACTTCCCCCTGTTGGCAGAAAGACCGCGCCATCGCGGCCATCCGGTTTGTCCTTCCCGCGGAGGTTAACCACGGGCATGCGAGCTGCTGCTCCCCGGGTCTTATCCTTGGATGTCTGCGAGGCTTTCCCGCAGCAATCCTGTCAAGAAATCGGCCACGACCCCCTGGCCGATTTCGTCCGTTATCAGATCGTTCCTGATTTCGATCATGACGTTGAGAAGTCCCGCCGGCAGGGCGTGGACTTCCAGCGTATGCGTTACGCCGTCCGCCGGCCCGTAAGGCTCGTTGCGTTCGACGCGGTAGAGATGGGTGTCGGATGCTGCCTCCAGCATCCGGTCGGCAAGCCGGCTGTCGGTATCGTGCAGGATGCCGATCTCGACCGGGCGCTCCCTGCCGAAATAGACCGGCGTGAAACTGTGAATGGTGACCAGCACCGTCTTCTGCCCCCTCGCCCGCCGCGCCGCGATCTCCTCGCGGATGCGGCCGTGGAATGGCAGGTAGAGCGCCGTGGTGCGTCGGGACTTCTCCGCCTCGGACAGGTTCTCGTTGCCGGGGATCCGGAAGATCTCGGACACGTCACGCATGGCGGCAGGCGAATCCGGCGGCCGGTTGCAGTCGTAGATGAGCCGCGAAAACCGCTGGTGGATCAGCGTCGCGTCGAGGCTCTTCGACATCAGCCGGGAGACGGCAAGCGCTCCCGGATCCCAGGCGATATGCGAGGCGAGCGCATCCGCGGAAAGTCCGAGATCGCCGTAGCGTTCCGGCAGGCGCCGCGAGGCGTGTTCGCAGACGAGAAGCACATCTCCCCGGCCGCCGACATTGTCCAGGGCAACGGGTCCGCCATCCGCCTCCGAGAAGAATTCCGACTGGACCAGCATCGACGCGTTCCGGAAAAAATCGTTTAAATTGGATTAAGAAGAGAATTCTTCACTTTCCTGCCGCCGTCAACGGGATTCTGAAAATTTCTCTTCAAAGGAACCGTTGACTTCTCCGCAGAAACGATTGTTAATCTTTTCGATAACCGGCGAAGACCGGAGGGAACAGCTTTAGTGCCACCAACTGCACGCACCGTATCGGATGTCATTCGTGTTCGTTACGATAGCCTGACGCGCGCGGAAAAACAGTTGGCGGACAGCCTATTGGAGAACTATCCGGTGTCAGGGCTCGGCAGCATCACTGTGATCGCGGAGAACGCCCGTGTTTCGACGCCGACGGTTGCGCGGATGGTGCAGAAGCTCGGCTACAAGGGCTACCCGGAATTCCAGTCGCATCTGCATCACGAGCTCGAGGCGACCATCTCCAACCCGATCGCCAAGCACGACCGGTGGGCGTCCAACGCACCGGGCACACATATCCTCAATCGCTTTGCCGACGCGATCACCGCCAATCTGCGCGACACACTTTCGGATCTCGACACCACGACTTTCGAAGGGGCCGCCGCACTTCTGCGTGACCGCAACCGCGGCATCTACTTCGTCGGCGGCCGCATTACCGGTGCGCTCGCGGAATATTTCTTCACCCATATGCAGGTCATTCGTCCCAAGACGACCCTGATCTCCACCAATTCGAGCTCCTGGCCGCAGCATGTTCTCAACATGAGCGCCGGCGACGTCCTGGTGATCTTCGATATTCGCCGCTACGAGCAGGAGATGGCGACGCTGGCAGAGGCCGCACGGGCTAACGGCGTCGTCATCATCTTGCTGACCGACGTCTGGGCTTCACCCGTTGCCAAGCATGCACAGCACACGTTCAAGGTGAGGATCGAGGCACCCTCGGCCTGGGACAGCTCCGTCATCACCCTGTTCGTCGTCGAGGCGCTGATCGAGGCGGTGCAGAGCGCGACGTGGGAGGAAACTCGCGAACGCATGAACTCTCTGGAAGGCCTGTTCGAGCGGACGATGCTGTTCCGCCGCCCGGGCCGCCAGAGCCGTCCCGACTGATCGGTCGGGTTAAGAAATATGCCGGCAATCCGGGAGTTTCATGAGCAAATGCTCATCCTCCGGGCTGTCATATACGATACATGAACTGGCTCTACGAGTCGCGCCGAAACGATCCGGACTACACGACCTGAACCCCTAGGAGGATACCTTGATCAACAAGACCCAACGTCTTCTTTCTCTGACGACCGCCATCGTCATCGCCTCCACGGCCATCGCCGCCGCGGCGCCCAGCGCCGAGCTGATCGCAGCTGCGAAGAAGGAAGGCACGCTGACCACGATCGCGCTGCCCCATAGCTGGTGCGGCTACGGCGACGTCATCGCCGGATTCAAGGCGAAGTACGGCCTCGAAGTCAACGAATTGAACCCGGACGCCGGTTCGGGCGACGAAATCGAAGCGATCAAGGCCAACAAGGGCAACAAGGGCCCACAGGCTCCCGACGTTATCGACGTTGGCCTGTCGTTCGGCCCGTCCGCCAAGGCCGACGGCCTGATCCAGCCCTACAAGGTCTCCACCTGGGATTCGATCCCGGCCGACGCCAAGGACGCAGACGGCTACTGGTACGGCGACTATTACGGCGTTCTGGCTTTCCTGGTGAACAAGGACCTCGTCAAGACGTCGCCGAAGGACTGGCCCGACCTCCTGAAGTCCGACTATGCCAACGCAGTCGCTCTCGCCGGTGATCCGCGCGGCGCCAACCAGGCCGTTCAGGGCGTTTATGCTGCCGGCCTCTCCGGCGCCAAGGGCGACTCCGCCAAGGCCGGCGACGAAGGCCTGAAGTTCTTCGCCGAACTCAACAAGAAGGGCAATTTCGTGCCGGTCACCGGCAAGGCCGCCCCGTTTGCGCAGGGCACCACGCCGATCATCATCGCCTGGGACTATAATGCCCTGTCCTGGGGCGAAAGCCTGAAGGGCAACCCGCCCTTCGAGGTCGTGGTACCGGCAAGCGGCGTTGTTGCAGGCGTCTACGTGCAGGCGATCTCCGCCTTCGCTCCGCATCCGAACGCTGCGAAGCTCTGGATGGAATACCTCTATTCCGACGAAGGTCAGCTCGGCTGGCTGAAGGGATATTGCCACCCGATCCGCTTCAACGATCTTGCCAAGAGCAACAAGATCCCGAAGAACCTGCTCGACGCCTTGCCCCCGGCAGCAGCCTATGAGAAGGCCGTATTCCCGACGCTCGCCCAGCAGTCCGCCGCCAAGGAAACCATTACCAAGAAGTGGGATACCGTGGTCGGCGCCAACGTCTCCAAGTAATCGCATCAGGATTGACCTCCCGCGCCGCCCGGCGTGGGAGGTTTCCCGTTTCCCCCTGGATGGCCAGCATTCATGACCACCGCATCCACGTCATTCATCGACCGCCGGACAGTCATCGACTGGCTCGGCATCGTGCCGTTCATGGTATTTGCGCTCGCTTTCCTGATTGTCCCGACGCTCTATCTGATCGTCGGCGCCTTCTTCAATCCGGCGGGCGAATTTACGTTTCAGAATATTGCCGATCTCTTTTCGCCGTCCATCCTCGGCGCCTACTGGATCAGTATCCGGGTATCCGTTGCGTCTGCACTCGGCGGCGCGTTGATCGGCTTCTTCCTCGCCTGGGCGGTTGTGCTCGGCGGCGTGCCGTCCTGGATCCGCTCCAGCCTGCTCACGTTTTCCGGCGTCGCATCGAACTTCGCCGGCGTGCCGCTCGCCTTCGCTTTCCTGGCGACGCTCGGTCGGACCGGTCTGGTCACCGTCTTCATGCGCGACTGGTTCGGCTTCAATCTCTATTCGACGGGGTTCAACCTTCTCTCGTTCTTCGGCCTGACGATCACCTACATGTTCTTCCAGATCCCGCTGATGGTGCTGATCCTGACCCCGGCGCTCGACGGGTTGAAAAAGGAATGGCGCGAGGCATCCGAGATCCTCGGCGCATCCACCTGGCAATATTGGCGCATGGTGGTGTTGCCTATCCTGTGGCCAAGCCTGATGGGCGCCACGCTTCTCCTTTTCGCCAACGCCTTCGGCGCGATCGCAACCGCCTATGCTCTGACCGGGTCCTCGCTCAACATCGTGCCGATCCTGCTCTACGCCCAGATCCGCGGTGACGTGCTGCACAATCCGAACCTCGGCTACGCTTTGGCTCTCGGCATGATCGTCATCACCGGCATTTCCAACATCCTCTACATCTGGCTGCGCACCCGCGCCGAACGGTGGCAGAAATGAAGGCGCACAAGATCTTCGCCTGGCTCGCGATCGCCATCGGTGCCATTTATTTCTTCATACCCCTGATCGGCACGTTCGAGTTCTCGCTGCGCATGCGGCGCGGTGCCTATTCCTTCGACGCCTACCAGTCGGTCTTCACCGACGCGCAGTTCCGCGCCACCTTCGGCTTCTCCATGCTGATGGCGCTGGTGACGATCGTCGTCGGCATGCTGCTCATCGTGCCCACGGCTTATTGGGTACGGCTGCGCCTCCCGCAGATGCGGCCGGTCGTCGAGTTCATCACGCTTCTGCCGCTCGTCATTCCGGCGATCGTCATCGTGTTCGGCTACCTGCGCCTCTACAATTCCTCGTCCTGGATCCCGTTCACCGGCTCCACCCAGGGCACCAATGTCCTGCTGACGTTCTCCTACGTGACCCTGGCGCTTCCCTACATGTACCGCTCGGTCGATACGGCGATGCGGACTATCGACGTGCGGACGCTGACGGAGGCCGCCGAAATTCTCGGCGCCAAATGGCCAACGATCATGTTCCGCTGCATTTTCCCGAACGTCATGTCGGGCGTGCTCTCGGGCGCCTTCATCACCTTTGCGATCGTCATGGGCGAATTCACCATGGCGGCGCTTCTCAACCGTCCGGCCTTCGGTCCCTATCTCCAGCTCGTCGGTGCCAACAAGGCTTACGAACCTTCGGCGCTTGCCGTCATCGCCTTTGCGATCACCTGGCTGTCGATGGGTCTGATCCAGCTCGTTTCCCGCTTCGGCAAATTGTCGCCGTCCAGGCCTTAAGGAATTTTGATGTCGTTCCTCGTTCTCGAAAGTATCAAGAAGAGTTTCGGCCAGACGCAGGTCGTCAAGGACTTCAACATGTCCATCGAGAAGGGCGAGTTCGTTTCCTTTCTCGGACCGTCGGGCTGCGGCAAGACGACGGTGCTGCGCATGATCGCCGGGTTCGAAAGCCCGAGCGACGGTGCGATCTCGATCAACGGCCGGAACCAGAACGCGCTGAAGACCAACCAGCGCAATATCGGCATGGTCTTTCAGGCCTATGCGCTGTTTCCGAACATGAACGTCTTCGACAACGTCGCCTTCGGCTTGAAGGTGGCGGGCAAGTCCAAGACGGAGATCGAAACACGCGTCAAGGAAATGCTGACGCTGATCGGTCTCGACCACCTGGCCGACCGCTATCCCTACCAGATGTCCGGCGGTCAGCAGCAGCGCGTGGCGCTTGCCCGCGCGCTTGCGCCGAAACCGCAGGTCCTGCTGCTCGACGAGCCGCTGTCGGCGCTCGATGCCAAGATCCGTGTTTCATTGCGCGAAGAAATCCGTGAAATCCAGCGCCGGCTCGGCATCACCACCGTCTTCGTGACGCACGATCAGGAAGAGGCCCTGTCGATCTCCGACCGCGTCGTCGTCATGAATGCCGGCCGCGCCGACCAGATCGGCACCCCGTCGGAAATCTACAATCGCCCGACCACCCGTTTCGTCGCCTCCTTCGTCGGCACGCTCAACATCATCGAGGCGACCGTCGTCGATCCGGCGGCCAACACGGTGAAGGTCGGCGAAAACACGATCAGGCTGAGGGAATCGATCGGCGCCCTGAAAGGCGGCGACAAGCTGTCGATCGCCCTGCGCCCGGAAGCGGGTTCGCTGCTGGAAAATGCCAAGGGCGATACCTCGCTGACCGGCCAGGTGATCTCCTCGCATTTCCTGGGCTCGGTCATCCGCACCAAGCTTGATGTCGGCGGAAACCAGATTTCCTTCGACATGTTCAATTCGCCGGACGCAGTCCTGCCGCAGCCGGGAGAAACCCTTGCGTTGCGCTTCAACGCCCACGATTTCCTGATCATCCGCGACTGATTGCAGATAAATCGGAGGGCTGACGGCCCGCAGACGAAAACGGCATCCTCGCGGATGCCGTCTTGCATCTAAGCAATGTCAGACGGCCCTTCTTCAGGCCGCGTCGTCGACAGCATCCTGACCGGACACCGGCACGTAGTTGAGGACAGGACCGAGCCAGCGCTCGATCTCCTCGATCGACATGCCCTTGCGCTTGGCATAGTCCTCGACCTGATCGCGCTCGACCTTCGCCACCCCGAAATAATAGGATGCCGGATGGCCGATATAGAGGCCGGAGACCGATGAGCCGGGCCACATCGCGTAGCTTTCCGTCAGAACGACGCCGGTCGCCTCTTCCGCGTCGAGCAACCGGAACAGGGTCGCCTTTTCCGTATGGTCGGGCTGGGCCGGATAACCCGGCGCCGGGCGGATGCCGTGATAGGCCTCGGTGATCAGCTCGTCCGCCGAGAACGTCTCGTCCGGCGCATAACCCCAGAATTCCTTGCGGACCTGTTCGTGCATGCATTCGGCGAAGGCTTCGGCGAAGCGATCGGCCAGCGCCTTGACGAGGATCGACGAATAATCGTCGTTCGCCCGCTCGAACCGCTCGGCGATCGCCACTTCCTCGATACCGGCCGTGACGACGAAACCGCCGACATAGTCGTCGAGACCTGTCGCAACCGGGGCGACGAAATCCGACAGCGCGACGTTCGGACGACCGTCCCGCTTCGAAAGCTGCTGACGCAGTGTGAAGAAGGTCGCCAGTTCCTCGTTGCGGCTTTCATCGGTGTAAACGCGGATGTCGTCACCGACCGCATTGGCCGGCCAGAAGCCGATCACCGCCCGCGGCCGGAACCATTTTTCGGCAATGATCTTGTCGAGCATCGCCTGCGCATCGGCATAAAGCTGGCGCGCCGCCTCGCCCTGTTTCTCGTCTTCGAGGATCGCCGGGAAACGGCCCTTCAGTTCCCAGGTCTGGAAGAACGGCGTCCAGTCGATATATTTCGCCAGTTCCGCCAGGTCATAGGTCTCGAACACTTTCGTTCCGGTGAACTGCGGCTTCTTGGGCTGGTAGGACGACCAGTCGACCTTCTCGGCATTGTCGCGGGCACGGCCGATCGGCAGGCGGGTTTTTTCCGCTTCCGCGCGTGCGTGTGCCGCGGCAACCTTGGCATATTCCGCCTGCACCGTGCTGATATAGCTCGGCTTTCCGTCTTCGGACAGAAGCGCGGACACGACGCCGACCGCGCGGCTGGCATCGGTCACGTAGATCGCCTGGCCGCGATCATAGCGCGGATGGATCTTCACGGCCGTATGGACGCGGCTGGTCGTCGCCCCGCCGATCAGCAGTGGAATATCGAACCCCTGGCGCTCCATTTCCGACGCCACATGTACCATCTCGTCGAGCGACGGGGTGATCAAGCCGGAAAGCCCGATGATGTCGACCTTCTCGGCAATCGCCGTTTCCAGGATCTTCGTCGCCGGCACCATCACGCCGAGATCGATGATCTCGTAATTGTTGCAGGCGAGCACGACGCCGACGATGTTCTTGCCGATATCGTGGACGTCGCCCTTGACGGTCGCCATCAGCACCTTGCCGGCGGACTTTTTCTGATCGCCGCCATTGAGGCGCTTCTCCTCTTCCATATAGGGCAGAAGCACGGCGACGGCCTGCTTCATGACGCGGGCGGACTTCACCACCTGCGGCAGGAACATCTTTCCGGATCCGAACAAGTCGCCGACCACGTTCATGCCGGCCATCAGCGGACCCTCGATCACATGCAGAGGCCGCTCAGCATTCTGGCGCGCCTCCTCGGTATCGCCCTCGATGAACTCGTTGATGCCGTTGACGAGCGCATGCGAAAGGCGCTTCTCCACTGGCCATTCACGCCAGGCGAGGTCTCTCTCCTTGGCTTCCTTGGCCCCGGTTCCGCGATAACGCTCGGCGAGTTCGAGCATCCGTTCCGTCGCATCGTCGCGACGGTTGAGCACGACGTCCTCGCAGGCGTCGCGCAGTTCCGGATCGATGTTCTCGTAGATCGCCAGCTGGCCGGCATTGACGATGCCCATGTCCATGCCCGCCTGGATGGCGTGGTAGAGGAACACGGCATGCATCGCCTCACGCACCGGCTCGTTGCCGCGGAACGAGAAGGACAGGTTGGAGACACCGCCAGAGATATGCACCAGCGGCATGCGCTCGCGGATGGTCTTGGTCGCCTGGATGAAGGCGAGACCGTAGCTGTTATGCTCCTCGATACCCGTCGCCACCGCAAAGACGTTGGGGTCGAAGATGATGTCTTCCGGCGGGAAATCCGCCTCTTCGGTTAGGAGCTTGTAGGCGCGTTCGCAGATCGCCACCTTGCGCTCGTAGGTATCTGCCTGGCCCTGCTCGTCGAAGGCCATGACCACGACGGCAGCACCATAATTGCGCAGCAGCTTGGCCTGGGCGATAAATTTTTCCTCGCCCTCCTTCATGGAGATCGAGTTGACGACCGGCTTGCCCTGCACGCATTTCAGGCCCGCTTCCATGATCTCGAACTTCGAGGAGTCGAGCATGATCGGCACCCGAGCGATATCCGGCTCGGCGGCGATCAGGTTGACGAATTCGACCATCGCCCGCTGCGAGTCGATCAGGCCTTCGTCCATGTTGATGTCGATGACCGAAGCGCCGTTTTCCACCTGGTCGCGGGCAATGGCCAGCGCCGCGGTAAAATCGCCTGCGGTAATCAGTTTACGGAATTTCGCCGAACCGGTGACATTGGTGCGCTCGCCGACATTGACGAAGGGGATGTCCTTGGTGAACTCGAAGGGTTCCAGGCCCGCCAGCGACATGAACGGCCGGTGCTCAGGCACTTCGCGCGGCTTGTGCGGCGCCACCGCTTCGGCAATCGCGCGGATATGCTCCGGCGTCGAACCGCAGCAGCCGCCGACGACGTTGACCAGGCCTTCCGCCGCAAACCCTTCGATCTGGCGAGCCATGTCTTCCGGCGATTCGTCGTAGCCGCCGAACGAATTCGGCAGGCCGGCATTCGGATATGCGGAGATGAACGTGTCGGCGACGCCCGACAGTTCCTGCAGGTGCGGCCGCATCGCATCGGCGCCGAGCGCGCAGTTGAGGCCGACGGTGAAGGGCTTGGAATGACGGATGGAGGACCAGAAGGCCGACGGCGTCTGACCAGACAACGTGCGGCCGGAAAGGTCGGTGATCGTGCCCGAAATCATCACCGGCAGGCGGATGCCCTTTGCCTCGAACCGCTCGGCGCAGGCGAAGATCGCCGCCTTGGCGTTCAGCGTATCGAAGATCGTCTCGATCAGGATGATGTCGGCGCCGCCGTCGATCAGCCCGTCGAGCTGTTCACCATAGGCGAGCCGGAGATCATCGAATGTCACCGCCCGGTAACCGGGATTATTGACGTCGGGCGAGATCGAGGCCGTGCGATTGGTCGGGCCGATGGCGCCGGCGACGAAACGGCGACGACCGTCTTCCTTCTGCGCCCGAAATGCCGCGCGCTTCGCCAGCCGCGCGCCGTCGCGGTTGAGGTCGTAGACCGCGTTTTCCATCTGGTAGTCGGCCTGGGCGATACGGGTCGACGAGAACGTGTTGGTCTCGATGATGTCGGCGCCTGCCTTGGCATAACGGTAATGGATATCCTCGACCGCCTGCGGCTGCGACAGGATCAGGAGGTCGTTATTGCCCTGCTGATGGCAGGCGCAACCGGCAAACCGCTCACCGCGAAAATGCCCCTCGTCGAAACCGAGCCCCTGGATTTCGGTGCCCATCGCGCCATCGATGATCAGGATGCGCTCGCGCGCAGCCGCCTTGAGTGCCGCCAGAATCTCTGCGCCATCGCGAGCGGCGGCTTCGGCACCAAAGAGTTCGTCGAACATAGCACAGCCCTTCATCGTTTCGATTTCGTTCAATAACCGCATAAAGATATGTTTATGTCAATATATAACCTTCCAGAAGTGTCATATGAGTATGCGCGCAATAATCGATTTGATAAGAGCGATGACAGGCAACTCGCGGGGCGCTATAGGCGTTCTGATCCCACTGCCCCGCCACAGCGATTCCGAGGTTTTCATGAGCGACACGCGTCAGACAGAAGCCAACTGGGCGAGCCTTCCCTATCATCGTCGGTGGCTCCTCGATCAGGCGGACGGACTCTTTGATTTCTTTCAGGTCCGGGCAATGAACCCGAAGGGCGGCTTCTTTGATCTCGACGACCAGGGCTCACCGATTGGCGGCGCCAATCCGACCCGGGGCATTCATGCATCGGCGCGCATGGTCCACTGTTTTTCGATCGGCCACCTGCTTGGCCGGCCGGGCTCCGGCGATATCGTCGACCACGGCATGCGCACCCTCTGGGAGCGCCATCGCGACACGGAATATGGCGGCTATTTCTGGCAGGTCAATGATGACGGCGCGGCTGATCCCGCCAAGCAGGGTTACGGCCATGCCTTCGTGCTACTCGCCGCCGCCTCTGCCAAGGTCATCGGCCATCCGCTCGCCGACCGGATGCTGGCCGATATAACCGAGGTCCTCGAAACCAGGTTCTGGGAACCGCGCCATGGCGCGATCGCGGAAGAATTCAACCGTGACTGGTCGCCGATCGATGGCGGCAGCTATCGCGGCCAGAACTCCAACATGCACCTGACCGAAGCGTTGATGGCCGCATACGAGGCGACCGGCGAGAAGGCCTATCTCGAGAAGGCGACGAGCATTGCCGACCTCGTCATCCGCCGTTCTGCCGGCAGCGTCGGTTTCCGCGTTGCCGAACATTTCGATGCCGAATGGACGATCGACAAGGACTATTACCATCCCGACGAGATGTTCCGCCCCGCCGGCACCACACCCGGCCATTGGCTGGAATGGTCGCGCCTCTTGCTGCAACTCTGGACGCTCGGGGATAAAAAGCACGGCTGGATGCCGGACGCGGCAAAATCGCTGTTCGTCCAGTCCATGTCACTGGGCTGGGACAGCCAAAAGGGCGGCTTCTTCTACACGCTCGACTGGAGCGACAAGCCCGCCAAGACCAACAAGCTCTGGTGGCCGATGTGCGAAGCGGCCGGTGCCGCGCATTTCCTCAACGAGCACCTGCCGGCCGACAATTTCTACGAGGACAGCTATAGGCGGATCTGGGGTACGATCGCCAACCGCTTCATCGATCACAAAAACGGCGGCTGGCACGAGGAACTGACCGAGGACCTCGTCCCGGCCCACACTCTTTTCCCCGGCAAGGGCGATATCTACCACGCCCTGCAGGCCTGCCTCATCCCGCTCTTTCAGGCAAACGGCAGCCTGACGAAGGTCATCGTCGAGGCCGAAGGGCGTCTCTGAGGCTTTCGCGCCAGCGTCCAGCGCTGACGGAACCATATAGGCCTGCGTCAGTTTCCGGTGTTACATCACAGGTAACATCGGGATATTGCGACCATGCTCAACGTTCTCGCGGAGGAGTTTTCGCACGAGGCGCCCGTTGCGATCGAAGTGCTTCTGGTGAGGCTGGTCGGCGCGGCGTTTCTCTGCGGTCTGATCGGCCTTGAGCGCGAGTTGCGCAAGAATTCCGCCGGCCTGCGCACCAACATGCTGATCGGCCTCGCATCTGCCGTCTTCACGCTGGTCGGCCTGCAGATCATGCATGAGTTCGGCAACCAGCCCAATACCGTCCGGATCGACCCGATCCGGCTCATCGAGGCCGTCACCGCCGGAATTGCCTTCCTTGCCGCCGGCGTCGTTTTCCAGATGCGCGGCGATGTGAAGGGCCTGACGACCGGCGCCAGCATGTGGCTGTCCGGTGCGATCGGGCTCTGCGTCGGCCTCGGCATGTGGATCGTCGCAGCAGCCGCGACCAGCGCCGGCATCGTCATCCTCTGGCTGCTGCGCAAAACCGAAGTGGCCGCGGGTATGAAGGACGAAGATAACGGCTGACCCGCAAAAGACGAATGCGGCTCAGCCGCCCGGCCGTGGCGTCACCATCGACCGTATGCGGGTCGTCAGCAGCTCGTAGTCGTAAGGCTTGGTGATCAGCGCCGTCTGGCCGAGCTCCTCCGATCCCGGCACGTTGCGGTCGCCGGTGGCAAAGATCACCGGCAGATCGGCAAGCGTTTCGCGCAATTTCAAGGCAAGTTGCAAGCCACTCATTTCCGGCAGATGCACATCGGTGACGAGGATGTCGATCGTCTGGCTGCCGCCTGCGGCAAGCGCTTCGGCTGCCGATCCCGCCTCGACCACGGTCATGCCGGCATCCTGCAGGAAATCCGCAGTCGAGATGCGGATCAGCGCCTCGTCCTCGACCAGCAGAACCGCGATCGGCAGATCCGGCGCCGATGGCTGCTCGACGGCAGGCAGAACCGGAGTTATCTCGGGAGAGCCTTCAGGCAAGCCCGGCGACGGAGCCTGCCGGCTCTGGTCGATCACCTGGCGGATTTTTCGGGCGAGCGCCTCCCGCGTATAGGGTTTGCTCAGCAGGTTGACCCCCGGATCGAGCCGCCCACCGTGGACAATCGAATTTTCGGTATAACCCGAGGTGAACAGCACCCCGAGATGCGGCAGCCGCTCCTTGGCCCGCTTGGCGAGATCGCTGCTCTTCAACCGCCCCGGCATCACCACATCCGTGAACAGGCAGTCGATCGGCACGCCGCTTTCGACGATCGCAAGCCCGCTGTCGGCGTCCTTGGCCCGCAGGACCCGATAACCGAGTTCGGCGAGCAGGCTGACGGTGATTTCCCGCACCGCTTCGTCGTCCTCGACGACCAGGATCGTCTCATCGCCGCCCAAGGCCGCACCACTGGCATTTTCGCCAACCAAATCCTCTTCCTCCATCGATCGCGGAAGATATATCCGCACGGTGGTGCCGTTGCCCGGCTCGCTGTAGATCCTGATATGGCCGCCCGACTGTTTGACGAAGCCATAGACCATGGAAAGGCCAAGCCCTGTCCCCTTGCCTTCCGGCTTGGTGGTGAAGAAGGGATCGAAGACCTTGTCCAGAATGTCGGCCGTCATGCCCGTACCCGTATCGGTGACCGCCAGCATCACATATTTCCCGACCTCCATGTCGAACGCGTGCCGCGCATATTCGTCGTCGAGATAGACATTGCCGAGTTCGATCGTCAGCTTGCCCTGCCCGTTCATCGCATCGCGTGCATTGATGGCGAGATTGAGGAGGGCGTTCTCGACATTGCTTGGATCGACCAACGTATTCCACAGTCCGCTGCCAACAATCGTGTCGATCTCGATCGCTTCGCCGAGACTGCGCCTCAGAAGATGATCCATCTCGCGGATCAGGCGGCTCAGATTGATCACCTTCGGCGAAAGCGGCTGGCGGCGGCCGAAGGCGAGAAGCTGCGAGGCAAGCCGGGCGCCGCGCGACGCCCCTGCAAGCGCGCTGTTCAACCGTCTTTCGGCAACTTCATTGCCCGCGAACTCCCGTCCGAGAAGCTGGAGATTGCCGGTGATCACCTGCAGGAGATTGTTGAAATCGTGGGCGATGCCGCCGGCGAGATTGCCGATCGCCTCCATCTTCTGGCTTTGGCGAAGCACTTCCTGCGTCCGCTCGAGCTCGATCGTTCTTTCCTCGACCCGGTGGCCGAGGGTTTCTGCGAGGCTGGAAAGCTCCGATTCGGTCTGTTTCTGCTCGTCGATATCGGTATTGGTAGCGACCCAGAGGGTGATTTCGCCTTCGGCATTCTTGATCGGTACCGCGCGACTGATGAACCAGCGATAGACGCCGTCGTGGCGGCGCAGGCGGATCTCCGTCTCAAGACGGCCCCCGACGCGGATCGCTTCTCCCCAGGCCGCGGCGATCCGGGGCGAATCGTCCGGATGCAGCATGTCGGAGCGACGCTCCCTGTCGAAATAGAAGGATTCCAGGCCGCTATAGGTAAAAATCTGGTCGTTGCACCACTGCATCCGGCCATCCGGCGTCGCCGTCCACACATGCGTCGGCAACGACTGGGCAAGCGTGCGGAAACGGTCCTCGTTTTCGCGGGCCGCCTCCTGCGCGCGGCGAAGCTCCGTAACGTCATGGCCCTGCACGAAAATGCCGTTGACCATGCCGTCGCGATCACGGATCGGCTGGTAGACGAAATCGAGAAACCGCTCTTCCGGCTGAACGCTTTCAGAGGGCTGGAGAACGACGCGCGCGCCATAGGCGCTATAGGGCGTACCCGTCCGGTAAACCTCGTCGAGCAGCTCGTAAAAGCCCTGGCCGGCAATATCCGGCAGAGCCTCGCGCACCGTCTTGCCGATCAGGTCCTCACGGCCGACGATCGCCCGGTAGGACCTGTTGACGATCGAGAAAACATGCTCCGGACCGCGCAGCACCGCCATGAAGCCGGGCGCCTGCTCGAACAGCATGCGCAGATATTCCCGTTCCTCGCCGAGCGCGAC
Source organism: Neorhizobium sp. 05N33 (assembly GCF_056397445.1). Lineage (NCBI taxonomy): Bacteria > Pseudomonadati > Pseudomonadota > Alphaproteobacteria > Hyphomicrobiales > Rhizobiaceae > Neorhizobium > Neorhizobium sp. 05N33. The sequence goes on along the minus strand of NZ_JBFTNK010000004.1, from coordinate 247,618 downwards.
ATTCTCTCCCTGCACGGCATCGGCCCGGCGCATCAGGTCGGTGTGAACCTTCAAGCCGCCGTCGCTCGCGGACCGGTTGCGTAGCAGATGAAGTTCAGTCACATCCACTGTATGCTGCAGGATGAAGATCGGCTGCCCCGCCTCGTCCTTGATCGGCGTATGGGTGGCACTCCAATAACGATCCACGAGCTCCCCGTCGGGGCCCGGGATCGGATAGGGAATGAGCGGCAGGTGATCCACCTCACCAGTGGAAAGGACCTTGGCGAACGATTGGCGCAGAAGCCGGCCCGGGACAGACGCCGACTCGCTCGGAAACGCATCGAACATGTTGCGGCCGAGAAGCTCTTGACGGCTACGCCCCGTCACCGCCAGATAAGCGTCGTTCATCCCGACAAGCCGCAACTCCCGGTCGAGGATGACATAGGGGTTGGGTGCGAGATTGAACAACTGATTCAGATCTATTTCGGAAAGCTCCGTCAGTCTGAACATGCGCCGTCCCTGATGCCAAATGCATCATCAGGTTATAGAGTTTCCGCGATTGTTGACAATTGAAATCAGGCCCGTCCCGGAAATCTCCCATGGGATTGTCGCGACCGCCAAAGGATACTCATGTCCCGGCTTGACGTCCGGTTTTGGCACCGGCCCTTGCGCGGATCATGCCGGATTACTTGATCCGGATACGCTGCTTTTCGATCGGTTGGACGAAGAGCCGGGCAACCTCTTCGGCCGGCATCGCCTTGCCGTAACGATAGCCCTGCCCCGCCTCGCAGCCCATCAGGCGAAGCGCCGCCTCCTGCTCCTCGGTCTCGATACCCTCGGCAATCGTCTTCAGCCCCAGTTCCTTGCTGAGCATGATCAGCGCCCGGGTGATGGCGGCGTCGCGCGGCTTGGTCAGGAGGTCCCGGACGAAGCCCATGTCGATCTTGAGCGTCGTCAGCGGATAGCGCTGCAGCGAACCGAGCGAAGCATAGCCCGTGCCGAAATCGTCGAAAGCAATGCCGACGCCGAGTTCGCTCAGCGCCTGAATCGACTCGAGCGACTGATCGTCGTCGTTGAGCGTGACCGTTTCGGTGATCTCGATCTCCAGGAGCCTCGGATCGAGGGCGTAGCGCGCGATCAGGTCGATGACGCTGCGCGCCAGATCGCCGGCGCGAACCTGCGCGGGAAACAGATTGATGCCCATCTTGATCGGCGGATAACCGGCTGCATTCCAGGCGGCCATCTGGCGACCGGCCTCGTCAAGCACCCATAAGCCGACGTCGAGCGCGATCGAACTCTGCTCCAGGGCCGGAAGGAAGGCAGCGGGCGGCAGGAGACCGCGTTCGGGATGCTGCCAGCGTATCAATGCTTCGACGCCGAACACCTCGCCGGTCTCGATGGTCACCTGCGGTTGATAATGCAGCACGAGCTCGTGCCTGTTCAAAGCCCGCAGCAATTCGTCCCGGAGCGTTCGCCTTGCCAGGGTCTCGTTGCGCATCGACTGTTCGAACATGCGCACGACGCGGCCGCCGGCCTGTTTGGCCCGATAGAGCGCGAAATCGGCGCTGGCGATCAGTTCCTCCGCATCCGAACCATGATTGGGAGCGAGCGAAAAACCGACGCTCGCCCCGACACGGAACGTGTGCCCGGCAACCTCGAACGGTATCTTGAAAGCCTCGATGACCGCATTTGCGGTCTTCTGGGCGACAAGGGGATCGCCTGTTCCGGGAATGAGAATGGCAAACTCGTCGCCGCCGAACCGGGATACGGTGACGTTACGGTCAAGAACCGCCGGCAATCTTACACCGATCGCCTGCAGCAGGGAGTCGCCGACGCCGTGCCCCAACCGATCGTTGACGTCCTTGAAGCCGTCAAGATCGAAGAGCAGCACGGCAAGCGGCCGCTTGCGCGCCAGTTCCTCGCGCAGAAGGTCCTCGAAACGAGGCCGATTGCATAGGCCAGTGAGCGTATCCTGGCTTGCCAGCCTCAGGAGCCGGACGTCGCGGTCGCGGCGTTCGGATATGTCTTTGATGATGGCGCCCACGCCGACGCCGCGCTGATCGTGCCAGATCGAAAGGGCCATCTCGATCGGAAACTCCGTACCATCCTTGCGGCGAGCCGACACCTCGACGGTCTTGCCCTTGAGTTTGGAATTGCCGCCCGCGGCCACGCGCGCGAGACCGGCATTGTGGGCCGCGCGGAATCGCTCCGGCACGATCATATCGAGCGAGCTGCCGATCATCTCCTCCCGTCCGAAACCGAACATGTCGAGCGCCGCCTGGTTGACGAATTCAATCCGGCCGGTGGGATCGACGGTAACCAGCGAAAGATCGGTCGCATTCGCAAAGTTGGCAGCCGTCGCCTGCGGTATGCCCTCGCGACGCAATTCCATGTGCTCCATGACCATGGCCGCAAGGCCCGCGAGCGTCCGCCTTTCCCGCTCGGAAAAGCTTTCGCGCACCTGCGTGTCGGCGATGCACAGCGCTCCGATCCGAAAACCGTCCGGCGAGACCAGCGGCGCTCCGGCGTAAAACCGGATGAAGGGTTCGCCGGTGACGATCGGCAGGCTGGAGAACCGTGCGTCGTGCCGCGCGTCGGACACCACGAGAACATCATCCGTGCGGATCGTGTGATCGCAAAAGGATTCGGATCGGTGGGTCTCCTCGATATCGAGACCGGAACAGGCTTTGAACCATTGCCGATCCTCTTCGATCAGCGTCACGAAAGCCATGCGCGTGGAAAAAAGCTCCGAGGCAAAACGGCAGATGCGATCAAAACGGTTTTCGGGCCCGGAACCCGCAATACGGTAACTTGCCAGAGCGTCGAGCCGTCTGCGCTCTGCAATATCGATGCTGTCGACGTGGGACATCTCTGCTCCGGAGGCGGGCGGTAGTACCGCACCATAGAAATCCATCCATTAGAGAAAGCATAACGAGGTGCCCCCAAGAAATGAATGGTGTTTGGCCGGGGCCTCACCCGTTTAACGGGATGGAAGAGAGCTTTTTCGACTTAAAATGAAAAACCTTCCGGATTTGCACCCGGAAGGTCGTTTCGATTAGGCACAGTGCCCGGAAATGGAACAACTTATAGGGGAAGGTAGTAACGGCCCCGCTCGTCGCGCTCCAGTCCCCTGGAGCGGAAGGTGTCGAGTTCGCGGACGACTTCGCGACCGTCGCGACTGCCGACCGCCGCCATCAGCTCCTCGAAATGCTTTGCGCCGTCCTTCAGAGCCGCTTCGAGCGAGGGGAAACGCTTGCCGGGATAGGACGGGGCCTGCGGCGTGACGAGCTCCCAGTTCTGGGCATGCTGCATCGGCCAGGTGAGATCGTAGCCGGCCTTGGCACCGGAACGGGAGCCGTGAAGCGACGGATCGAGCGGCGACAGCCGAACACCGGTTGCGATCACCAGATCCCGGTCGGCCTGGAAACGGGTGCCGAACGCCCATTCCATCTGGCTGTCGTCGAAAATGTCGATATCCGGATCGACGACAAAGACGTTCTTGACGCCGACGGCGCCGAGAACGGCGTAGAGCGCCGAACGGGCCTCGCCCGGATAGGTCTGGCGGATCGAGAAGCGCATGCTCATCGATCCACCGGCGGCGACCGGCGCGTAGACGGCAATCGGCTGGCGCACCACATCGCCGAGCGTCTTCCAGACGTTCATCTCCATGCGCAGCGCCTCGAGGTTGGACGTATCGGTGAAGTCCATGCGATTGCCGGAGATGGTCGCCGTCTGGAACAGCGCATCCTTGCGATGGGTGATCGCGGTCACATGGAAGACCGGGTTGGTCTTCACGACGCCGTAGTAGCCGAGATATTCGCCATACGGGCCTTCCTTCTCCACATAACCGCGCTCGTCGAAATAACCTTCGATGACCATTTCCGCATCGGCCGGGACCATGATGTCGCTGGTCACGCATTTGACGACCGGCAGCGGCGCGCCGCGGAGCGACGAGATCAGCTCCAGCTCGTCCACCGGTTCCTTCATGGTGGCGGACACCATGTCGATCGGGTGGCAGCCGACCACATAGGCAACATTCAGCCGCTCGCCGCGCCCGGACGCGGCCATGTACATGACGCGCAGGTCGCTCGGCGCGATCAGGTCGACGCCGGCTTCCTGCGGGCCGCGCAGCATCAGCCGGCGCATGCCGCAATTGTAGCGGCCGTCCTTCGGGTCGATCGTGTAGTCGATCGTCGCGGAAATGTAGGGCGCGCCGTCGAGCGCGTGTTGCACGTGGACCGGCAGCTTGAGGAGATCGGCATCAGCGCCTGTCAACACGACCTGCTGCACGGGCGCTTCGCCGCCGGAAAGCTTCACCAATTCCGGCTTCAGCGACAGGCGGCGGCGCATCTCGAGCGCCACCTCGCCGGCCGGCACGCCGAAAGCCTTGGCGAGACGGGAACGGCTTCCGACCACGTTGCCGACCAATTGCTGGCCTTCCGGGCCGGTATTCTTGAACCAGACGGCCTTCGGGTTGTTCTGCAGGATCGCCGCGACATCGGCCAGATCGACCTTCTCCTCACGGATATCGAGCTCGTCCGCGCTCAGGCTCTCGACGAAATTCCTCAACCGGAAACGGTCGAGATCAAGTGCGGCGGCGGATTGAGTTGTCGTATTGACGGTCATTTTGTCCTCTCCCGAAAACGCGTTTCTGCGTGGGATGTTTTCTAGCCAGAACAGTTGATTAAATCAAATATAATTATACAATGTTGTATCAGGTCGCATCGGGGAGGTGCGATCGGCCAGTGTCGACTGCAAGACCGGGTCATCCATGGGAGGGAATTCATGCAGACTATCACACGTCGTTTCGTGCTTGCCGCATCGGTCGCCGTTGCCGGCTGCGCCTTCGGGCTTTCGCCGGCCGCGGCCCAGACTAATTACCCAAATCAGACCATCAGCATGATCTGTGCGTTCCCGGCGGGCAGCGGCGCCGACGTGATCGTCCGCTTTTTCGCCGAAAAGATCGCCAAGGTCTCGGGCGCCACCATCATCGTCGAAAACAAGCCCGGCGCCGGCGGCAATATTGCCGGCCAGTACGTCACGCGCTCCAAGCCGGACGGCTATACGATCTTCTTCCATACCGGCAGCGCCGTCGCCGGCAACATGCACATGTTCAAGACGCCGCCCTTCGACGTGGTGAAGGACCTGCAGGTCGCAGCCACCGTCAACAAGCAGCCGCACATGATCGCCGTTCCGGTATCGAGCCCGATCAAGACCATGAAGGAACTGACCGAATACCTGAAGAAGGAAGGCTCCAACGCGAGCTACGCCATCAACAACACGTCGGGCAAGGTTCTCGCCGCCATCTACAAGCAGGAAGCCGGCCTCGACACGGTCGAAGTCGCCTACAAGAGCAGCGCCGATTCGATGAACGACATTTTGAGCGGTGCGATGGCCTTTGCCGCCCAGGATCCCGTCTTCTCCCTGTCGCAGCTTCGCGAAGGCCGCTACCGCCTGCTGGCGGTCAGTTCCGCCAAGCGCATTCCGGGCGCTCCCGACGTTCCGACCATGACGGAATCCGGCTACCCGATGGACCAAGTCGGCTGGTTCGCGATGATGGTCCCCTCGGCGACACCGAAGGATATCGTCGACAAGATCAATGGCTGGACCAGGCAGGTTCTCGCCCAGGAAGACGTCAAGAAATTCGTGACCGACCAGGGCGGCGACGTGTTCGTCTCGACACCGGAAGAAGGCCAGGAATACCTGAAAAAGGAAGTCGCGGCCTGGGCCGACTACGTCAAAATCGCCAATATCCCGCAACAGTGAAGAATCGGGCCTCCGGCTCCACCCTGTCGGCCCCCACGGCACCGCTTCCGACCTGCGCGGGCACCCGCCCGCGTTTTCACACCGGACATAAGAAACCACGCAAAACTATATGTTTTTTAGGTCACGACGGTTTCCGCCGTTGGACGCCGCATCCGCGCTCATGCTAGAACCAGTTTAAGGACAGGCTGTCAGGTTTCATATGCACAAGGGAATGGGGTTCCTCCTGCAGACGATCGGCTTCGGATAAGCATCATGGCTTCCAAGACGTTCGCCGAAAAGAAGGATGACTATATTCAGTCTTTCTTGAGCCGTCGGTTTTCAGCCGCGGAAGTCTATTTTATTGCGACCATCTGCGTGCTGGTTGCGTTTGCGCTGCGCTTCTCGCTGCACGGCGTTCTTGACGACAAGGCGCCCTTCACATTCTTCATTCCGCCGATCCTCGTTGCCGCCCTTATCGGCGGCATGCGGGCCTCGCTTTTCACCGTGCTGCTTTCTGTTCTGGCAGCCTACGTGATCAAGGAGCTGACGCCGCGGGGGGCCAATTTCACGGAAATGGCGATGATCGGCATCGTCGGCGTGGTGATCGCGCTGCTCGGCGAAATACTTCACTCTGCCCGCAAGGCGATCGGAAAAGCCCAGGCGAAGGCCGACTCCCGCGAAGCGCATCTTCGCTCCGTGCTCGACACGGTTCTCGATGCCAGCATCGTCAGCACAAGGGACGGCACGATCGTCTCCTTCAATGCCGCAGCAATCCGCCAGTTCGGCTATAGCGAGGATGAGGTGGTCGGCCAGAACCTGCGCATGCTGATGCCGGAACCCTACCACCGCGAACACGACGGCTACATGGAAAGGTATCTGAGGACTGGTGAAAGGCGGATCATCGGCATGGACCGCGTGGTCGTCGGACGACGCAAGGACGGCTCGACCTTCCCGATGAAGCTTGCAGTCGGAGAGACCCATACGGGCGGAGAAACCTTCTTCACCGGCTTCGTGCGGGACCTGACCGAACGCGAGGAATCGGCTGCACGCCTGCAGGAGATCCAGGGGGAACTCGCGCGCCTCGCCCGCCTCAACGAAATGGGCGAAATGGCATCCACCCTCGCCCACGAACTGAACCAGCCGCTCTCGGCGATTGCCAATTATGTGCACGGCTGCGCGCGCCTTCTGCGCGACATGGACGAAGCCGTCGCGGTGCGCATGCGCGAAGCTTTGGAAGAGACGGCGCATCAGTCGCTCCGGGCCGGCCAGATCATAAAGCATCTCAGGGAATTCGTGACCAAGGGCGAGACGGAAAAGGCGCCGGAGAACATCCGCCGTCTGGTCGAGGAAGCCGGCGCTCTGGCGTTGGTCGGCTCGCGCGAAAAAGGCGTCCGCGCGATCTTCGAATTCGCGCAAGGGCCGGAAATGGTCACCGTCGACCGCATCCAGGTTCAGCAGGTGCTCACCAACCTGATGCGCAACGCCATCGAGGCGATGCGCGACAGCCAGCGGCGGGAACTGGTCATCCGCACGCTCCAGGAAAACGAAGACATGATCCAGGTGATCGTCCAGGATACCGGCCCCGGCATTCCCGAAGAGATCGCCGGCCAGCTTTTCAAACCCTTCATCACCACCAAGGCCGGCGGCATGGGGATAGGGCTTTCGATTTCCAAGCGCATCGTCGAAGCGCATGGCGGCGAGATGACGGTGACGCGCAACGCGGCCGGAGGAGCGACGTTCCGTTTCACACTCCCGATCGACAAGGAGGAACGCGAAAATGCAGACGGGTGACTACACGATCCATATCGTCGACGACGAAGAGCCGGTCAGAAAGTCCCTCGCCTTCATGCTGACCATGAATGGCTTTGCCGTGCGCATGCATGAAACCGCCTCGTCTTTCCTGCAGTTCGCGCCGAGCGTCAGGAACGGTGTTTTGGTCACCGACCTCAGGATGCCGGATATGACCGGCGTCGAGCTGATCCGCAAGCTGACCTCCAGCCGCGCCGGCATTCCGTCGATCGTCATCACCGGCCATGGCGACGTGCCGATGGCAGTGGAGGCGATGAAGGCGGGCGCCATCGACTTCATCGAAAAACCTTTCGGCGACACGGTCATCATCGAAGCGATCCAGCGGGCCGCCGAGCTGCTGTCGGACAAAACGCTCGATACCGACGACCTGGCCGAGGTTCAGACACGGCTTGAAAGCCTGAGCGATCGGGAGAGGCAGGTGTTGGCCGCCGTGGTTGCCGGTCTGCCGAACAAGTCGATCGCCTACGATCTCGACATAAGCCCTCGCACCGTCGAGGTGCATCGCGCCAACGTCATGAGCAAGATGAAGGCGAAAAGCTTGCCACAGCTCGTTCGCATGGCAATGGCTGCCGGTTTCGGTCCCAATTGATGGCCCCTAAAATTTATTGAAACTTTCTTGATCTATCGCAAAGCGCAGGTCCCCCCGCAGGCACTAGATGTCTCCCTTCAGCAGCTCTCCGGCTGCCCCACCCGCGCGGGAAATTCGGTGTTATCACAAGCGAGAACCATAATTGTCATCGCGCCCGATCTCGGTCTCAGGCAGTCGTTGACATTCGCACTGGAGGTGGAGGGTTATCACGTCGAGGCTCACGAATCCTGGCGCAAGGGCACCATCACCGCCGGCCAGACGCTTTGCATGATCATCGACGATCAGGTGCTGCGTGCTTCGAGCGACGCGCTGCAGCGTCTGCTCCAGTCGGGCGAGGCCGTGATCCTGCTTACCGACGGCATGTCTCCGTCCATCGAAGACGAGCTCGGCCCGATCCAGAGCCTCACCAAACCGTTCAACGGGGCCGATCTCCTGGGTCTCGTCAAGGACCTTGCGCTGACAGCCTGAGCCGCGTTGGCTGCCGTTTTCCCGCCTGCCCTACGTAAATCCCCCTAGTGATACAACCCAATTTTCCCCCTGCACGTCTTCTGGCATCTTGAGACTACAGCAAGGGGAGACGTGAAGATGCACACCGCAGCCGCTCATGCCACGAAATTGGAGCTCACCAAGAGCCAGATCGTGATCGCACCCCAGACCGCGGGTCTCTTCCGGGCCAATTCTGTGACGACCTTCAATGCCGGCGCGGAAATCTATGCCCCCGGCGATAAGGCAGGAACATTCTATCACGTCGAATTCGGTGCCGTGCGGATCCACCGCCTGTTGTCGGACGGAAGGAGGCAGGTCATTGCCTTCCATCTGGCCGGAGAAACTTTCGGGTTCGAGGCTGACCGGACCCATAGTTTCTTCGCCGAAGCCATCGCTCCGACCGGGCTGCGCCCCATCAGCCGCGCCGCCAACGACCAGGCCTTGCCGGAACTGCTTGCTCTGGCGCTGCGCGGCATGCTGCGCGCCCAGGAACATATCATGATGATCGGCCGCCAGACGGCGGTGGAACGGATTGCCGGTTTTCTCGTCGACATGGCGGAACGCCAGGGCGGGCTCGAACATTTCGACATACCCATGACCCGGCTTGATATAGCCGACTATTTAGGCCTGACGATCGAAACGGTGTCGCGCGTTTTCGCAAAACTCCGTACGGCTGGCCTTATCAAACTGCGGAGCATTCGTTGCATCGAAATCAAAAAGCACGAAGCACTCCGCAGCCTCTGCGCATGACAGTGAATGAAAGTGCATAGCAGTGCATGAGCGGACGGTGGCGGCCGTCCGCTGACCATGGAAGTGCATATCTCCTCAATTTCGTAACATCCTCCCTCACTGCTAAGCGGCAGGTCATCGTCCCCCGGCGACCTGCCGCAAAGTCGTGCCCGCCGACCGGCGGACACCTGAGCATCAGTCCCGCGCCACTTCCAATTCATCGAGCAAATCGCGCATCTTCCGGACGATCTCGCTGCTCGTCTCATGGGAAACAGGCGCCTGGAAACCGAAGGAAATCGCACGTTCGTCCTTGCTTTCGACGGGCCGCCGGCAAGAGCTGTGGACCTCCTGCACGCCGGTTTCGCGCACCACCCGTTCGACGGTTGACAGATTGATGCCGCCGCCGGGCATGATCGACACCCTGTCTCCCGCCCGCTCGACAAGCATCTTCAACATCTCGATCCCGTCAGGGCCGCTGACTTTGAGGCCGGAGGTCAGGACACGCTCGACGCCGAGATCGATCGCCTGCTCCAGCGCCTCGAACGGATCGGGCACCAGATCGAAGGCGCGATGCAGCGTTACGCCGAGGCCCTGCGCATGCGTCATCAGCCGCTTGAGCAAGGGCATGTCGAGCGTCATGTCCGGGCGGCTTGCGCCGATCACGACACCCGCAAGACCCGCCGCCTGCACCGCATCGATATCGGCCATCATCGCTGCCTCGTTGTCGGCGTCGTAGACGAACCTGCCGGCGCGGGGCCGGATGATCGCATAAACCGGGATCGGCGCCTTGGCGGCAAGCGCGATCATGCCGGGCGGCGGCGTCAGCCCGCCGACATCGAGTGCAGCGCAGAGTTCGATGCGGTCGGCGCCGCCGGCGATGGCGGCCGCGAGACCTTCGGGACTATCGACGCAGACTTCGAGCAGGATGGACAGGATCAGTCTCCTTGATGACCGGCACTCTCGTAACAGCAGGCGCCCCTGAAAGGTACTCTAGTGACCTTGAACGGCACTCTGATGGCCAAGCACGGCCGCGCCGACCAGCCCGCCATCCTCCTGCCGGAGCGCCGGTGTCACCAGCGGGTGATCGAAACGGTTGAGGATACGCTTGCGCACCGCCCGGTCCAGCGCATCGATGAGCGGCGTGACCGAGGCAAGCCCACCCCCGACCGGCACGATCGAGGCGCCGGTGACATTGACCGACAGCGCCAGCGGATCGGCGATCAGTTCGAGATAAACGGCAACGGTCCTAGCTGCCCTCGCCTCGTCCGCCTGCCAGTCTTCGAGGATCCGATAACTCGTCTCCTCGCAGCCATGCAGGAAATGATGCAGCCGCTCGATGCCGCGCGCGCCGCCGATCGTGTCGACGCAGCCGGACTGGCCGCAGCCGCAGGAAAAGCGCGGAATATGAAGCGCCTCGCCATCGAGTTCGACACTGGTGTTGAGGATCGGGCCATGGCCCCATTCACCGGTGACGCCGCCAGCACCACGCACCAGCCGTCCGTCGATCGCAAGCCCTCCACCGATGCCGGTCCCCATGATGGCGCAGAAAACCACCGAATGACCACGTCCAACACCCTCGTTAGCTTCGGCAAGCGTCAGGCAGTCAGCGTCATTGGCTGCCAGCACCGGTCGTCCGAGGATGGCAGACAGTTCGTCGCCGATCCGCCGCCCGGTGATACAGGGAATATTGGCCGAGGTCGCAACTCCGGTCCGAGGATCGATGAGACCGGCGACCGACAGCGCCAGCGGCGAACCGGGATCGCCCGATTGCGCATTACGCTCGATGAGCCCCGAGAGAGAGACTGCAAGATCGTCCCAATTCGCGGCCGGCGTCGCCACCTTGTCGAGCGGCACCAGCGCACCCGGCGCCGGCGAGACCGCGAATTTCATGAACGACCCGCCGATATCGACGCAGAAGACCGGCTTTGCCGGCCCGATCCGGCCTGTCGTGCGGGGTGTACCGGCAATGCTCATTTGCGCGGATCCAGCAGGTCGCGCAGGCCATCGCCGAGAATGTTGAAGCCGAGCACGGTGATCATGATCGCCAGCCCCGGAAACAGCGACATCCAGATGTTGAGGCCGAGATAGTTGCGGCCGTCGCTCATCATCGCGCCCCACTCGGGAAGCGGCGGCTGGGCGCCGAGGCCGAGGAACGACAGGCTTGCCGCCGACAGGATGACCGTGCCGGCGGTCAGCGTCGACTGCACGATGATCGGCCCGATCGCGTTGCGCAGGATATAATGGCTCATGATGCGGCGGCGCGAGATGCCGAGCGAGACGGCGGCTTCGACATAGTCCATGAGCTTCAGGCCCAGCGTCAGGTTTCGGCTGAGCCGGGCGTAGACCGGCACGGAGAAAATGGCAATGGCGATCAAAAGGTTGATCAGGCTCGAGCCGAGCACGCTGACGATCAGGATGGCGAGCACGATGCCCGGAAAGGCAAACAGGATGTCCATCGTCCACATGATCGCCTGGTCGACATAACGACCGCTCATGCCCGACAGGATGCCAAGCGGCACGCCGACCAGCACGGCAAGGCCAACGGCCAGGACCACTTCAAGCAGTGATATGCGGGCCCCGAAAATGACGCGGGCGAAAATGTCGCGGCCATTGTCGTCAGTGCCGAACGGATGCGCCAGTGACGGCGGCTCCATGGTCGCCAGCAGATCCTGCATATAAGGGTCGGCCGGCGCGATCAACGGCGCGAAAATGGCCGCAAGAACGATGACGCCGATCAGCAGGCCACCCAGCGTGATGCTGCGATGCGTCGCCATCCAGCGGAGCCCCCGGAGAAACGCCGGCCGGCGCGGTACGATATCGGTGTCAACGGACGCCATCAGTCGAACCTTATCTTGGGGTTGAGGATAGCGATCAGCAGTTCCGCGAGGAAATTCATCATCACCACGCCGGTGACCGCCACCAGCGTCACACCCTGGATCACCGGATAATCGCGATAACGCACCGCATCGACGAGGAAACGCCCGATGCCGGGCCAATTGAAAACGGATTCGGTGACCACCGCACCACCCATCAGGCTGCCGAAATTCAGGCCGACAATGGTGATGATCGGCAGCAGCGCGTTGCGCAGCGCATGGCTCCAGTAGATCTTGCTGGGCGCCACGCCCTTGGCATAAGCCGTGCGGATATAATCCTGGCTCATCACCTCGATCATGCTGGAGCGCGTCATGCGGGCGATGACGGCCGTCGGCAGTACCGCAAGCGTGATCGACGGCAGGATGAAGCTCTTCCACGAGCTGGCGCCGAGCAATGGCAGCCAGCCGAGCTGGACCGAAAACGTATTCATCGCCATCAGCGCCAGCCAGAAATTGGCGATAGAGGCGCCGGCAATCGCAAGAATCATGACGAACTGGTCGGGCCAGCCGTGCCGGTAGATCGCCGCGATCATCCCGGCCGGCACGCCGATGCCGATGGCAATCAGATAGGCGGTGATCGCGAGCCCGATCGTGAACGGCAGGCGCTCGGCGATTTCGGCGACGACCGGCAATTTGGACTTGATAGACGTGCCGAGGTCGCCCCTCACCGCCCCATAGGCAAACGAGGCATATTGCGCCGGCAGGCTGCGGTCGAGGCCGAGCCGGACGGTCATGTTGTCGACCGCCTCCTGCGTCGCTTCCGGTCCGGCCATCAGCCGGGCCGGATCGCCCGGTAGCGCGCGGATGGCCACGAAGACCAGCAGCGATACGCCGACCAGGATCAACGGCAGAGCCAGCAATTTCTTGAGGATATAGGCTTTCATGCGCCTGTCCTGGAGCCCGGTTTCCCGGCCCCATGTTTCATAAAAGGAAACGGCGGACGGAATTCTCCATCCGCCGTGTTTTCATATTACTTCTTGGCATCCTTGACGACGATCAGGCCGCCGGGGATGACCCAGGCACCCTTGACGCCGGCGCGCGTCGCAAACAGGTCCTGCTTGGTATAGAGCAGAACATGCGGAGCCTGGTCGTTCACTTGTCTCTGGGCGTCGACATAGATCGCGTTGCGCGCCTTTTCGTCGAGCGTCGAAGCTGCCTTGTCGATCAATTCATCGAGCTTGGCATCGGAGAAGAAGCCGAGGTTGGCACCGGCCGGCGACGCGCTCTTCGTGTAGTAGAGCGGGCGGAACTGCAGGTCGGCGCCGTTGACGCCGGACGACCACGAAGCGATCGATGAACCGATATTGTCCTTCTCCTTGCCGGCCGGATCCTGGAAGGCCGCCTTCGACCAGACGCCGCCTTCCATCTTGCGCACGTCCAGCTTGACGCCGGCCTTGGCCCACATCGCCTGTAGCAGTTCGCCGATGCGCGATTCCTGCTCCTGCACGATGGTCGACATCGCGAAACCGTCCGGATAACCGGCCTCCTTCAGGAGCTGCTTGGCCTTCTCGATATTGTACGGATAGGGATTGAGCGTCTTGTCATAGCCGGGAGTGACCGGTGCGAGCGGCGAGTTGGCCGGCGTCGCATAACCGTTCATGAACGCCTTGACGAGGCCCTCGCGGTCGGTCGCATAGTTCAGCGCCTGGCGGACGCGCACGTCGTCGAGCGGCTTCAGCTTGGTGTTGAGCGAGACCCAGAACACCGCCGACCCGTCGGTCGTCGAGAGCTTCATCTCAGGGTTCGCCTTGACCTGCGCGGCAAAGGCGGCCGGGAACGGGTTGATGACGTCGGCGTCACCGGTCTGCAGCGCCATGTTCATCACCGAAGGCTCGGCCGTCCAGGTCCACTTGATCTGGTCTTCGCCCTTCGGCGCGCCGCCCCACCAGTCGGTGTTCTTGGCCTGGATCACGTATTCGCCGGACTTGTATTCCTGCAGCTTGTAGGGGCCGGTGCCGACGGCCTTGGAACCGACCGTGCCGGCGGCGTCGGCAGTCGGGCTGACCATCAGGCAGGGGCCGGTCGTCAAAAGCGCGATGAAGGCCGGATACTGGGTCTTCAGCTTGAACTGAACGGTCATCGGGTCGACGGCGGTAACGCCTTCGAGGAAGGTGCGCAACCGGCCGCTGGCGGCAAGGCCGCGCTTGGTGTCGAGGTGACGGGTGAAATTCTTGACCACGGCGTCAGCATCGAAGGCCGTGCCGTCATGGAACTTGACGCCCGGACGCAGCTTGAAGGTCCAGACCAGACCGGAAGCGTCGGCCGACCACTCGGTGGCAAGCGCAGGCTTCAGCGACAGATCGGGATCGCGCTTGACGAGGCCTTCATACATCGGGTCGAGCAGGGCTGCGGTATAGGTCGCGGTCTGGTCGCCGGGATCCATGGAGCGTGGGGCCTCGGTCTGCATCACGTTGAGCGTCGCGGCGCTTGCCGCAACCGGAAACACGAGGCTGCCCGCAACCGCGCAGGCGAGCGCGAAATGGCGACTTTTCAAGAACATGGTCATGGTCGTTCACCCTTGGTTTTGTTGACACGAGGGCGGTCATTGCCGCCTTAGATCATTTTTATAATTTATTGGCGTTGATTTGTTCATTTCCTGAACTTAGTGTCAACCCACCTTCACAAACAGAAAACAGCTGCCTTGAACGCTTTGCTCACCTCTTCCCAGCGCCAGCTTGTGCGCGTCATCAGCGAGTCCGGTCCGCTCAGCCGGACCGAGATGGCGAACCTGCTGGGCCTGAGCAAAGCGGCAATGAGCGGCATTGCCCGCGACCTGATCGACCTCGGCGTGCTACACGAGACCGAGACGGTTTATGGCCAGGGCCGCCCGTCGGTGCTCCTCGACCTGCACCCCGAATGCGCCTTCTTCGTCGGCATCTCGCTGCTCGAAGATCCGGCGCCGATGATCCTCAGCGACCTGAACGGCAAGATCATCGCCCGCCAGTCGATGCCGCTGTCACGCGATCCGCATGTGATTGCGCAGGCGATCACCGAGGGCCTGCCGAGCCTGCTCGAAGCCCATCCGGACGCCCGGGAAAAGCTTTCCGGCATCGGCGTCGCCCTGTCCGGCTTCGTCGACGAATCCCAGGCCAATTGCGTGCAGTCCACCCTGCTCGGCTGGCAGGACGTGCCGCTGGCAAAAATTATCCGCGAGCGCTCCGGCGTCGAGACCTTTATCGAGAACGACGCAAAGGCGGTCGCGGTCAGCGAAAAACTGTTCGGCAGCGCCCGCGAGATCCAGAGTTTCAGCGTCGTCTCGCTTGGCGACGGCATTGGCTGTGCCCATTTCATCGACGGCAAGCTTTATCGCGGCAATCACGGCGGCGCCGGCGAAATCGCCCATTGCACCATCGAGCCTGGCGGCGCGCCCTGCCGCTGCGGCAAGCGTGGCTGCCTCGACACCGTTTCCTCGATGAAGGCGATCAAGGAAATGTCGCGCGCCGAAGGGCTCGAATGCACCTCGCTGTCGGATATCGAATACGAGGCATCGACAGGCAATGCCGCCGCGATCCGCATCCTGCACCGCGCCGGCTCGGCGCTCGGGCTTTCGATCGCCAACCTCATCCAGATCAACGACCCCGGCCTGATCCTGATCACCCATGTCGAAGGCTCGTTCGACGGCCTGTTCGGCACGGTGGTCAACCAGGCCATCGAAACCAACGTGCTGCCGCGTTACGCCGGCCAGACGCCGATCCGCATCAAGCGCGTCGATGGCGATGTCTGGGCCCGCGGTGCCGCCAGCATCGCAGCCCATAATTTCCTGATCGGCCCAAACTCCAACTGAGGTTTTTCCATGCGTATTGCTGTCGGCGGCATCCATATCGAATGCAGCACCTACAATCCGGTTCTCAACGAGGAAAAGGATTTTCGCATCGTGCGCGGCGATGACCTGACGGCAGCGCCCTATTTCGCCTTCCTCAAGGACTACGGCGCCGAATTTCTGCCGACCATCCATTGCCGCGCCATTGCCGGCGGCCCGGTTTCCCGCTCCACCTACGAACGCTTCAAGGCCGAATTCCTCGACCGGCTGAAACCGATGCTGCCGCTCGACGGCCTCTATCTGGCCATGCACGGGGCCATGTATGTTCAGGGCATGGAGGATGCCGAGGGCGACTGGTTCACCGCCGCCCGCGACCTGGTCGGCCCGGATTGCACGATCTCGGCCAGCTACGACCTACACGGCAACGTCAGCCAGCGGATCATCGATGCGCTCGACATGTATTCCACCTACCGCACCGCGCCGCATATCGACGTCGAGGAGACCATGCGCCGCTCGGTGAAAATGCTGGTCGAGAGCCTCAAGACCGGCGTCAAGCCGGTGCTGCTCTGGGCGCCGATCCCGGTCGTGCTGCCGGGCGAACGCACCTCGACGGTCGATGAGCCCGCAAAAAGCCTCTACGAGATGATGCCGGAAATTGACGCCATCGATGGTGTCTGGGATGCCTCGCTGATGGTCGGTTACGTCTGGGCCGACGAGCCGCGCGGCACCGCCGCCGCGATCATGACCGGCACCGACCGCGCCGTGCTGGAGCGGGAAGCGAAGCGCGTTGCCAAGGCCTATTGGGATGCGCGCGAAAAATTCGTGTTCGGCTGCGAGACCGGCTCGATAGAGGAATGCGTCGACAGGGCGATCGCCTCGAAGACCGCTCCGGTGGTGCTCGCCGAATCCGGCGACAACCCGACCGGCGGGGGCGTCGGCGACCGTGCCGAGGTGCTCGCCGACCTGATCAAGAAGAAGGCGACCGGCGTCGTTTTTGCCGGCATCGCCGACAAGGCGGCCGCTGAAGCCTGCTATGCAGCCGGCGTCGGCGCCGAACTCGATCTTTCGATCGGCGCCTCGCTCGACACGATCGGCAGCCAGCCGGTCAAGGCGAAGGTCAAGGTCCAGTTCCTGCACGACACGGCAGACCTTGCCGATCGCCAGGCGGTCGTCGCCATCGACGGCATCGAACTGGTCCTCTCGGCCAAGCGCCGTCCCTACCACTATATCGCCGACTTCACCCGCCTTGGCCTCGACCCGAACAGCGCCAAGATCATCGTCGTGAAGTCCGGCTATCTCTCCCCAGAATTGGCCCCGATCGCCAACCCGAACCTGATGGCCCTGTCACCGGGCGTCGTCGACCAGTTCGTCGAGCGCCTGGAACGCCACCGCAAGCCGAGGCCGACCTATCCTTTCGACAAAGATTTCACGTTCGAGCCGCAGGTGTTTGCTTCGGCGCGGTCGGCGGATTGGTGACTTCCGAAAGGAACGACGCCTAAGCGGGGACATTTTTGGCCTATCGGAAAATTTAGCGGTCGAGCTTTCAAACACTTAGCCGCTTTCGCTTCCCCGTCCGTCCCCGCCTCCGCAATCGCTCGCATAATCCCCCCGTCATCGGATGGGAAACCGGGTTCGCGAACCGGCCGCATCATCCGGCTCGCAAGGTCCGGTTTCCGGTGATGGTCGAGGAAGCGGTTCAAGGGGCCTGACAATCCCCGGAAACGCAAAAACGGCCGGGGCAGGCGGAAAGCCTGAATACCCAATACCCCGAAATACCCCGCCTGCCCCATTCCCGCCCAAACGGAACCGCCGGATTTTCATCCGTGCGGCCAAAAGTGCTTGAAAAAAGGAGGCTGCGGTGTTGACCGCCCGCCTACTCCCCCGCCGTCGCAAACACCGCGCTGGCGTCGCTGACGATCGCCACGTGCGAATAGGCGGCCTGCCCTGCCGCGACCGCATCAGCGCGGATGATCGCGGTGACGATCTGATCGTGCTCCTCGTAGGATTTCGCAAGACGCCCCGGCAGGCGGAATTGCGCCCGGCGGAAAGGTGCGAGCCGCGCCCGCGTCTGGGTCACCATCTCGAAGACATGGTCGTTATGGGCGCCGCGATAAAGCCTTGTGTGGAATTCGGTATTGTGCGCCGCGTATTCCTCTTCCGCGCCTGCATGCACCAGCCGCATCGAGCCGCGATGGTCGAGCTCCAGCGCCCGCCGCTCGTCCACCGTCATCCGCTCGGCTGACAGCCGGGCGCAAATACCTTCGAGTTCGGCCATCGCCTCGAACATCGAGTGGAGATGGGTCTCGGTGACATTGGTGACGACGGCACTGCGGTTCGGCTCGCGGCCGACAAGCCCCATGGCGCCGAGTTCGCGCAGCGCCTCACGCACCGGCGTGCGGGAAACCTCGAAACGCGAGGCAAGCGAGATCTCGTCGAGCTTCTCGCCCGGCAGGAGGGCGCCCGTGACGATCATGTCGGCAATCGCCCGCACCATCTGCTCGACGGTGGTTCCGGTACGGATGACTTCTCTGCGCCTGACCTGCTTCACGGGACGATTCTACTTGACCTTACAATTTGCATACAGATGCCGTTCCGGACTCGATAAGTCAAATAACGCCGCCAACGATGTCGGGAAGCTGCACCGGCGATTGCCGTATTGCCCCTCCGACGGATTGCTGAACAAATAATACCTATTGATTATTTCTTAAGCGAAAATGCGATGAATCTGTATGCACTTTTTGTTGCAGGGTTTTTGGGTCGCAAAATTTCCGTTTAGCAACAGTGGCTTGAGTTCTGGCACGCACATTGCATGCACTTTACCGTACCCGTTCGAAACCGGCCCAGAGCCGCAAGGAGCATGCCGATGACCAAACTCCTTCCCATGAACCGCCGCAACTTTCTCCAGGCTTCCGCTGCCGGCCTGGCCGCCGGCACCGTGCCCGGCCTGTTCGGCTCGCAGGCCATGGCGCAGACCGCGCTCACCATCGGCTTCATCTATGTCGGCCCCAAGGACGACTATGGTTACAACCAGGCGCATGCCGAGGGTGCGGCCGTCATCAAGAAGATGCCGGGGATCACGCTCGTCGAAGAGGAAAACGTTCCGGAAACCGTCGACGTCCAGAAGACCATGGAGTCGATGATCAACCTCGACGGCGCCACTCTGCTCTTCCCGACCTCCTTCGGTTATTTCGACCCCCACATGCTGGCCATGGCTGCTAAATATCCGAAGATGCAGTTCCGCCATTGCGGCGGCCTCTGGCAGGAGGGCAAGAACCCGATGAATACCGGCTCCTATTTCGGCTATATCGGCCAGGGCCAGTATTTGAACGGCATTGCCGCGGCTTACGCGACCAAGAGCAAGAAGATCGGTTTTGTTGCAGCGAAGCCCATCCCGCAGGTCGTCCAGAACATCAATTCCTTCCTGCTCGGCGCCCGCTCGGTCGATCCGACGATCACCTGCCAGGTGATCTTCACCGGCGAATGGTCGCTCGCCGTCAAGGAAGCCGAAGCCACCAACGCGCTCGTCGACCAGGGCGCCGACGTCATCACCTGCCATGTGGACAGCCCGAAGGTCGTCGTCGAAACCGCCGCCCGTCGCGGCGCCTTCGTCTGCGGCTACCATGCCGACCAGAGCGCGCTTGCCAAGGACAAGTACCTGACCGGTGCCGAATGGGCCTGGGGTAATGTTTATACCAACTTCATCAAGGCGGCCCAGAGCGGCGGCAAGCTCGGCAATTTCGTCCGCGGCGGCCTGAAGGATGGCTTCGTCAAGATGAGCCCGCTCGGACCGGCTGTCTCGGCCGAAGGCCGCAAGAAGTTCGAGGCGACGCTTGCCGAGATCATGTCCGGCAAGTTCTCGGTCTTCAAGGGCCCGATCAAGGACAACAAGGGCAATGTCGTCGTCACCGCCGGCACCGCCTTCGCCGAGGACGCGATCGAGCTCGAAAGCATGGGCTATTTGGTCGAGGGCGTCGTCGGGTCCACGTCCTGATCTCGAGGTGAAGGAGAAGCGCCATGACGGTCGAAGCGAACGATCCGGGACTATCGATAGCAACGGGGAACGGAGCTTCGCTGCGCCCCCTCCTCGAATGGCTGGCGCGACGGGCTGAGCCCGTGGCGATCGGGCTTGTGGCGATCCTGATCGGCCTGGCGCTTTTCTCCCTCTTCATCCTGGCGGTCGGCAAGTCGCCGCTCACCCTCTTCCAGCTCATGTACACGGGCGGTTTCGGAAGCTGGTTCTCGATCCAGAACAGCCTTTCCCGCGCCGCACCGCTGCTGCTGACCGCACTCTGCGTGGCGCTGCCGGCACGCCTCGGCCTCGTCATCATCGGCGCGGAAGGCGCGGTCGTCCTCGGCGGCGTCGCCGCGGCGGCCAGCGCCATGCCCTTCGTCGGCATCGTGCCGCCGATCGTGCTCTTCGTCTTCATGGGCTTTGCCGCCATGGTCGTCGGCGGCATCTGGATCGGCTTTGCCGGCCTCCTCCGCCACTATCGCGGCGTCAACGAAACGATCTCCTCGCTGCTTCTGGCCTATATCGCCATCGCCCTGATGAACCAGTTCGTCGAAGGGCTGCTGCGCGATCCGGCGAGCCTCAACAAGCCGTCCACCAAACCTCTGCCGAAGGACTACATGCTCGGCCAGATCCCCGGCATGGATGTCCACTGGGGCCTCGTCATCGGCGTCGTCGCCTGCATCCTCTCCTGGGTTCTGATCGAGATCACCAGCTACGGTTTTGCGGCCCGCATCGCCGGCGGCAATGTCCGCGCGGCGCAGATACAAGGCCTGCCGGTCGGCAAGCTGATCGTCGGCTTCACCGCGATTGCCGGCGGTTTCGCAGGCTTGGCGGGCATGATCGAAGTCGCTGCGGTCCAGGGCAGCGCCAACGCCTCGCTGGCCGCCGGCTACGGATATACCGGCATCCTCGTCGCCTTCCTGGCGCGGCACAATCCGCTGGCGATCATTCCGGTTGCCATCCTGCTCGGCGGCATCTCCGCCTCGGGCGGCCTGATCCAGCGGCGCATGGGCTTGCCCGATGCGACGGTTCTGGTGCTGCAGGGTACGCTCTTCATCGTCATCCTCTTCTGCGAGACCTTTTACGGCCGCTTCAAGATCTTCAATCCCGACCTCTGGAAAAGGAGCTGACCGATGGAAGACACAGGTATCGGCCTCTGGGGCGTGCCCCTGGCGATCTTCGCAGGCGCCATCCGCGTCTCCACCCCCTTCATCTTCGTCTCGCTCGGAGAGACGATCACCGAGCGCTCCGGCCGGATCAATCTCGGGCTTGAAGGCACGCTCGTCTTCGGTGCCATGACAGCCTATGCGGTGGCGGTGATGACCGGCTCGCCGACATTAGGCGTGCTGGCGGCGATGGCGACCGGTGCCCTGTTCGGCACGATCCACGGCTGGATCTGCAAATGGCCCAAGGTCAACGACATCGCCATCGGCATCGCGATGATGCAGTTCGGCCTGGGCTTGGCCTTCTTCCTCGGCAAATCCTTCATCCAGCCGGTGGCGCCGAAACTGCCCTCCATCCCGCTCGGAACCTGGTCGGCGGTGCCGCAGGTTCAGGCGGCGCTCAACATCAACGTGCTGTTCTTCATCGGGGCGGCGCTGGCCCTGTTCCTGTTCTGGGCGTTCAAGAATACCCGTATCGGCTTGATCCTGCGCGTCGTCGGCGACAGCACCGATGCGGCCCGCGCCATGGGCATCAGCCCTGACCGGGTGCGGCTGCTGGCGACTGCCGCCGGCGGTTCGCTGGCGGCGATCGGCGGCGCCTATCTGTCGCTCTATTATCCCGGGTCGTGGAACGAGGGCATTTCCTCCGGACAAGGCCTGATGGCGGTGGCGCTGGTGATCTTCGCCCGCTGGAACCCGATCGGCTGTTTCCTCGCCGCCCTGCTGTTCGGCGGTGCCGGCGCGCTCGGGCCCGCCCTGCAATCCGTCGGCGTGACGCAAGGCTATTACCTGTTTTACGCTGCACCCTACGTGCTCACCCTCATCATCCTGATCGCGACCTCGTCGCCCACCCGCTCGCTTGCCGGTGCGCCAGGCGCGTTGTCGTTGACGAAATAGGCCGCAAACCGAATTGGAGAGACCCGATGAACAGCCTTTCCCCCGCCGCACTGGCTGGCCAGACACTCAGCTATATCGACGCCGATCCCTATGCCTGGCCCTATAACGGCGACCTGAGACCTCAGAACACCGCGCTTATCATCATCGACATGCAGACCGATTTCTGCGGCAAGGGCGGTTATGTCGACCACATGGGTTACGACTTAGCCCTGGTCCAGGCGCCGATCGAGCCGATCAAGCGCGTCCTCGCCGCCATGCGCGCAAAAGGCTACCACATCATCCACACCCGCGAAGGCCACAGGCCCGACCTCGCCGACCTGCCCGCCAACAAGCGCTGGCGCTCGCAACGCATCGGCGCCGGCATCGGCGATCCGGGCCCCTGCGGCCGCATCCTGACGAGGGGCGAGCCCGGCTGGGACATCATCCCGGAACTCTACCCGATCGAAGGCGAAGTGATCATCGACAAGCCGGGCAAGGGCTCCTTCTGCGCCACCGACCTGGAACTCATCCTCAACCAGAAGCGCATCGAAAACATCGTGCTGACCGGCATCACCACCGATGTCTGTGTCTCGACGACGATGCGCGAGGCGAACGACCGCGGTTTCGAATGCCTGATGCTCGAGGACTGCTGCGGCGCCACCGACTACGGAAATCACCTCGCTGCCATCAAGATGGTCAAGATGCAGGGCGGCGTGTTCGGTGCCGTCTCCAATTCCGAAGCACTCGTGAAGGCCCTGCCCTGATGCCTTCGCTGCGCGCCCACGTTTATCGCATACCCGCCGACGGCCCGGACGATGTCGCCGGCGTCGAGGCGCTGTTTGCGGGCGGCCTTGCGGCGAAGAACGTCGTAGCGGTGCTCGGCAAGACCGAAGGCAACGGCTGCGTCAACGATTTCAGCCGTGGATACGCGACCCGCAGCTTCGAGGACCTGTTTCACAGGCATGGTGTCGATGGGATTCCGACCGTCATGTCGGGTGGAACCGAAGGCGCGCTGTCGCCGCACTGGACGATCTTCACCCGCGAAACTGTGGAAGCGCCCGGCGAACGAGCGCTCGCAATCGGTGCCTCCCGCACACCCGTTCTGCCCACCCATCATCTCGGACGCCGGCAACAGGTTCTGCTCGTCGCCGACGGGGTCAGGGCGGCGATGCGGGATGCCGGTATCGACGACCCGGCGGATGTGCATTTCGTCCAGATCAAATGCCCGCTGCTGACGTCGCGCCGGATCTCCGAGGCGGAGGCTGCGGGCGCCACCGTCGCGACCCGCGACACGCTGAAGTCGATGGGCCTGTCGCGCGGCGCCTCCGCGCTCGGCGTCGCGGTGGCGCTCGGCGAAGTCGACGAAGCGGAAATCGCCGATGCCGATATCGGTATCCGTTTTGACCTCTTCTCGAACTGCGCCTCGACATCGGCCGGTGTCGAGCTGACCGACCACGAGATCATCGTCCTCGGCATGAGCTCCCGGTGGTCCGGCCCGTTCGCGATCGATCATGCGGTCATGGAAAACGCGATCGACGCACGTTCAGTCCGCCGGGCGCGTGAACGCCTGCCGGAAAACAGCCGGCTTGCAGCGGTTCTCGCCAAGGCCGAGCCGGACCCTTCCGGCAGGGTCGGCGGCAAACGCCATACGATGCTGGACGATTCCGACATTTCCGGCACGCGCCACGCCCGCGCTTTCGTCGGCGGCGTTCTCGCCGGCGTTTTCGGCATCACCGACCTCTACGTCTCGGGCGGCGCCGAGCACCAGGGACCACCCGGCGGCGGCCCCGTCGCTATCATCGTCGAAAAGGAGACTTGAAGTGAGCATCGTTCGCGATACCCCGCTCCCGCAGACAGGCAAGGCCGTCGGCATCGAAACGCTCGGCATGACCATGCGCTTCGGCTCGTTCACCGCGCTCGACAACGTCTCGATCAGCGTGCCCGCCGGTTCGTTCCATGCTCTGCTCGGCGAAAACGGCGCCGGCAAGTCGACGCTCGTCAAATGCATCATGGGCTTCTACCACGCGACATCGGGCTCGCTCTCGGTCGACAGCCGTGAAGTCTCGGTCGCCTCGCCCAAGGATGCCGCGACCTACGGGCTCGGCATGGTCTACCAGCATTTTACGCTCGTCCCCTCGCTGACCGGCGCCGAAAACCTGGTGATCAGCCGCACCTCCGTGCCCTCGGTGATCAACTGGGCGAAGGAGCGCAAGGATCTTGCCGCCTTCATGGAGCGCATGCCGTTCCAGATCCCGCTCGAACGGCCGGTGAGCGAGCTCGCGGCCGGCGAAAAGCAGAAGCTGGAGATCGTCAAGCAGCTCTATCTCGGCCGTTCCTTCCTCGTGCTCGACGAACCGACCTCGGTGCTGACGCCGGCCGAAGCCGACGAGATGCTTGGCATCGTGCGCGGCATGACCGAGCGCGGCGAACTGACGGTGCTGATGATCAGCCACAAATTCCACGAGGTGACGAAGTTTGCCGATGCGGTGTCGATCCTGCGTCGCGGCAAGCTGGTCGGCACCGGCAAGGTCAGCGAACTCTCCACCTCCGACATGGCGGGAATGATGATCGGCGACGTCAAGCTTGCAGAACTCGACAGCCGCCTGCCGGTGCCCGAGGCTGCGAAATCGGTATTGAAGGTCGAACAGGTCAAGGCACCGGACCGCTCCGGGCTGAAGACGATCGAGATCGACAACCTGACGGTCCGATCCGGCGAGATCGTCGGCATCGCCGGCATTTCCGGCAATGGCCAGAAGGAACTCACCGAAATCCTCGCCGGCCAGCGCCCGACCGACAGGGGCACCGTGACAGTCAACGGCGAGACCTATGGCGCCACCCGGCCCGAGACCCGCAAGAACAATGTCCGCTTCATCCCCGAAGAGCCGCTACAGAACGCCTGTGCGCCAAAAATGACGGTCAGCGAAAATCTCGCCTTCCGCACCTTCGACCTGAAGGGCGACGGCAAGGATGCGATCTGGCTGAACAAGGGCGAGATGAAGAAACGCGCCTCGTCGCTGATCTCGGATTTCAAGGTCAAGACCGCCTCGTCCTCATCGCCGATCGCGGCGCTGTCCGGCGGCAACGTGCAGCGCGCGGTGCTCGCGCGCGAGCTGACTGGCGATGTCGACCTGCTGATTGTCTCCAATCCGTGCTTCGGCCTGGATTTCTCAGCCGTCGCGGAAATCCGCGCCCGCATCATGCGCGCCCGCAACTCAGGCACCGCTGTGCTGCTGCTTTCCGAAGATCTCGACGAGCTGCTGGAAATGTCGGACCGCATCATGGTGATCTCGGAAGGCAAGCTGGTCTACGAAACACCGATCCGCGCCGCCGATATCGGCGTCATCGGCGCCCATATGGCGGGGCATCACTGATGGAGATCAAGGCAGAACCCTTTGCCTTCCCGGCGAAACCCAAGGAACTGGCGCTCATCGTCATCGACATGCAGCGCGATTTCGCCGAGCCTGGCGGTTTTGGCGCCAGCCTCGGCAACGATGTCGGGCGCATCACCAGGATCGTGCCGGACGTCAAACGCCTCATCCAGGGTTTTCGCGATGCCGGCCTGCCGGTCATCCATACGATGGAATGCCACAAGCCGGATCTTTCCGATCTCCCGCCCGCCAAGCGCGACCGCGGCAACCCGTCCTTGAGGATTGGCGATGTCGGCCCTATGGGTCGTGTGCTGATTTCCGGAGAACCCGGCACGGCGATCATTTCCGAACTCGCGCCGATCGACGGCGAAGTGGTGATCGAAAAACCCGGCAAGGGCGCCTTCTACGCCACTGACTTGGGTGACGTGCTGAAGGAGAAGGGCATCACTCAGCTCGTCTTCGCCGGCGTGACGACGGAAGTCTGCGTCCAGACGACGATGCGCGAGGCGAACGATCGCGGTTACGAATGCCTGCTCGCCGAAGAGGCGACAGAGAGCTATTTTCCGGAATTCAAGGCGGCGGCCATCGCCATGATCCGCGCTCAGGGCGCGATCGTCGGCTGGACCGCTCATGTCGACGACATTCTGGACGGGATCGCGCCAGAGGGGAAAACAATGCCTGAATCAACTCGCGAGCTATTGACGTTAGGCGGCTGGAAAGACTTGCAATTCGAGCCCTTCCGCGACGAGGTCACCATCCACTGGATCCGCCCCTTCGAGGGCGACCAGCCGGGTGTGGCGCTGCTGAAATACGAGGCCGGCGCCGGCGTTCCCCGCCACCGCCATGAGGGCCTCGAAACCATCCTGGTGCTCGAGGGCGTGCAATCCGACGAGGCCGGGGATTACGGCCGCGGCAGCTATATCGTCAATGCGCCAGGCACCGAACACTCCGTCTGGAGCGATACCGGCTGCGTCGTGCTGATCCAGTGGGACCGGCCGGTGACAATATTGGAAGAGGAAATGGCATGAGCTTGCCGGAAAAGACACCAGCCTTCGACATCGCCTCGCTTCACGCATTCTACCAGAATGGCGGCAGTGTCGCGGAAGTCGTCGAAGCCGTTTTTGCGCGGATCGCCGAGGTCGATGATCCCGGCATCTTCATCCATCTGGCCGACAAAAACGCCGTCCTTGCGGAAGCCGACAAACTCGGCGCCTTCGATCCCGAAAAACCGCTGTTCGGCATTCCCTTCGCGGTGAAGGACAATATCGACGTCGCCGGCATGCCGACCACCGCCGCCTGCCCCGACTATGCCTATCTGCCCGAAAGAGACGCGACCGTGGTCGGCCTGCTCAAGGCAGCCGGCGCTTTTGTCATCGGCAAGACCAATCTCGACCAGTTCGCGACCGGCCTTGTCGGCGTCCGCTCGCCCTATCCGATCCCGAGGAACGCCATCGACTCGAAGCTGGTACCGGGCGGATCCTCATCCGGCTCTGCGGTCGCCACCGCGCAAGGCATTGTCAGCTTCGCGCTTGGCACCGATACCGCCGGTTCGGGGCGCATCCCGGCCGGCCTCAACAATATCGTCGGACTGAAGCCGAGCGTCGGCGCACTGTCGACCACAGGCGTCATTCCCGCCTGCCGCACGCTCGACTGCGTCTCGATCTTCGCGCTGACTGCGGACGACGCCTGGAAGGTCTTCTCTGTCGCTGCCAAATACGACGAGGCGGACGCCTATTCGAAAGTCGTGCCGGCAACCGGGTTCGGTTCTGCGGCGCCTGTGCTGACGATCGGCGTGCCGGCCAAAGCAGACCTGCAGTTCTTCGGCGATACCGTGATGGAGGCCGCCTATGGCGACGCCTTGGCGATGCTGGCAAGGCTCGGACACCGCATCGTCGAAGTGCCGTTCGGCGAGTTCTACAAGGTCGCCAATCTTCTCTATGAAGGTGCTTGGGTGGCGGAGCGTTACGCCGCTGTGAAACCCTTCTTCGACACGATGGAAGCAAGTTTCCACCCGGTAACGCGAAAAATCTATGGCGGCGCCAAATCGCTCTCCGCAGCCGACGCCTTCAAGGGCTTTTATGCGCTGCAGGCGCTCAAGAAGACACTGGCGCCGCTGATCGCCTCCGTCGATGTCTTCTGCGTGCCGACCGCGCCGACCCACTACACGGTTACCGATCTGGAAGCGGAGCCGATCCGGGAAAACTCGCGGCTCGGCACCTATACCAACTTCGTCAATCTGCTCGACATGTGCGGCATCGCCGTGCCGACCGGCACCCGTGCCGATGGCTTGCCGGCAAGCGTCACGCTGCTCGCCCCCTTCGGCCGCGACGGACTCACCGCGTCACTGGCCCGTGACCTCCACCAGGCGAGCGGGCTCACCCTCGGCGCCACTGGCTGGCCGCTTCCCGCGCCATCCGAAACGCCCGCAGTCGTCGCAAGCGACGACCTGATCGACGTCATCGTGGTCGGTGCGCACCTTTCCGGCATGCCGCTCAACCATCAGCTGACCGATCTCGACGGCACCTTCTCCCGCGTCGCGAAAACCTCCGCCGCCTACAGGCTTTACGCGCTTGCCGGAACAGTACCGCCGAAACCCGGCATGGTGCGCGTCGCCGAAGGCGAAGGTGGAGAAATTGAGGTCGAAGTTTGGAAACTGACGCCGGCAGCCTTCGGCCTGTTCGTCGCGGCGATCCCACCGCCGCTCGGCATCGGCACCGTTACCCTGTCGGACGGCACCTCGGCCAAGGGGTTTCTGGCCGAACCGTTCGCGCTTCAGGGCGCACTCGACATCACCGCCTTCGGCGGCTGGCGGGCCTATCTCAAGGAGTTCGCATCGCTGCCGCGGGTCGGCAAGACAGCTTGATCTGGGAACGCCTTCCCCAAGCAGAAATAGCCCCAGCCATTCTGCGTTACATCGTCCAGGTCTCGCTGATGCGGCGGATGCATTGGAGCAGGTTGACCGTCGGCGGCGTCATCAGGCCCTTCTTGCGGCGGTAGACGCGAAACGTCCGCTGCCAGTCGAGTTCGGGCACGTTGACGCGCGCCATATTTCCCCGTTCCACTTCCTCGCGCACCAGGGGCAGCGGCATCCAGCAGCAGAGCATTTCCGAAAGCACCGCCGCCTTCAGGACCGGCACCGAGCGAGAGATGATCGACGGCGCGTTCGGTTCCAGCGCGTTGTCGTGGAACCGCCTTTGCCATTCCCTGACCGTCGGCGTCCCGGGCGGCGGCATCGCCCAGTCGAACCCGGCCGCTTCCGCGAGCGTCACGTGCTCCCGTTTGATGATCGGATGATCGGACCTCGCAAAGACCGAGACCGTATCATGCATGATATCAGGCGTCGCCATGATGATGTCGTCGTCGAGATAGGGCTCCGGTGAAATCGCGATGTCGATCGTGCCGCCCTTCAGCCCTTCCAGCACCCGGTCCTCCAGGTCCTCGATGACCTGGTACTGCACCTCGGGATGCTGTTTGCGCATCTCGCCGATGACGGCGATGATGAAACCGCCGACGACGCTCGCCACGCCACCGATCCGCACCACGCCGCGGCTGGCGCCCCGCATCTGCTGGATGACGTCGGTCGCATTGCCGATCTCGGAAACGACCAGCTTGGCATAGGGCAGCAGCGCATCGCCGAATACGGTCGGCACCACGCCGCGGGTCGTCCGCTCGAACAGGGGCACGCCGTAGCTGTCCTCCAGCCGCTTCAGCATGCGGGTGATCGCGGGCTGGGTCATGTTCAACGCGGTCGCCGCCGCGCCGAGGCTGCCGCGCCGCGCGCATTCGAGAACGATTTGAGCCGACCGCACATCCAAAGTCATGCCTTGATGTAATGGATTATTGGAAATTCTTCAATTCCAAGACAGGGCGCTATCTGCAACACTTCCGCTCGCTAACATACGCGCTCGGGGTGTGAACCCCGAAGGCCGGGAGGAGGCCTCGAAGCTATGAACAAGATGTCGCTGGATTTCCTATCCGGCAGCACCAAGCTGCGTGGACAGACAGTAAGCGAGGCAGTTTTCGATTTTCTGAGACAGAAGGGCATCAATCGGATTTTCGGCAATCCGGGATCGACCGAACTGCCGATGTTCGTCAACGTGCCGGAAGATTTCTCTTATGTGCTCGGCCTGCAGGAATCGATCGTCGTCGCGATGGCGGACGCCTATGCGCAGGTGAGCCGCAAGCCGGCATTCGTAAACCTGCATTCGGCCGCCGGCCTCGGCCATGCGCTCGGCAATATCTACACGGCCTATCGCAACCGCGCGCCTCTTATCATCACCACCGGCCAGCAGAGCCGCGAACTGCTGCCGAATGATCCGTTCCTGTTTGCGGAAAGCCCGACGGAGTTTCCCAAACCCTATGTGAAATGGGCCTGTGAGCCTGCCCGCGCCGAAGACGTGCCGGCGGCAATCGCACGTGCTTATTACATGGCGATGCAGGCGCCGCGCGGCCCGGTCATGGTATCGGTTCCGTTGAGCGACTGGCAGGCACAGGCAGCCCCGATCGCCATTCGCGATGTGGAAACGGTGATCAGCGCGCCCGCCTCCGCAATTGACGATCTCGCCCGCCGGCTGAACGAAGCCCGCGAGCCGGTGCTCGTCGTCGGCCCCGGCGTCGATCTCGACAATGCCTGGGACGCCACGGTGCGGCTTGCGGAAATCCTGCAGGCGAAGGTCTGGGTGAGCCCGCTGTCTTCGCGCTGCAGTTTTCCGGAGCGCCATCCGCTGTTTGCCGGTTTCCTGCCGGCTTTCCAGCCGAAGCTCGCCAATTGCCTGCATGGCGCCGATCTTGTGCTGGTGCTTGGCGCGCCGGCCTTCACCTACCATTTCGCCGGCTCCGGCCCGGATATCCCGGCAGGTGCCGAATTATGGCTGATCACCGACGATCCCGCCCAGGCGGCGAGCGCTATCGTCGGCAACGCCATGGTCTCGAACCTGCGCGCCGCGACCGAAAGCCTCGTCTACCGCCTGCGCTGCCGTGCGCCGCGTACCGACGGCCCGGCCCGCACCATTCCGCGCCTGAAAACACCGAAGGGCATCACCCAGGAATTTTTCTACCAGACACTGGCAGGCGTCCGTTCGCCTGAGAGCATCGTCTTCGAGGAAGCCCCAGGCGCTCGCGACGCGCTGCACGATTTCTTGCCCATCGAGCGGCCCGGCGGCTTTTTCGCGACGGCCAGCGGCGGCCTTGGTTATGCCCTGCCCGGCTCGGTCGGCGCTGCCCTCACCAAGCCGGAACAGCCGGTCATCGCCGTCATCGGCGACGGATCGAGCCTCTATTCCATCCAGTCGATCTGGTCTGCCGTCGAATACGATGCCGATCTGATGATCGTCATCCTCAACAATGGCGGCTACAAGGTCCTGAAGGCGATTGCCGAGCGGAGCGGCTCCGGCCGCATCGACGGCGTCGATATCCGCCACATGGATTTTGTGCAGATCGCCGAGGCGCAGGGCTGCAAGGCTGTCCGCTGCGAAAAGGGCGAGGAATTGTCGTCATGCCTGCGGGATCTTCTCAAGATGAAGGGGCCGCGGCTTTTGGAAATCATTCTATCAGAGGAGGAGACTGAAATGAATGTCGCTGTCAGAAACGAACAGGTTCTGAAAACCCCCGAAAAGTTCTTCATCGGCGGTGAATGGGTAGCCCCGCTCGGCACCAACAAGCTCGACGTCATCTCGCCGGTGACCGAGGAAGTGCTGATGAGCTACCCGGAAGCCAGCAATGCCGATATCGACAAGGCCGTAGTAGCCGCCCGCGACGCCTTCGACAATGGCCCCTGGCCGCGCATGACCTTCAAGGAACGCGCCGGTTACCTGCGCAAGGTCGCCGACCTCCTGACCGCCCGCCTCGACGAGATCGCCAATGCCTGGACGACCCAGGTCGGCGCGCCGATCTTCCTGACCAAGAAGCTGGTCGGCCAGAACCCGGGCCTCTACAACTATTATGCCGGCCTGATCGAGAACGACGAGTTCGTCGATCAGCGCAAGCGTGCCGATGGCGGCGAAGTCCGCGTGGTGCGCGAGCCAGTCGGCGTCTGCGCGGCGATCACCCCGTGGAACGCGCCGATGGTGCTCTTGAACTACAAGGTCTCGGCAGCGCTTGCCGCCGGCTGCACGATTGTCGCCAAGCCCTCACCGGAAACTCCGCTGGACGCCTATCTGCTCGCCGAATGCATCGAGCAGGCAGGCATTCCGAAGGGCGTCTTCAACCTGGTGCCGGCCGGCCGCGAAGGCGGCGATTATCTCGTGCGCCACAAGGGCATCGACAAGGTGTCGTTTACCGGTTCGACGATTGCCGGCAAGACGATCGCTGCCGCCTGCGCCGACCGCCTGACCCGCGTCAGCCTCGAACTCGGCGGCAAGTCCGCAGCCGTGCTTCTCGACGACGCCGACTTCGCAAAGGCGCTGCCGGCGCTGATGGTCTATTCCATGCCGATCACCGGTCAGGTCTGCTTCTCGCTGACCCGCATTCTGGTGCCGGAATCCCGCAAGCAGGAATTCATCGACCTCTATGTCGGCGCGGTGAAGAGCATCAAGGTCGGCGATCCATCTGATCCAACCACCCAGATGGGCCCGCTCACCATGGCCCGCCAGCTTGCCCGCGTCGAAGGGTATATCGCTGCCGGCCGCGCAGGCGGTGCGACGGTTGCCTGCGGCGGCGGCCGTCCGGCCGGTCTCGACCGCGGTTACTTCATCGAGCCGACCGTCTTCACCGACGTGACGATGGACATGAAGATCGCCCAGGAGGAAATCTTCGGACCGGTCGTGTCGATCATCAGCTACAAGGACGATGACGAAGCGGCAAAGATTGCCAACGACAGCACCTACGGCCTGTCCGGCGCGGTGTTCACCTCCGATCCGGAGCGTGGCTATGCCTTTGCCCGCCGCATGCGCACCGGCAGCGTCACCGTCAACGGCATGATCGTCGACATCCATCACCCGTTCGGCGGCTTCAAGCAGTCGGGCATCGGCCGCGAAGGCGGTCCGGAAGGCCTCGAAAACTACTTCGAGGTCAAGACGATCCACATGGCCTGATGCCAAAAAGCCAAACAGAAAGGCCGCCGGGTTCATGATCCGGCGGCCTTCTTGTTTCGAAATGTCTGGTGGATCAGAGCACTTCGAAAACCCCGATCCTGACCGCGTTTGCCAAACGCTCGCCGGTGCCGATGAACATGGTGTGGTTGAGCCAGGCGTATCTTGGATCGCCGGTCTGCAGGCGCGGGCTGGTGCGCATGTAATAGAGCGCCGGATCGACCGTCTCGCCCGCCGCAAGCTTCGCCAGCACCTCCGGCGGTCCATGCCGGAAACCGAAATTGCGGATGTCGATCATCGCTCCGTCATGGGTCTCGATCACGTAGCGCGTGTCGAGTTCCGCATAACCGGCGTCATAGACGCTCTGCCAGTCCGCGCCGAGATTGAGGACGCGCCGGGAAAGGCGCTCCCCCTCGACCACGCCGCCGATGATCGGGATGATCCGCCAGCGGCCGCCCGGACCGCCTCCCTTCTCGATCGGTGCGCCGAGCTCGGCGCGGATTTCGCAAAGTCGTCTCAGACCCGGAGCCTTCATCCTATCCTCCTATCGCATCGTCGTCGGCAGCCACAGCGCGATCGCCGGGAAGAGAACGAGCAGGATGAGTCGAATGATGTCCGTCAGGATGAACGGCATCACCCCTCCATAGATCGTGGTGATCTTCACGTCCTTGGCGATCGAGTTGATGACGAAGACGTTGATCCCGACCGGCGGGGTGATCATCCCGAGTTCGCAGGAGACCACGATGATGACGCCGAACCAGATCGGGTCGAAACCGAGATGGGTGATGACCGGAAAGACGATCGGTACAAGCAGGATGATCATCGCCATCTCGTCCATGAGAGCGCCGGCGATGAAAAAGATCACCAGGATCAGCGTCAGCGTGCCGTAGGGGCCGAGATCCATGCCGACCAGGAAGGCCGTCAGCTTCTGCGGCGACTGGGTGATCGCCAGGAAATAACCGAACAGGATGGCGCCGATCAGCACGCTGAACAGCGACACGGAGGTGCGGAGCGACTCGACGAGGCTCTGCATGATCAGCTTCAAACCCAGCCGTCCGCGCAGGATGCCGATGATCATCGTCAGCATCGCCCCGACCGCCGCTGCTTCCGTGGCCGTCGCGACGCCCAGATAGATGACGCCGATGACGGCGAGGAACAGGACCAGCACCGCCCAGACGTCCCGAAGGGAGGTCAGAGCTTCCCTCAGATCGAACTTGGTGCCGGGCGGCAGGCGCTTACCATGGGCGATCAGCACGGTCGCCATGTACATCAGCGTCGCCAGAATGCCGGGCACGACGCCGGCCATCAGCAACTGGCCGACATCCGTCTCGGTGAGGAATGCATAGACGACCATCATCACCGAGGGCGGGATAAGAATGCCGAGCGTGCCGCCGGCGGCGATGACGCCGGTGGAGGTGGCATCGGCATAACCGGCCTTGCGCATTTCCGGAAGCGCCACGCGGGTCATAGTGGCGGCAGTCGCGATCGAACTGCCGCAGATCGCGGCAAATCCGGCACAGGCCGCGATCGTCGAGAGCGCCAGCCCGCCGCGGAACTGTCCGAGCCAGGCATTGCCGGTCCTGAACAATTCCCGGGACATGCCGGAATTGGTGGCGAACACACCCATCAGGATGAAGAACGGCACCAGCGTCAGGTTGAAGTCGGTAATGACCCGGATCGGCGAGGTGGTTAAAAGATTGAGCGCCGGCGAGAGGCCGCGCATCGCCGCAAAGCCGAAGACGCCGACGAGGCCCATCGACACACCGAGCGGCACGCGCAGCCCCATCAAGACGAACATGGCGACGAAGCCGCCAATAGCAACGAGATCAGCGGTGTTCATACGCCATGCCCCTCGAGCGGATTGGGTTCCTCGGCCTCGCGCCGCAGGAAGGGCACGACGGCGGTAGTGATGACGGCCGAGGCGCAGCCGAGCCAGATCAGGCCGATCAGCGGCCAGACTGGAATGCGCAGGTCGAAGGTCGTTTCCTGGCTGTTATAGGCGCTCGTCAGGCGGAAAAACATCATATACGCGAGCATGGCCGTGAAGGCGAGCAGCGTGCTCCAGGCGATAAAATCGAGGACCCGGCGCCCCTTCGACCCGAGCGGCTCATAGAGCAGATCGACGGCGATATGGCCGCCGCGATAACCGATCGAGGCAAAACCCCACATCATGCAGGCGCCGATCAGGTAACGGGACAGGTCGAAACTGTCGGGGACCGCCCAGGAAAAGATATAGCGGCCGATGGTGGAGACGACGATCAGGATCGTGCACAGGCCTAAGAGAAGGCCGGCGATCATATCGACTGCTTCGGTGAAGCGCTCGAGATATCGGGTCATGTCTGAGCTCGAAATTCGGATGGCAGGAAGGGCAGACGCCGAAGCGCCCGCCCGGTTCGACGCTTAAGAAATCCTCACTTCACGTCGGCATTGTACTTCTTCAGCGTCTCGCCGAGGCCTGCCCAGGCAGCCTTGGCGTCGACACCGGCCTTGGTCGCGGAGGCTTCCCATTCGCCCTGCAGCGAGGCTGTCGCCTTCTTCCAGAGGCCGACCTCGTCAGGCGTCGGCTTGTACATGGTGTGGCCGCCGGCATCGATCATCTTCTGGCGGCCGGCGGCTTCCGCATCCGCCCATTTGGACGCCATCTTCTCCGCCCAATCCGGCGTGCAGTGGTCGTTGATCACCTTGCGATCGGCAGGCGACAGGCTGTCGATCTTGGCCTTGTTCATCACGAAGGCGAAGGTCGTCACATAGAAGGGCAGATCGAGGTGATGCTTGGTGACGTCCTGCAGGCCGAAGGTGTAGATCGAGTTCCACGGCGACGCCGTCATGTCGGCGGCGCCCTTGGAGATCAGTTCGCGCATGTCGCCGGCCGGCACCTGAACGGAGGCCGCGCCCAGCGAATTGACCAGCCGCGCCATGGTGGCATGCGCGGGGCGGATGTTCTTGCCCTTGAGATCGGTCGGAACCTCGATCGGCCCCTTGGTCCCATGCAGCGTGCCCGGATCATGGACGATCGCCATGCAGAACTGGACGTCCTTCATCTCCTTGGCGGCATATTGCGTGTACCACTCGTCGAACGCCCGCGAACCGCCCTTGGCGTTCGAGATCAGGAACGGGATTTCGCCCGCCGCGATGATCGGGAAACGGCCCGGCTGATAGCCCGGATTGATGAAACCGATGTCGACGATGCCGTCTCGCGCCATGTCGTAATGGTCCGCAGCCGCTCCGAGCTGCGAGGCCGGATAGATGGTGATCTTGATGCGGCCGTTGGATGCGTCGCTGATCGATTTCGCCCAGATTTCCATGCCACCCGGCTGCAGCGCATGAGTGGCGGGCACCCAGTGCGACAGCGTCAATTCGACGTCAGCGGCCTGAGCAGCAGTGGTCGGCGCGGACGCGGCCAGTGCCGCGAGGCAGGCCGAAGCGAGCAATGCCTTCAGTTTCATGTATTTCTCCTCCCTTTGAGATCAGAGACCGGAGGGCTCCCTTCCCGTTCCGGCCGGCGAATATCGCTGTCAATCCGCGTGGAGACTTAGCTCGCTGGCGGACTGACGAGGTCGTCGGAAATTCCGTGAAGGGACGCAACTGCCGGATGCGGAAAGCCCGCCTGCCAGCGATGCGTCAAAGGACCTGCGGAGATCAGGCTGCGCCATCTCCGCGGCCGAAACCAAACCTGCCGTGTCCACGGCAGCCGCAACTGTGCTGAACAGTCGTGTATACACTGATTTTCTCCCACGCCCGGTCTCCCAAGGTGACGTCCTCCTCCTGACATCCCCTACCCGAGCATCCGAATTTCAACACATCCGGGCCGGAACGACAAGCATCCATTTCCTTTTGGGATACAAAAACTCAGGCTGCCTGAGATTTTTCCCGCAGGCTCTTTAACCCGGCTTCAAACCGTCTAGAATGTCGCGACGCGCCTGCCATGCATACATGGAGGATGGAATGCGGCGGCGGAGTGGAACCGGGAGATCGGGTCTACGGGAGAAAACGTTCGGCCGCGAGGATCCGTCGGCCGATCGATTGGGATGCGGCGTAGGCGTTCAAACCCGTGTAGCGGAACGCCGGCTCTTCTCGGAAGCTCGACCCGATCGCTCTTGGTCGGCACGCCCGGATTGAGCCGGGACACGGATATCCAAATCATCATCAGGACATTGGGGAGGAAAAACACATGGATGATCTCGTTACGCCGGTCAGCAAGGCGATTGCGCAACTCAAGGGCTTGCTTGGCGACAGGCTGGTAACATCGACCTCCGTTCGCGAACATCACAGCCACGATACGTCGCGGCTTGCCCCTCACCTGCCCGATGCTGTCGTATTTCCGCGCACCGAAGAAGAGGTCCGGGCGATCGTTTCTGCCTGTGCTGCGCATGGCGTACCGGTCGTGCCCTTCGGCGCGGGGTCCTCGATGGAAGGCCATACGATCCCGATCCGCGGCGGCATTTCACTCGATACCCGCGAGATGAACAGGATCCTCGAGATCCGGCCGGAAGACCTGCTGGCCGTCGTCCAGCCCGGCGTCACCCGCAAGCAGCTCAATGTCGACTTGCGCGAAACCGGTCTGATGTTCTCGGTCGATCCGGGCGCGGACGCCTCGATCGGCGGCATGGCGTCGACCCGCGGCAGTGGCACCACTTCGGTCCGCTACGGCACGATGCGCGAAAACGTGCTGGCTCTCCGGGTGGTGACACCCGACGGCGAAGCGATCCAGACCGGCTCGCGGGCCAGAAAATCCTCGTCGGGCTACGACCTGACGCATCTCTTCGTCGGCTCGGAAGGCACGCTCGGCGTCATCACCGAACTCACCGTCCGCCTGCATCCGATCCCGGAGGCCGTTTCGTCCGCCATCTGCGCCTTCCCGACGGTCGCCAATGCCGTCGAGGCGGTGATCGAGGCGGTGCAATACGGCATCCCGGTCGCCCGCGTCGAATTCCTGGACGAGGTGGCGATCGCCTCGACCAACAGTTATTCGAAGCTCGGCCTGCCGGTCGCCCCCACCCTGTTTTTCGAGTTCCACGGCACCGAGGCCTGGGTGAAGGAACAGGCGCAGCTGGTCGAGGAGATCACCAAGGGCCATGACGCGATCTCCTTCCGCTGGACCGCGGATGCCGACGAGCGCGCCAAACTCTGGCAGGCCCGCCACGATCTCTACTGGGCGACCAAGGCGATCATTCCGGGCTACGATCTTTATACCGGCGATATCTGCGTGCCGATCTCGCGGCTTGCCGAAAGCATCGTGGCCGCCCGCGCCGACATCGACGCCTCGTCGCTCAAGGGCCAGATCATCGGCCATGTCGGCGACGGCAATTTCCACACCGCCTACCTGATCGATCCAAACAATCCGGAGCATCTCAAGGAGGCCGACGAGATGGCCGACCGCGTCGTCGAACGGGCGCTCGCCGTCGGCGGCACGGCGAGCGGCGAACACGGTATCGGCATTGCCAAGCTGAAATTCATGCGCAAGGAACACGGCAAGGCGGTGGATGTGATGAAGAAGATCAAGGCCGCGCTCGATCCGCTAGGGATCATGAATCCGGGGAAGATGGGGGATCAGGGGTGAGAGACGATGCCGTTGCTCTCCTCATCCCTGTGCTTGTCACAGGGATCCAGCGCGCTCAAGTCTTTGAGCGCAAAGGACTCTCTTCACCGCGCAGACGCGCGGTGGCTGGATTCCTGTGACAAGCACAGGAATGAGGGAGTTCTAAGTTCTCCCCGTCAGCATCACAGCGGCGGCGCATCCTAAGCGACCCCCCAAACGAAAAACGGCGCCCGAAAGCGCCGTTCTCATGCAACATCCTGGGAGGATATCAGACCTTCTTGGTGCGCCAGCTTTCGGCATAGTTTTCGCGGGCTTCGGCCGCATAGGGGGTCGGCGAGACGCGGACGCGGATCTCGGCCTGTTTGTGGCCCTTTTCGATCGAGGTCTTGCCCGTGCCGCCGTTCGGTTCGCCCCAGACCAGCGTCAGGACATCGCCTTCCTGGACATCCGCATCGACGATGCCGAGCGACAGCATGCAGCGTTCGTTGTAGCTGTAGCCGTTGAACATCGACATGCCGACGACCTTGTCGCCATGCATGATCCTGTCGGCGCTCGAAGATGCGTAGTTCGGCTGCGGCAGGTCGATCCACTTGTAGGCCTCACCGCCGGGGACGAAGTTCGAGGCGATGACCTTCATCACGTCTTCCGCGTTCCACTCGAAGGTGACCTTCTTGCGCTGCGGCTGACCCTTCATCTTTTCCAGCGCCTCGCGGCCGACGAAGTCGTGGTCAAACTTGATGTAGATGCCGTAACCGAGCTCGTACGGATTGACGTAGTAGTCTTCGATGTTGTCGGAGACGAGGCTGCCGCCGATCGAACCGGTCGCTTCATAGCTGTCTTCCGTCAGCCAGTCGCGATAGCCCTGCAGTTCGGCGCCGGTGTAGATGCCCGGCAGCGGCGACGGAATCCAGCCGGATTCCAGCGTGTTGGTCGAATAGGCGCGCGCACCGACGAGATAGAGGTCGACGCCGGCATCCTTTGCGGCCTTGACGATGATCTCGCGGACTTCGTCCTTTTCGGCATAAGGTCCCCAGACTTCAAGGCCGGGCGCACCGGCCATGCCGTGGCGCAGGGCCTGGACCTTCTTGGAGCCGATATTGATCCAGTCGACATGGAAGAACTTGATGTCGGGGATCGGGCCGCCATTCATCTTTTCAAAGATCTTCGGAGCGTCCGGGCCCTGGATCTGGAAGCGGTAGTGAACGCGATTGACTTCCTTGCCGTCCGGGCGCGAAGGCGAACGCGGGTCGTGGGTAAGCTTGACGTCATGCTTGCCGAGCGAAGCGTTGTAGCGCAGCCAGTTGGCGGTCGGCGCACGGCCGACGAGCACGAACTTGTCATCACGTTCGCGGAAGATGATCATGTCGCCAATGACGTGTCCGGCAGGCGTCACCGGAACATAGTGCTTGGCGCGGTCGACGCCGAAATTGGCAAAGCTGTTGATCGCCAGGCTTTCCAGGAACCTGGACGCGTCCGGGCCTTCGACGATCAGTTCGTCCATGTGGTGGGACTGGTCGAACAGGACCGCCGAATGGCGCCAGGCCATCTGCTCGGTGCGCCAGTTCGAAAACTCCGGTGCGACGACCGGATAGATATACATGCCGATGCGCGAATTGCGCAGCATCTCGACAGTATTGCCCTTCTCTTTCAGGATCTGGGTCAGATTCTTCGGCATTTTCTTAACCTTCCCTCGGTTGCTCTCCTGCATGCCGCCCGCCAGCCAAGCCGGTTCGGGATACGATATGCATCGTCTCAAGATGTCTCATGCAATTGAGGGTCAGCGGTCTCCTCCCGCCATCTCCTCCCAACAGCCCGGTTCTCGAACCTCGCCTCGACGGCTCGGCGGAAATCGAGGCCTCCTCCCGGTCGAAGCAATTCATAGAGCAATCATTTTTGGGATACAATACCAGATTTCAGCCTCGTCGCCAAAAGTGCCGTGGCAGCCCATTAGAATTACGCTGTTTGCATAATATATGGTGATATTTGGTGCAGCGCAGAAAAACAAACTTGATCCGGATTGCCGCCATCCGCGAACAAAATCGGCATTTTGGGATCCCAAGCGGAATTATTTCGGCGCCCGCAAGCGTTCCTAGCCTTCGCTTTCGTCTTGGATCAGGCCGTTGATATGGCCCGCCGGACTGTCGAGGTCGAAGATCGGCAGGATGCGCGAACCGTCGATCGCAAAAAGCCCCTTGCTGATGCCGAGGCTGATTTTCACGCCTTCTCCATGCTCGCGAAAAAGGCTTTCGGCGCGGGCGCCGTCGCGGGCGATCAGCGCCGAGACCATGTGATGGTGCTGCCAGTGCGCGTAGTGAAGATGCTGCGCCCGCTCCTTGCGGGTGATGTTGTCGAAGCGGATCGAATCCGGTGCGCCGAACGGCACCCGGTCGAAAAGGCTGGTGAGTTGGTGCAGCAGGTTTCCGCCTCCGGCTTCGATGATCAGCGTGTGGAAACGCAGGTTCATCGCCGCATAACGTTCCTCGTTGACCGGATCGTCGATGCCGCCATTCTCGAAGATATCGTCACCTTCCCGCAGGCAATCCTTGAGTTCGGCCACCAGCGTCGGCGACGGGCCTTCGCTGGCGATCTTCTTGGCCGCATAACCTTCGATCATCGATCGCAGCTCGATCGCCTCGATCACGTCGGCAACCTTGTAGGCCCGGACACGGTAGCCACGGGCGCCGACCCGCTGCAGCACGCCCTCTTCGACGAGCACGGCCAGCGCATGCCGGATCGGCGTTCGCGACACGCCGAGCGCCTCGGCAAGCCCGGATTCGGAGAGTTTCTTGCGCGGATCGATCGTGCCGTCGCTCGCCCAGGTCCTCAGCTTGTCGATCACGTGCTGCTGGCGGGTCTCCTGCTTCTCAGGCCCAGGAGGATTCTGAGTTCGGATGCCTGTGGTCATGCTTGGACCTCACCTGCGCCATATCGAAATGCGGATCGCGCCGGACGAGAAGAGGACGACCGGAACATCGCTTCAATATTGAATATCTGCGACAAAACGCAAGTTTTCCATATTTCGGCCTGCTCCCGGAACGATCAGTTCCGCACCGCCCAGGCAGCCTCCACGGGTGCGGCGACAGTGACCGGGCGGCCGATATCGACATGGGAAAGCGACGAGGCCTCGACATGCAGGGTCTGCGCCGGGGTCTTGACCATGATCGAGCGGTGCGAGCCGCGGAAGATCGCCTGCGAAACCTCGCCCGCCCACGACAGGTCGCCGTTCACCTGGCCCGCATCCCGGACATGCAGGTTTTCCGGGCGAACCATCACCGTGACGTCTGCGCCCTTCGGCATTTCGGTTGCCGCATGACAGTCGCCGGACCAGCCCTGGCCTTCGACCGAGAGCTTGTAATATTGCCCGCCGTTCGGGCGGCAGTCCTTGACCGTCGCGTTCAGGAGATTGGGCGTTCCGAAGAAGGCGGCCACCTGCCGGTTTTCCGGCCGGCGGTAGATCTCTTCGGGCGCCCCGACCTGCAGGATCTTGCCGCCATGCATGACGACGACCCGGTCGGACAATGCCATGGCTTCCGCCTGGTCGTGGGTGACGTAGAGCGCGGTAATCTTCAGACGCTGCTGGAGGGCCCGGAAATCGTCGCCCATCTGGGTGCGCAGGCGCGCGTCGAGGTTGGAAAGCGGCTCGTCGAGCAGCAGCACTTCCGGCTCGAACACCAGCGCACGGGCGATCGCCACGCGCTGCTGCTGGCCGCCGGACAGTGCCGGCGACGGACGTTCGGCATATTGCTCCATCTCGACGAGGCGCAGCGCGTTCATGACGCGATCGTTGATTTCCTTGTCCGGGCGGCGACGGATGCGCAAGGGGTAGGCGACGTTGTCGAACACCGTCATATGCGGCCAGATCGCATAGGACTGGAAGACCATGCCGAGACGGCGGCGTTCGGAGGGCACAAAATAGCCCTTCTCCGAATCCGACACGACATTGTCGCCGATCGCGATGCGGCCGCCGGTATTCTTTTCGAGCCCAGCCACCATGCGCAGCGTCGTCGTCTTGCCGCAGCCCGACGGCCCGAGCAGCGTGACGAATTCGCCGCTCTTGATCTTCAGGTTCACGTTGTCCACGGCCGTTATCGCGCCATACATGCGGCTCACGTTTTCGAGCGTCACCGAAGCCATATTTCTCTTCCTTTCGGAGCGGATGCCAGAATCCGCTTAAACGACAACCAAAAATCGCCCGGCGGCCGCAGCCGCCGGGCGTGAAGCCTAAAGCTTGCTGATGCGTGATTTGATGAAACTGAGCTGCACCCAGCGGAACACGATGACCAGAAGCATCATCATCAGGCCGATGACGCTCACCTGTTCGGCATTGCCGTTGGCCCAGAGCTTCATCAGCACGACCGCCAGCGTTTCCGATCCCACCGAATAGAGAAGGATCGACGCCGACAGTTCGCGCATGATGCCGAAGAAGGTCAGCACCCAGCCGACGGCGAAGGCCGGCCAGGCAAGCGCCACCATGATCCGCCACATGGTCTGGAACCAGCTCGCGCCGTGAACCCGCGAACATTCTTCCAAGTCATAGGAAAGCTGGTGATAAGCACCGGTCATCACCCGCACGGAAACCGGCGTGCCGAGCGCGATGTAGGCAAGCAGCAGCGCCCAGATGGTGCCATAGATCGGGATCGGTCCCGGAAGCATCGCAAATGCCCAGAGGAAACCGACGCCGAGCACCATGCCCGGCATCATCCACGGAAGCCAGGCCATGCTGTCGATCAGGTTGCGGCCGCGCCAGCGGGTGCGCACCGAGATGTAAGCGACGGTCGCGCCGAGCGCCATGGTCGCGGTGGCGCCGAGCAGGCCGAGCACCATCGTATTGCGGACCGCCCGCCAGAATTCGCTGTTGGCGAAGACGGCCCTGTAATGCTCCAGCGTCAGCATGTCGTAAGTGTAGAAGCCAAAGAAGCGGAAGAACGAGCCGAGCATCAGCTGCCCGATCGGCAGCACGACCGTGATGAAGAAGAACAGCACGCAGAAGGCGAAGGTGACCCAGCGCCAGGGGCCGAGCTCCATGACGCTCGGGCGAAACCCCTTGCCCGTGACGGTCTGGAAACTCTTGCCGCGCAGCATCCACCACTGCCAGATGACGAGCAGGAACATCAGCCCCATGATCGCGAAGGAAAGCGACGTCGCGTACTGGTAGTCGGGCGTCGCGCGGTGGTTGATCGACTCGTAGATGTCGGTGGTGATCACCTTGATGCCTGCGGGCAGGCCGAAGAACAGCGCCGACTCGAAGGTCTCTATACCCTTGATGAAGCTCAGCATGAAGGAGCTGGTCAGCACCGGCAGCATCAGGAGCAGCGTGATCTTGCGAAAAGTCGTCCAGCGCGAGGCGCCGCACATGCGGCTCGATTCCTCGAGCGACGGGTCCATTGCCCGGAAGGCATCGACCATGAACAGGAACAGGAACGGGATCGAATACTGGCACATGTGCCAGATGACGCCACCATAGGAATAGATGTTGACGAGCGGATCGGTCGCCCCGGTTGCCCAGCGCCAGACCATGTTGATGACGCCCACCTGCGGGTTGGCCAGCATGCCCC
The DNA here is from genome assembly GCF_056397445.1 of Neorhizobium sp. 05N33. Taxonomy (NCBI): domain Bacteria; kingdom Pseudomonadati; phylum Pseudomonadota; class Alphaproteobacteria; order Hyphomicrobiales; family Rhizobiaceae; genus Neorhizobium; species Neorhizobium sp. 05N33. Next base: position 204,107 of record NZ_JBFTNK010000004.1, on the reverse strand, counting down.
AGGCCATCGCGGTCAGGATCGGCGGAATGAAGAACGGCAGCGTGATCAGCACTTCCAGCGTGCCGCGGAACGGCGTGTCTGTGCGCGCCACGATCCAGGCGAGAAACACCGCGATCGTCAGCGACGGTATGGTTTTCGCAAGCGAAATGCCGATCGTGTTGGCCAGAACGATGAGGTTCTGGGTGGTCATGATCGACCGGTAGCCATTGAGATTGAACTCGCCGGCCATACCGGGCGGCGTCGAATGCAGGCTGCCATAAAGCAGCATGGCGAGCGGATAGATCGTCAGGAAGCCAAGGATCAGGATCAGCACCAGCATGCCGATCAGACGCCACAGCGATCCGCCCGAAAAGGCGCGCGTGAAAGCATTGCCGGCAATCGTCGGCGCAGTTTCGGCGATGTCGTCTAGGGGGCGATTGTGGATAATCGTCATGGGATCCTCGCGGCTCCGGGTATGAAAAACGGCACCGCCGGCCCGAACATCGGACCGGCAGCGGCCTGGGAGGCTTACTTGAAGATGTCCTTGGACTTGGCCAGCATCTCGTTCTGGCGGGTCGTGTCCGTGGTGCCGTAGAGCTTGGCTTCGGAAATCGCCTTGACGTCTGCCGGCAGGCCTTCGGTCATGCCGGGAAGGACGGGACCGTAGCCGAGGCTCGCATAGATTTTCTGCACGACCGGGCCTTGCATGAAATCGAGATAGAGTTTGGCGGCGTTCGGGTGCGGAGCCTTCTTGAGCATGACGTTGCCGTAAAGAACGTAGGGAACGCCCTCCTCCGGAATGATGAACTTGACCGGCAGCCCCTTCAGATCCGAGAAATCGGTCATGATCACCGGCATGTAGATCGAATATTCGCCGCGTGCGGTACGGCGCTGCGATTCGCGCTGGTCGCGGGTGAAGACGAGCTTCTGGCTCGCGACCTTCTTCACATAGTCTTCGCCGATCTTGTCATAGGTCGAGAAGAACCAGAGGTATCCGGCACCGATCGCGCGCGGATCGTCGGACAGGATCTTGCCCTGCCACTTGGGATCGGCAACGTCTTTCCAGCTCTTCGGCTCGTCCGCAGGCTTCACGAGGCCGGTATTGATCATGATCCCGTAGGGAATGGTCATGACCGAGGCCATCGGCACCTTGAGCTTGAACTTGTCGCCGATCTTCTGCGAATTCGGGGTCACCGGCAGCGGATCGACGGACTTGTCCTCCTTGTCGTAGAGCAAGGTCTGCCCTTCGCTGGTGAACATCACGTCGGCGGCGAAGCGGCCCGCGGCCTGCTCGACCCGGACGCGTTCGCGGATTTCGGAGGCGCGCGCTTCCAGCACCTCAACCGAAATTCCGTATTGCTTGGTGAAGGCCTCGGCGATCTGCTTGGTGCTCGGCTGGCCGACGAGCGCGGTATAAAGGACGAGCGAGCCCTCCTTCTTGCCCGCGTCGATCACCTTCTGCCACTCGGCATCCTGCGCGAAGGCAGGCAGGCCGGCCGCTGCCGAGATGGCAAGGCTGCCCGCAGCCGCCATGAAAACCCGGCGCGACCATTTTTGAATGGCCGAGGCCTTCTGAATGGCCGAAGTCATGGATGTGTTTATCGTCACGTGTCTCTCCTCCCTGGAACCGACGATCGAGCATCGCGCCCGGGACCCGATCCCGGCACTCGACGCTCAAAATTTCTGCGGCCACCGACCGCGATCTCCCTTTTCACCGCAAGCGGCGGCGCTTTCCCGAACAGCTGCTCAGTCCCGACCGCTCACCGGCGTTCCGGAAACGATCTGGCGCGGGCCCTGCAATTGACAAGGTCCCTGATAAGCACCGCATGATGCGGAGCATTCAGGCCTTCGGTTCGGACAGGATTGGCCTTGGCCAACTGCAAACTCCCTTTTTGAACTCCGATCTGCGCCGGCTCTCCCTGCCGGTCGCGGCGACGCCAGCCGGCATCGGAATTCCCTCTCTGTTAGATTGACCTTTTCCCGTGCAGGGGAAAAGCACCATTTTTTTACATTCACTTTTCTCGAAAATAGAAAGATGAATTGTGCTACCGTTTACGCGGAGGGCCGTTCGGCAGAGCGGCATGGGAGACCTAAGACATTGGATACGCTTATCAATATCCGCACGTTTCTGGCGGTTGCCCGGTCCGGCAGTTTTTCGGCGGCGGGCCGTCATCTCGGCGTCGCACCCTCGGTCGTGACGAAACGCGTCAGCCGGCTGGAAGACCAGATGCGGGTCAAACTCTTCATCCGCTCGACCCGCCAGATTATCCTGACGGAGGTCGGCGAACGTTACCTGCCCCGCTACCAATCGCTGGTCAAGGAGATCGACGATGCCATCAGCGGAGCGGCCGCGGTCGCCCAGCGGATCGAGGGTCATTTGAGGATCAAGGCGCCGACGACGGTGACGATCGCCTTCCTCGCCCGCATCCTCAGCGATTTCCAGCAGGAAAATCCGAACGTCACCATGGACCTTGCCCTGGTCGACCGTTCGGTCAATCCCGCGGAAGAGGGATACGATATCGCGCTCGGTGCCCTGCCCGCCTCCTATTCGAATGTCATCGACGAGCCGCTCTGTCCTTACCCGCGAAAACTCTGCGCGGCTCCCGACTATCTCGAAAACCGCGGCCTGCCGAAACATCCGCGCGACCTCGTCGATCATATCTGCCTTACCTTCCACGCGACCGGCTCGACCTGGTCGTTCCTGAGCCCCGGCGGCCCGATCGATGTCGAGGTGCGCTCCGCCTTCAGCGCCAACGATACCCAAATCCTGCACGACCTGGCGCTGCGAGGCCGTGGCGTCGCCATGGTGGCGAATTACGTGGCGGAGGAATCGATCCGGAGCGGCAAGCTGATCGAGTTGCTGCCCGACTTTCCCGTAGCGGAGCTCTGGCTGAAGGCGCTCATCCCCCAGACCCAGGCGCGCAAACCGACCGTGCGCGCGCTGATGGAATGGCTGCGTATCCATATGCACACGGCTCTGGTGATCGGCGACCGCGCCGCTTGAGCGCGCCACTTTTGCCTGGGAAGAAAAGCTGGAAGGCCTTTGGCTTTCTCGAATCGAGAAAGCCGCTACGATGAAAAAGCATATTCTCTTGGCTCCCCGTGCCGCTTACCCTCCCAAATCGAGGAAACGCATCGCTGATGCGAGGGTGGCTGTCGCCTGTCGACGCGCCGCCTGGGAGTGAGGTTCAGGTCCGCCGCGAAACGAGCGGCCGGACCGACAGACAAGGGAGGTTTTAAGCGGTGGATACTGCTGTGACCCAGCAGCGCTCTATGCTTTCGCAATTGGGCGCGATCGATTGTGACGTTCATCCGGACGCGCCGGGGCGCGAGGATCTTCTTCCCTATTTCGACGACTACTGGCGCGAGATCGTCACGACGCGCGATGTCGACCGTCTCGAGCTCACCAATTTCCCGACCCGCACCAAGCCGTTCTTCCGGGAGGACTGGAAGGCGACGGAGGGCAAGGGCGTCGAAAAGCTGCGGAAAAACCTGCTCGATCCCTACGGTCTCAAATACGCGATCCTCAACTGCGTCACCGCCGTGCATGCGATCTACGATCCCTATCTCGCCACCGCCGTCTGCCGCGCCACCAACGATTGGCTGAAGGCGGAATGGCTCGACCGCGACCCGCGCCTGCGCGCCTCGCTCGTCCTGCCGATGCAGAACCCGGAAGCAGCCGTCGAGGAGATCGAGCGTTTTGCCGATGACAAGCGTTTCGTGCAGGTGCTGACCCTCTGCATGGGCGAGATGCCGCTCGGCCGCCGCATCTACTGGCCGGTCTACGAGGCCGCACAGCGCCACGGTTTTGCGCTCGGCGTACATGCCGGCAGCGCCTATCGGCATGCGCCGAGCCAGAGCGGTTTCCTCTCCTATCTCGCCGAGGATTACGTCCATCAGGTCCAGGGTTTTGCAGCCCAGGTCGGCAGTTTCGTTTCCGAAGGCGTGCTCGGCAAGTTCCCCGACATGAAGATCGTGCTGATCGAATCCGGCGTCTCGTGGCTGCCCGGCCAGATGTGGCGGATGAGCAAGGACTGGCGCGGCGCCCGCATCGAGATCCCCTGGGTCAAGGAGCCACCGTCGGCCCTCGTTCGACGCCAGATCCGCATGACCACCCAGCCTTTCGACGCGCCGCGCGACCCGGCGGAGCTGGAACGCATCATCGAACATCTCGATTGCGACGACATGCTGCTGTTCTCGACCGACTATCCGCATGCGCAATTCGAAGGCGAGGCGGCGGTCCCCGCCGGTTTCCCGGAACGCCTGATCGACCGGCTGGTTCGGGAGAACGCACTCGCCACCTATCCGCGACTGGAGGACTAAGCCATGGATCAGGCCGTTCTGGACAAGGACACCAAAACCGAGGCCAAGCTCGGGATCGTCGATTGCGACGTCCACCCGGCCTTCGGCTCGCCTGCGGAACTTGCGAAATTCCTGCCCGTCCGCTGGCGCGACCATCTGGCCGATTACGGCCAGCGCAGCGCCAACCCGGTGGTCGGCACCCTGCCCTATCCGCGCATGACGCCCGGCAACGGCATGCGCCGCGACGCATGGCCGCCGAATGGCGGACCGCCGGCCTCGGACCTTGCCTATCTGCAGGAACAGCTGCTCGACCCGCTCGGCATCGAATACGGCATCCTGCAACCTTTGGCCGCCGGTTCCTCGACACTGAACCAGGAACTCGGCGCGGCCATGTGCGCCGCCGTCAACGACTGGCAGCTGGACAAATGGACCGGCCCGGATCCGCGGCTGAAAGCCTCGATCTGCGTCACCCAGGAAGACGTGCCGGCGGCTCTTGCCGAAATCGAGGCGCGCATCGGCGACCGGAGTTTCGCCCAGATCGCCATTCCGCCGCGCACCATCGAGCCGGCGGGCCGCCGTCGCTACTGGCCGATCTACGAGGCTGCCGAACATTATGACATGCCGATCGGCATGCACTCCGCCGCCTACGGGCAGCACACCAATAGTGGCGCCGGCTGGTTGGATTTCTACATCGAGGAGCACTACGCCTTCTCGCACAGCCTGCAGAGCGTCGTCACCAGCATGGTCTTCGAGGGCGTCTTCGAACGCTTCCCCAAACTGAAGCTGATTGTCGTCGAAGGCGGTTTCGCCTGGGCGGCACCGCTGATGTGGCGGCTCGACAAGCAGTGGGAGCGGATGCGCTCCGAGGTGCCGCATGTGAAACGGCCGCCGTCCGAATATATCCGCGAGAATGTCTGGTTCACCACCCAGCCGATCGAGGAGCCGGAAAACAACCGCCACCTGCTCGACACGCTGCGCTGGGTCGGCGCCGACCGGTTGATGTTCTCGACCGATTATCCGCACTGGGATTTCGACGACCCGCGCTACGCCTTCAAAGTGCCGCTGTCGCCGACGGAACGCGCGCAGATCTTTCGCGATAATGCCAAGCGCGTCTACCGGCTGCCCTGAATTGAAGACAAGATCAGCTCTTCCGGAACCGCAATCAGTATCGATGGATTGAAATAGAGAATGGCCCGTCATGTCATCGCCAAGGTCGAGGAAGTCGACATCGGCAAGTCCAAGCTGGTGAAGGTCGCAGGCCGCGACATTGCCCTCTTCAACGTCAAGGGTGAGTTCTTCGCCATTGCCAATCGCTGCCCGCACGAAGGCGCCGACCTCTGCCGCGGCCAGGTCGTGGGGCTGGCCGAAGCGGACGAGCCCGGAAAGGTCCGCATGACGCGGCACGGAGAGCTCGTCCGTTGCCCCTGGCACGGCTGGGAATTCGACATCCGCACCGGCAAATCCTGGTGCGACCCGGCACGCACCCGCGTCAAGAGTTTCGACGTTTCCGTCGCCAAGGGCGGTGCGCTGACGGAAGGTCCTTATCAGGCCGAGACCTTTCCGGTCTCGATCGATGAGGACTACGTCGTGGTGGAAATCTGAAAACCAAAGCTCTATCCGAAAAGGTCCTCTCTGCCTGGATAGACGGAAAGCGCAGCAATCCCTCTTGCCGCGCTTTTCGTTGCGCCAATCACAGCATTTCCAGCGCCAGCGCGATGCCCTGGCCGCCGCCGATGCAGAGAGTGACGATACCGCGCTTCAGGCCGTCGCGTTGCATCGAATGCAGAAGCCGCGTCGTCAGGATAGCGCCGGTCGCGCCGATCGGATGGCCGTGCGCCACCGCCCCGCCTTCGACATTGGCAATATCCTCCGGCAGGCCGAGCCCTTTGAGGACTGCGAGCGGCACCGCCGCATAGGCCTCGTTGATCTCGATCCGCTCGATATCGCCGATCGTCCAGCCAGCGCGCTCCAGCGCCTGGTTGACGGCCGGGATCGGCCCGAGCGCGAACATGCCGGGTTCGACCGCGGCGACGCCATAGGATACCAGCCGCGCCATCGGGCGCAGGCCCTTGGCTTCGGCAAAGGCCCGATCCGCGACGATCATCGCCGCCGCACCGCTGTTGAGGCCGGGTGCATTGCCGGCGGTGATCGTGCCATCATCACGGAAGGCGGGCTTCAGCTTGGCAAGCGCCTCTATCGTCGTATCAGGCCTTGGCGTTTCGTCGGCCGCAAAACTTTTGACCCCGCCCTTCACCGGAAGATCGATGCCAACGATCTCGGCTGCAAACTTGCCTTCCACTTGCGCGGCGCTGAAACGCTGCTGCGAACGCGCCGCCCAGCGATCCTGATCCGTGCGGCTGATCTGATGCGAGGCGATCATGTCTTCGGTATGCCAGCCGGAATGTCTGTCTGAAAACGCGTCGTGAAGGCCGTCGAGCAGCATGCTGTCGAAAATCTCCGCATGACCCATGCGATAACCCCAGCGGCCGCCGCTCATCAGGTAGGGCGCACGGTCCATGTTCTCCATGCCGCCGGCAATGGCGGCTTTTGCGTGGCCCAGCCAGATATCCTTCGCCGCACTGGCGATCGCCTCGACGCCCGAGCCGCAGACGCGGTTGACCGTGACAGCCGGCACCGAGACCGGCAGGCCGCCATGGATCGCCGCCTGCCGCGCCGGGTTCATTTTGTTGCCGGCCTGGACGACATTGCCCATGGTGACCGAGGCCACTTCGGCGGCGCTGAGGCCGGAGCGCGCGATCGTCTCGCGGATGACCGCAGCGCCGAGATCGACGGCCGGTATGCCGGCGAGCGAGCCTTTATATTTGCCTATCGCGGTTCGCAGCGGCTGGACGATGACGACTTCAGACATGGCGATTCTCCCTAAATTGCGTTTTCATCGAAGCGGCGCAGGATGACGCTGGCATTGACGCCGCCGAAGCCGAAACCGTTGGACAGCGCGTATTCGACCTCTGCGCGACGGGCCTGCGGACCGATAAGATCGAGCCCTTCGGCGAGCGGATCGGGATCTTCGAGATTGAGGGTCGGCGGCAAGATACCGTCGCGCAGCGCAAGTGCGGTGATAATCGCTTCTAAGCCGCCCGCTGCACCGAGCAGATGTCCGGTCGCAGACTTGGTCGAGGAGATCGCCGGGCCGTTATTGGTGCCGAAGACGGATTTGATCGCCGCGAGCTCGCCCGCGTCACCCACCGGTGTCGATGTGGCATGCGCATTGAGATAACCGATCGCCTCGGGTTGAAGGCCTGCCATCTGCAGTGCCCGCTGGACCGCCCTTTTCGCCCCGGAACCATCGGCCGGACCCGCAGTCAGGTGATAGGCATCGGCGCTGGTGCCGTAACCGACCACTTCGGCAAGCGGGGTCGCGCCGCGCGCCAGCGCGTGTTCAAGCGTCTCGATAACGACGATGCCGGCGCCCTCGCCCATGACGAAACCGTCGCGCGCGGCATCGAACGGCCGCGACGCCTTTTCAGGCGTATCGTTGAACGCGGTGGAAAGACCGCGCGCCGCCGCAAATCCGCCAAGTGCGACGCGGTTGATGCAGGCTTCGGTGCCGCCGCAGAGCGCCACATCGACTTCGCCGCTCCTGATCATCCGCACGCCGTCGCCGATCGCCTGGACGCTTGCCGCGCAAGCCGTCACCGGCGCGCCGATCGGGCCTTTGAAGCCATAACGAATGGAGACATGGCCGGCCGCGAGATTGACGAGGAAGGACGGGACCGTGAAGGGCGAAAGCCGGCCGGCGCCGCGGGCGTCCACCGTGCGCACCGCCTCGGCGATCGAATGGAACCCGCCGATGCCCGAAGCGATGATCGTCGCGGTACGGTCCTGCTTGTCATCGGTGTCGGCGACCCAGCCGGACTGCTCCAGCGCCTGCCGTGAGGCTTCGAGCGCAAATGCGATGAAGCGGTCCATCTTCTTGCGCTCCTTGTGCGGCACCGCAAGGTCGATATTGAAACCGAACTCGTCCTCGTCGATCCCGGGCACCACGCCGCCGACCTTGGCATCGATATCCGGCACCATCTCGTCGGACAGCCGGCGCAGGCCGGAACGGCCTTCGATCAGGCGTTTCCAGGTAGCTTCCACGCCGCTGGCGAGAGGCGATACCATGCCCATGCCGGTGATCACTATTCTGTCGCTCGGTCTTGCCGGCATGTTTCACCTCGATTTAAATTTTGATCATCATTTATCTCCTTTAAATGACGATCAGAATATAAGTGTCAAGGTGTTTGAAGGAGAAGACGATGAAGGTGAGCCGCCAGGAAGCCGAGGAAAACCGCGCCCGCGTGGTGTTGAAAGCGGGCGAACTGTTCCGCGAATACGGCTTTGACGGCATCGGCATCGCCGACCTGATGAAGGCGGCGGGCCTGACGCATGGTGGATTTTACGGCCAGTTCAAATCCAAGGTGGATCTGGCAGCCGAGGCGACGCGCCAGGCGCTTGCGCTTAACGCAGCCGCGTGGCGGGAGACGATCGGACATACCCGTGAAAAGGCCCTGAAGGCGATCGCAAGCATGTATCTGTCCCGGCCGAACCTGATCTTCAAGGCCAAGGGCTGCACTCTCGCCTCTCTCTGCGCCGACGCTTCCCGGCAGGGCGAAGCGGTGCAATCCGTGTTCGCCGAAGGCATCGAAAACCACCTCCAGCTGCTGCAGGAGATCGTCGACGGCAATGGCGATGAGGATCGGCGTCGCAAGTCGATCGTCGTCCTGTCCCAGATGGTCGGAGGAATGACGCTCGCCCGCGCGGTCGGCGATACGCCGCTCGCGGAGGAGATCCTCGCCGCCCTTCGCGACAAGCTGGAGACCCGGCACTAAGCCTTTATGACGCAATGGAAAATTCACCTTCCATTCCTGCGCATCCAAGAATTTGTTCCCGAATGCCCCGCAGAGGAATTTCCTGCCTGTGCGACAGTTCATTTCGCTGGCAATATGCTGAAAAATGGCTGGATGCAGGAGAGAGCAATGACGATCGCCACCCTATCCCGACGGACCCTTTTGCAGGCAGGCGGTGCATTGCTCGCCTCGACGGCACTTCCGACTTTCGCGCTTGCTCAAGGCACCGCCGCCGGCGGCCGGCTGGTCGTTGCAGCCGACTCGGAACCGAAAAACCTCAACCCGTCGATCGTCGCCTCCAACGGCGTGTTCTTTATCGCGAGCAAGGTGATCGAGCCGCTCGCCGAAGCCTCCTTCGACGGCAAGGACGGCTTGGCGCCGCGCCTCGCAACCTCCTGGGAAGGTTCGGCTGACGGCAAGTCGGTCACCTTCAAGCTGCGCGAGGGCGTGAAATGGCATGACGGCAAGCCGTTCACCTCGGCCGACGTCGCCTACTCGGCTCTCAACATCTGGAAGCCGCTGCAGAACCTCGGCCGCCTCGTCTTCGCCAATCTCGAAGCCGTCGAGACACCGGACGCGACAACCGCGGTCTTCAAGTTCTCCAAGCCGACACCGCTGCAGCTCATCCGCAACGCCCTGCCCGTGGTCAGCAGCGTCGTCCCGAAACATCTCTATGAAGGCACCGACATCGCCACCAACCCGGCCAATGTGAAGCTGGTCGGCACCGGACCGTTCAAGCTTACGGAATACAAGCCGGGCGAATATTACCGCCTGACCAAGAATGCCGGCTACTGGGGCAAGGGCGAGCCGAAGCTCGACGAGATCATCTTCCGCGTCCTGCCGGATCGCGCCGGCGCAGGTGCCGCACTGGAAGCGGAGGAAATCCAGCTTGCAGCCTTCTCGGCCGTGCCGCTCACCGATCTCGCCCGCATCTCCAAGGTGCCGGGCATCAAGGTCATCTCCAAGGGCTATGAGGCGCTAACCTACCAGCTCGTGGTCGAGATCAATCACCGCCGCAAGGAGCTCGGTGACGTCAAGGTGCGCCAGGCGATCGCCCATGCGATCGACAAGAAATTCGTCGTCGACACGATCTTCCTCGGTTACGCCGCTGCCTCCACCGGCCCGGTGCCGAAGAATGCGCCGGAATTCTATGATGCCAGCGTGCCGACCTACGCTTTCGACACCGCCAAGGCGAACGCTCTGCTCGACGAAGCCGGTTACAAGAAGGGCGCCAATGGCACACGCTTCTCCCTGAAACTGCGCCCGGCGCCCTATTTCAACGAGACCAAGCAGTTCGGCGACTACCTGCGCCAGGCGCTCGCGGCAGTCGGCATCGATGCACAGCTCATCAACGCGGATTCGGCGGCGCACCAGAAGGCGGTCTACACGGATCATGATTTCGATCTCGCCATCGGCCCGCCGGTCTTCCGTGGCGACCCGGCGATCTCGACGACCATCCTCGTCCGGTCCGGCATCCCGGCCGGCGTGCCCTTCTCCAACCAGGGCGGCTACGAGAACAAGGAGCTCGACGGCATCATCGCCAAGGCTGCGGAAACGGTCGATACCGCGGCTCGCACCGAACTCTACAAGCAGTTCCAGAAGATTGTCGCCACCGACCTGCCGCTGATCAACGTCGCCGAATGGGGCTTCATCACGGTGGCGCGCGATACGGTGCAGAACGTCTCGAACAATCCGCGCTGGGCGGTGTCCAACTGGTCGGATACCGCGCTGAAATCGTGATAGGCTTGACGAACTATCCGATAAAGAGGCGCTTTTTGGCGTGAACCGAGCCCTTCGATTGATCCGACGTCGCGCGATCAGCAGCATTCCGGTGCTGCTGATCGTCGTCGTCCTGACCTTCCTCCTGCTCGAATCCGCCTCCGGCGATGCGGTGGATGCCTATCTCCTGTCGATCGGCGGAGGCGACGCCACCGTCGCCCAGTCGCTGCGGCAGTCCTATGGCCTAGACCAGTCGATGCTCGCCCGGCTGTGGCTCTATTTTTCGTCGCTGGCGAGGCTCGATCTCGGCTGGTCGGTCGCCTTCGGACGGCCGGTTCTCGACCTCATTCTTGAGCGCCTGCCAAACACGCTGCTGCTGATGGGCAGCGCCACGGCGCTTTCCTTCGGGCTCGGTTCCGCGTTCGGCATCATCGCCGGCGCAAAGCCTGAAAGTGCAATGGACAGAGTGCTTTCTACCTTTTCCCTCATTCTTTACGCGATCCCGAGCTTCTGGCTCGGACTGGTGCTCAGCATCGTCTTTGCGGTGCAGCTCCGCTGGCTGCCGACCTCGGGCATCGAGACCATCGCCTCCGGCAAGGTGGGCCTTGCCCGCGCCATGGATATCGCCCGGCACCTCGTCCTGCCGGTCGGCGCTCTGGCGCTGATCTACATGGCGCTGTTCCTGCGGGTGATGCGCTCCGGCATGGCGGAGGCATGGACGCTGGATTTCGTGCTTTTCGCCCGCTCCAAGGGGCTGTCCCGCAGCCGCATCGTGCTGCGCCATGTAGCGCGCAATGCGCTTCTGCCGCTCGTCACCATGCTCGGCCTGCAATCGGCCGCCATGCTCGGCGGCAGCGTCGTCATCGAGAGCATCTTTGCCATACCTGGTTTCGGCCGGCTGGCGCAGGAGGCCGTCAGCGGCCGTGATGCGCCGCTGCTGATGGGCATCATCGTCGTCAGCGCCGTGCTGGTGATCTGCGTCAATCTCCTCGTCGATCTCGTTTATGCGGCGCTCGACCCCCGCGTCGGTGCCTCGGAGGCCAATTCATGAGCCTCCTTCGCGATCTCATCCGGACGCCGGAAGGCGCGATCGGGCTCGGCATCCTGGCGGCTCTGGTGCTCGTGGCGTTGTTCGCGCCGATGCTCTCCGCCGGCGATCCGCTGCGTATCGCCGGCCGGGCGCTGCTGCCGCCCTTCACCGACCCCGCCTTTCCGCTCGGCACCGACCGTCTCGGCCGCGATGTGCTGGCCGGCATACTCCACGGAACCCGCACGTCGCTGGCGGTCGGCCTTGCGGCGGCGCTGGCGGCGATTGCCATCGGCCTCTGCGTCGGGCTGACGGCCGGCTTTGCCGGCGGCCTTGTCGATGAAGGGTTGATGCGCGTCGTCGATGCCTTCCAGATCGTCCCGAGCTTCCTGCTGGCGCTCGCCTTCGTCAGCGTCATCGGTGCTTCGGTGCCGGTCGTGGTGCTGGCGATTGCGCTCGGCGCCTGGGCCGACCCCGCGCGGCTGACGCGGGCGCAGGTGCTTTCCATCCGCGAGCGGGATTACGTGGCTTCCGCCCGGGTGATCGGCATGCATCCGGCTGAAATCGCCTTCCGGGAAATCCTGCCCAACGCCCTGCCACCGGTGCTGGCGCTGTCAGCGATCATCGTCGCCGCAGCGATCCTCACCGAAGCCGCCCTTTCCTTCCTCGGTCTCGGCGATCCGAACGTCGTCACCTGGGGCTCGATGATCGCCGAAGGCCGCAATATCCTGCGCTCCTCGCCGTCGCTATCGATCTTCCCGGGCATCGCGCTGGTGGTCACGGTGGTCGGCGTCTACCTCTTCAGCGAAGGCCTCGCTAAGGCACTTGGCGGCCGGAGACTGGAGCCATGAGCACGCTGTGCGAGATCAGAAACCTCTCGGTCACCTATCGTGGCCAGACGCTACCGGCGCTGAACCAGATCGACCTCGCTATCGTCGCCGGGGAGCGGCTGGCGATCATCGGCGAAAGCGGTTCCGGTAAAAGCACGTTCGCGCGAGCCCTGGCCGGCCTCTTGCCGCCGGGTGCCCGGCTTGCAGGCGAGATGCGATGGTCGTCGGGCCTGCCGCCTTTGCCCGGCCGCGATCTCGGCTTCGTTTTCCAGGACCCGTCTTCCAGCCTCAACCCGGTCCTGACGATCGGCGAACAGGTGGCCGAAGGCGCCCGCCGGCATCTCGGCATGCCGTGGAAAGCCGCCTACGCCCGCGCGCTAGGAATGCTTGAGCGGGTCCGCATACCCGAGCCGCACAAGGCGATGAAAGCCTTCCCGCACCAGCTTTCCGGCGGCCAGCGGCAGCGCGTCGCGATTGCCGCCGCCCTTGCCGCGAGCCCCGGCATCCTGATTGCCGACGAGGCCACCAGCGCGCTCGACATGGTCGTGCAGGCCGAGATCGTCTCGCTGCTCGACGAACTGGTCCGCGAAGCTGGCATGACGCTCGTCTTCATCACCCATGATATCGCGCTGGCCTCAGGTTTTGCGGACCGGGTGGCAATCTTAAAGGACGGCAGGCTCGTTGAAGCTGGCTCGACCGGACTTGTCCTCTCGTCCCCCAGAGAGGCCTACACGAAAACCCTGATCGCCAGCCATCGCGATCTCACGACGCCTCCGCTCATCCGGGAAGCCACGCCGTGACCCTGCTCACGATCGAAAACCTCTCGAAGCGTTTTTCGTCCGGTGGCCGTGAAGTCGCGGCGGTCAGCGATGTTTCGTTGACGCTGGGACCCGGTGAGACGCTGGGCCTCGTCGGCGCCTCGGGCAGCGGAAAATCCACCCTCGCCCGCATCCTGATGCGACTGCTGCCGGCCGATGCCGGCGCCATCCGGTTTGAGGACGAGGACTGGCTCTCGCTGTCCGGCACCGACCTGCGCCGCCGCCGGGCCAGGATGCAGATGGTGTTTCAGGACGTGCTCGGCGCCTTCAATCCGCGCGCGACCGTCGCCTCCGTGATCGACGATCCGCTGCGCATCCACAACATCGTGCCGAAAGCCGAGCGAACGAGGGAGATAGCAGCACTTCTCGACCGCGTCGGCCTGCCGGCAAGTTATGGCGAACGGTCGATCCGCGAAGTTTCCGGCGGCCAGCGACAGCGTATCGCCATTGCCCGTGCCATCGCCACAAAACCATCGCTGATCGTGCTCGACGAGGCGGTATCGGCGCTGGACGTCTCGATCCGCGGCAGGATCCTCGAACTGCTGGTCGAGCTACAAGAAGAGCGCGGCATCAGCTATCTTTTTGTCTCGCACGATCTCGCCGTCCTGCGCGCCGTCTCGCACCGGATCGCCGTCATGGAAACCGGGCGGCTCACCGAGATCGGGCCGATGCGGCAGGTGATCGAAAACCCGCAATCGCCTGCAGCCAAGGCGCTGATCAACGCTGTACCGCGACTTTTGACAGAACCAACGGAAGGACCATCCCGTGACGTTTGACCGCTGGAACCCGCTGAACGACGCGCCGTCCTTTCCCACTTCGCGTTACGCTGCTATCGCCGACCGGATCGCCAAAATCATGAAGACCCGCAACGATGTGCTGCTGATCCAGGCGGAGGCCGTCGTCGCGCTGGAAGCGGCCGCCCTCAGCCTCGCCCGACCCGGCCTGAAGGCGATCAACATCGTCACCAGCATGTATGGCGGCTGGTTCGGCACCTGGCTCAGGCGTGGCGGTGCAGAGGTTGTCGATCTCGCCGCAGAGCCAGCCCGCCCGATCGGACTGGAAGCGGTCGAGGCGGCGCTGAATGCGCATCCGGACATCAAGGTCCTGGCCCTCGTCCATGCGGAATCGGCAAGCGGCATCCGCAACCCGCTGGAGGAGATCATAGCGCTCGCCCGCTCGCGCGGCATCATCACGGTGGTGGATGCGGTCGCTTCGATCGGCGGCCATGCACTTGGCATCGACGAACTCGGCATCGACATCGCCGTCATCGGCCCGCAGAAGGCGCTGGCGGGACCAGCCGGGGTTTCGGCACTCTCGGTCAGCCCGGCTGCCTGGAAACTGATTTCTGAACAAGGGGCGCCAAGGGATTCTATTCTCTCGCTTCTCGACCAGAAAGCCTGGCTCGAAACTGGCCGCGGTGCGCTTTCCGGCACCACCGCTCCCCTCGAATTCTTTGCGCTCGAAGCCGCCCTCAATCGCGTCGAGACGGAAGGCATCGATGCGATTGTCGCCCGCCATGTCCGCGCCGCCCGAGCGACCCGCGCGGCACTTGCCGCGATGGGCGGCGAACTCTGGATCGATGCCTTGCATGGTTCGAACCTGGTGACGGCGGCCAGGCTTCCGGCCGCAGCCGACCCAACCGCCGTTCTCTCCGTCGCCCCGCGCGGCATCGAGCTTTCGGCCGGCGTCGGCCCTGGCGCCGAACGGCTGATCCGGCTCAACCATACCGGCCAGCGCGCCCGTTTCGATATCGTGCTCGGCAACCTGACGGCCTATGGCATGGCGCTTCGAAGGCGTGGGTTCAAGGCAGACATATCCGCTGCGGTTGATGCCATCGCTCTGCATTACGGCGACTAGTTAGAAGCCATTTTCGATCAGCCAGTCACGGGCGATCATCTCGTCCTCGGTGCCGATCCCGTGGTTGGCATCGAGCGTCCTGGCGGAAAGTTCCGCTCCGTCAGCGATAAGCCGCTCTTCGAGTTCCTGGGCCAGCGAACCGTAAAAATCGTCGGTTGCGCTGAGCGACAGGACCTGGGCGCCCGTAAGATGGACGGCTGGCCGAGCTTCCAGGCAGTTCATCGACCGCAGCAGCACGGCTTTGCGGATTAGGTCCGGATGAAGCTGCATCACCGCGCCGATCATGTTGCCGCCGTTGGACCAGCCGGCAAAGGCCGCCCGCGCCGGATCGACGCCATAGGCTGGACCGAGTTCCTCCACGAAGGCGACGAAAGCCTCCGCTTCCGAGACGATCTCCTTCTGATCGAACGTCGTCTCCGTGAAACGACGAAAATATCGCGGATGCCCCTCGTCCGTGGACCGCCCGCGCACCCCGATCAGCATGGCGTTCGGAGCGGCCTTGCGTCCGAAGGGCAGCATGGTCGTCTCATTGCCGCCGCTGCCGTGCAGCAGCACTAGCGTCGAACCGTCCCAACTCTCCGGCATGTGGATGCGGTGCACGAAAGGCAGATCGCGATAGATGATGCGCTCCTCCCCGGGCAGGCCGAATTGCGGCAGCATGACCCGCAGGACATCGTGGTCTTCCTTGAAATGCGTCGGGATAAACAACTCGGACCCCAGCGTTTCAATCGGCTCGTCCGCCATGAAACCCGGCCCGTCCGTCGCCAGTTCGATCAGCGTGCCGGACGGCTCGCGGACGTAAAGCGAGTGGAAATAATGCCGGTCATGCATGTTCATCTCGCCGGCGTCCTCCACCAGCAATTTCGCATGCACCGCCTCGACCTGAGGCAGATCGACGGCGCGAAACGCGATATGGTCGATCGTGCCGGTGCCGGGCGCGGCAGTCCAGAAACCGCCCGCATCGCGGACATCGACGATATCTCGCGCATCCGACACCAGCCGCTGGATATTGCCCTCTTTCGGCCCGAGCCCGAGGCCCATATGCCGCGTCAGAAACGCCGCCGTCTGCTCCGGCTTCTCGGCAAGGATCGTCGCGCCGTGGAGTTTTCGGATCGCATCCGCTTCGGTTATACTGCCGCCGCTCCACCAGACCCAGGGCGTCGTGTCCTCGACGCCGACGAGCTTGACGATGATGCCGTCGGGGTCGGTCAGCCGCAGCACCGGTTCTCCAAACTCCTGGGCCGGGCCGGAAAGCTTGACGTTGAACTGCAGCGCGCGCGTCAGCCAGAAACCAATTGCCTCGGGCGCAATTGCAAAACTGATCTCGCTCGGCGCACCATGCCCGACGCGTCCAAGCGAGCCATCCTCCCAGGCGAGGAAGGTCACCAGCGAACCGGGTGTCGCCGCACCATCCCCGTAGAACAGGTGAAGCTGGCGGGCGTCCTCGAAACCCGCCGTCCGCTTGACGAGCCGCAGGCCCAGAAAGCCCGTGTAGAAATCGACATTCGCCTGGATCTTGCGGGTGATGGCGGTGATGTGATGCAGGCCGCTGGTCATGCGAAAGCCAAACCTTTCTTGTCAGTTATGGCGCGACGATATCAGGCAGGAACTGACCTTGCGATATGCACGGAGACAAAAGAAAGCGCGGTCAACATCCTGATGGGCATTCTCCCTCCCGCATCCGCATGCTCAGGCATTGGAATACCGACAGGCTCGTTGCCGAAAATTCAGGCGACACACAGGTCAAAAAATCATCACAAGGGCTCCGTTTTCGGTCCAAATCGGTTGACTGATCAGCGTCAGTATGCAGGCTAGATAAAGGTCCCGAATCTTCATCTCATAATGGCCGTCTTTCCGGATATTTTTCCGGCTCTGTAATTCATTTTGGAATAAACCCGTGAGCAGCGATGCAACAGTTCGCGTCGCGAAGCCGTCGGCTTCGTTGGCGCTGGTGAATGCGGCAGGTTGGGGCAAAGGCTTCTCCATATTGACCCGCATTACCGTCATGGCCTTCCGTCATCCGTGGCAATCGAGCTTCGCGATCGGCGCGACCCTGATCGCCTCCAGCTTCCAGCTAATGATCCCGCGGCTGCTCGGTCAGGCGGTGGACCACACGCAGGTGGCGCTGACCGGCGGCGATGCCGGCCAGGCGGCACAGGATGCGCTGTTGACGACAGCACTGCTCCTGCTCGGCGCCAGCGTGCTGCGCGGTATCTTTACTCTGTTCCAGAACTATTTCAGCGAGGCGGTCGGCCATCATATGGGCTACCGCCTCAGGCTCGCCTGTTACGAGAAGATCCAGCGGCTTTCCTTCAGTTTCCATGACAGCATGCATTCGGGCGACCTGATCACCGTCGGGCTTCTCGATCTCGAAGGCGTGCGCATGTATTTCTCGACCGCTCTGGTGCGCATGGTTCTGCTGACCGTGCTGATCGGTATCGGTGCCTATCTTCTGCTGTCGACCGACGTGGTGCTCGGCCTGCTGGCCCTGAGCTTCGTGCCCTTCGTCGGCTGGCGGTCGTCGGTGACCCAACTCCGGCTGCGCGCCACCTGGCTCGACCTCCAGGAACGGCTTTCGGTGCTGACCCGCCTGATGGAGGAAAACCTCGGCGGCATCCGCGTCGTGCGCGCCTTTGCCGCGCAGGATCACGAGCTCGACAAGTTCGAGGTGGCGTCGAAGAGCGCCGTATCCCTGGCACATCAGCGCGTCGGCATCCGCGTCGCCAATACCAGCGCCATGACGCTGTCCTTCTTCGCCTCCATGGGCCTGGTTCTCTGGGTCGGCGGCACCAAGGTGATGGCCGGCGAGATGACCGTCGGCACGCTCACCTCCTTCCTCACCTTCATGACCATCCTGCAGATGCCGGTTCGCCAGCTCGGCCTGATGGTCAACGCCTTTGCCCGCGCCTCCACCTGCGGCGCGCGCCTCTTCGAACTGCTCGACCTCGATATCGCCATCAAGGACGAGAAGGACGCCAAGGAGCTGAAGGTCACGGACGGCACGCTGCGGTTCGAGAATGTCGACTTCGCCTATCCTGGCGCTGAGAAACATCAGGTCCTGGCCAATGTGTCCTTCGAGGCGAAGCGCGGCGAGACGATCGGCATCGTCGGGCCGCCCGGCAGCGGCAAATCGACCATGGCGCACCTGATCCCGCGTTTCTACGATGTGACGGGCGGCAAGATCACCATCGACGGCCAGGACATCCACAGCGCCACGCTGCAATCGCTGCGCCGGTCGGTGGCCGTGGTCCAGCAGGACAGTTTCCTGTTCACGACGACGATCGAAAACAACATCGCCTATGGCGATCCGTGGGCCAAGGAAGGCCGCATCGAGCGCGCCAGCGAAAGCGCCCAGCTGCATAACTACGTGCTCGGCCTGCCGACCGGTTACGGCACGGTCGTCGGCGAACGCGGCGTTTCGCTGTCCGGCGGCCAACGCCAGCGCCTGTCGATCGCCCGCGCGCTGATGCTGCGCCCGGCGGTGATGGTGTTCGACGATTCGACGGCGGCAATCGATGCCGGCACCGAACAGCGCATCCGTACTGCAATGCGCAGATATGCAGCCGACCGGGTGACGATCATCGTCGCCCATCGCCTGAGCTCGCTGATGCATGCCGACCGGATCCTGTTCATGGAAGAAGGCCGCATCGTCGAAAGCGGAACGCATGACGAGCTGCTGGCGCTCGGCGGCCGCTACAAGGCGCTTTACGATCTGCAGGTACGTCCGGGCGACGACGCGCTCAGCGCCTGAGGGAGGATACATGGCCGAGGAACTGGAAACCGAACGCTCCGACGTTCGTGACGACGGCAGGCGCCCGCCCCGCGCGGTGGTCGGCTCGCATCGCATCGAAGAGGAAATCTTCGGCAAGGTCTTCGACAGCGACATCGTCAGGCGCATCTGGGGCTTCGTGCGGCCTTATCGCACCAAGATCTATTGGGCCGTGCTTGCGGTGCTGACCTTCACGGCGATGCAGCTCCTCATCCCGCTGATCATCCGTTACGCGATCGACCACGGCATGCAGGCGGGCAGCGACAGCCAGTCGATCTTGATCTGGTCGATGGTTGCCTTTCTTGTGGCGATCCTCATCAATTTCGCGGCCAGCTATGCGCAGGAAACGCTGGTCGGCGGTGTCGCCGAAGACGTGCTCTTCGATATCCGCAAGGCGATGTTCACGCATCTGCAGCGCGTCTCGCTCTCCTGGATGGACAAGACGGAGGTTGGCCGCCTGATGTCGCGCCTGCAAGGCGACGTCAATTCCATGCAGGAATTCCTCGAAACCTCGGTCCTCTCGGTCGGCGATATCACCCTTTTGTTCGGCATCGTGTTCGTCATGCTGACGCTCGATTTCAAGCTCGGCCTGCTGACGCTCTGCGCCCTGCCCGTCCTCTTCGTCGTCCGCCTGTTCTGGCTGCCACGGGCGCGAAAATCGTTCATGGCCGCGCATGAGACCAACTCGATCGCCAACGGCGCGCTTGCCGAAGCCATCCACGGCGTGCGCGCCGTCCAGAGCATGGACCGCCAGAGCGTCAACTTCACACTCTATGACGACAAGGCCCGCGCCAACCTCAACACTCATCTGAATGCGGCCAAATACGCCCAGGTCATGGTGCCGATCGTCGACTCGCTGACCGGCCTTGCGATGG
Organism: Neorhizobium sp. 05N33; assembly: GCF_056397445.1. Lineage (NCBI taxonomy): Bacteria > Pseudomonadati > Pseudomonadota > Alphaproteobacteria > Hyphomicrobiales > Rhizobiaceae > Neorhizobium > Neorhizobium sp. 05N33. The sequence goes on along the minus strand of NZ_JBFTNK010000004.1, from coordinate 184,081 downwards.
CGCTGGTCGTCGTGGTCGGCGGCGCCCGCGTGCTCAACCAGGCGCTCGACGTCGGCGTCATGGTCGCCTTCCTGTTCTACATTCAGCGCTTCTTCGACCCGATCCGGTCGCTGACGCTGCAATATTCGGTTATGCAGCGCGCCATGGCATCCGGCCAGCGCCTGACCGAAGTGCTGGACGTGCCGGTCGATGTCCAGGATGCACCGAACGCCAAGGTCCTCACGTCGGACATGGACGGCTCGGTCGAATTCAAGGACGTGGTGTTCGGCTACAATCCCAAGCACCCTGTGCTGAAACATGTGAGCTTCAAGGTGAACCCAGGCGAAACGGTCGCGCTGGTCGGCCCGACGGGCTCGGGCAAGTCGAGCTGCATGTCGCTGATCCATCGTTTCTACGACGTGCAGAAGGGCCAGGTTCTGGTCGGCGGTCACGACGTGCGTGACCTGACCCAGGAATCGCTCGGCCGGCAGATCGCCATGGTATTGCAGGAGCCGTTCCTGTTCACCGGAACGGTGTTCGAGAACATCCGCTACCACAAGACGGACGCGACCCGCGAACAGGTGGTCGAGGCTGCCAAAGCGGTCGGCGCCCACGAGTTCATCATGCGCATGCCGGATGGTTACGAAAGCATCCTTGGCCAGCGCGGCGGCAATCTCTCGCTCGGCCAGCGCCAGCTTCTGAGCTTTGCCCGCGCGCTTGTGGCGGACGCGAAAATCCTGGTGCTCGACGAAGCGACCGCCAATATCGACAGCTATACCGAAATGCTGATCCAGAAGGCGCTGGTCAAGCTGCTCGAAGGCCGCACCGGCCTCGTCATCGCCCATCGCCTGGCAACCATCCGCGAGGCCGACCGCATCATCGTGCTGCAGAACGGCGAGCTGATCGAGAGCGGCAATCACCGCGAGCTGATGAAGAACAAGAAGCTCTATTCGAAGCTCTACAACCTCAACTACTCGTCCTTCGATGATATCCCCGAGGATGTGATCGAAGAGGCGGTGACCGAGCAGGCGACCTGAAGCCGGTTTCGACCCGTTCACCCCGTCGCGCCTGAAGCCGACGCGGTTAAACCGGGTCAACGCGAAAAAGCCCGGAGGCGTCTGACGCCTCCGGGCTTTCAAAGTTTCATCAGGCAATCTTGGAGGAAAGCGGCGCCTCAGCGCCGCTGGTTGTAGACGTCGACGCAGACGGCGCCGAGCAGAACCAGGCCCTTGATCACCTGCTGGTAGTCGATGCCGATGCCGAGGATCGACATGCCGTTGTTCATCACGCCCATGATGAAAGCACCGATGACAGCACCCGTCACCTTGCCGACGCCGCCATAGGCGGATGCGCCGCCGATGAAGCATGCGGCGATGACGTCGAGTTCGAAACCGATGCCTGCCTTTGGCTGCGCCGTGTTGAGACGGGCTGCGACGATGAGACCGCCCAGCGCCGCCAGAACGCCCATGTTGACAAATGTCCAGAAGGTCAGCCGCGTCGTCTTGATGCCCGAAAGTTCGGCGGCGCGGATATTGCCGCCGACGGCATAGATCTGCCGGCCGATGATCGTGCGGTTGGTCAGGAAGCCATAGGCCGCGATGAGCACCGCCATGATGATCAGCACATTCGGCATGCCGCGATGCGAGGAGATCAGGAAGGCGACATAACCGACGCCGGCGAAGATCAGCAGGTTCTTGGCGATGAAGAAGCCGAACGGCTCCGTCTCGACACCATGCGAAATGCGGCGCTTGCGGCTAGCAATATTCTGCACGATGAGGATCACTGCAAGAACGAGGCCGAGCAGGAGCGAAGTGATGTAGAGACCGCCGGCCGAAGAGATGAGCTCGACGATATAGCCGGACGACAGCTTCTGGAAGATTGGCGGGAACGGCCCGATCGAGCGCCCGTCGAGCACCGAAATCATCAGGCCCTTGAACACGAGCATGCCCGCAAGCGTCACGATGAAGGACGGGATCTTGAAATACGCGACCCAATATCCCTGAACGGCTCCGATCAACCCGCCGAGTGCCAGGCACAGGATCGTCGCGACGATGAAGTTGACATCATACTGAACCATCAGCACCGCGGCGACTGCCCCGATGAAGCCGGCCACCGAACCGACCGACAGGTCGATATGGCCGGTGACGATCACCATCAGCATGCCAAGCGCCATGATGACGATATAGCTGTTCTGCAGCACCACGTTGGTGATGTTGAGCGGCATCAGAAGAACGCCGCCGGTGGCGACCTGAAAGAAGATGACGATGACGACCAGCGAGATCAGCATGCCGAAATCGCGCAGGTTGTCCTTCAGAAAACCGGCCGCGCTCTGCGGCACCGCGATTGTTTCCTGGGGGGTGCTCATACTTCTCTCCCTTTGCGCCGCATGATGGCGCGCATGATATTTTCCTGCGTGGCCTCTTCGCCGGCGACTTCGCCGACGAACGCACCTTCGTGCATGACCACGATACGGTCGCAAATGCCGATCAGCTCAGGCATTTCCGACGAGATGACGATCACCGCCTTGCCCGCATTGGCGAGCTCGTTGATGATCGTATAGATTTCGTATTTCGCGCCGACATCGATGCCGCGCGTCGGTTCGTCGAGGATCAGCACGTCAGGCTCGGTGAACAGCCACTTCGACAATACCACTTTCTGCTGGTTGCCGCCCGAGAGCTTTCCGGTTTCCTGATAGACGTTATGGCTGCGGATGCGCATGCGGGTGCGGAATTCCTGAGCCACCTTCATCTCGGCGATGTCGTCGATCACCCCGCGCGAGGAAACCCCGCCGAGATGGGCGAGCGAGACGTTCTTGCGGATGTCCTCCGGCAGGATGAGGCCGAGCTGCTTGCGGTCTTCGGTGACATACGCAAGTTTGGCCTTGATCGCGCGATGCACGTTGGAAAGGTCCACTTCCTTGCCGTGCAGTTTTGCGGTGCCGGTGATGTCGCGGCCCCAGGAGCGGCCGAAAACGCTCATCGCGAACTCGGTGCGGCCTGCGCCCATCAAGCCCGAAATGCCGACGATCTCGCCAGCGCGGGCCTTCAGCGACACGTTCTTGACCACCTGACGATCCGAATGCAGCGGGTGGTAGACCGACCAGTTGTCGATCTCGAAAATCACCTCGCCTATCTTCGGCTCGCGCTTCGGATAGCGGCTTTCAAGGTCGCGATCGACCATGCGGCGGATGATCTCGTCTTCTTCGACGGGCCCGGCATGGCAATCGAGGGTGCCCACCGTACGGCCGTCGCGCAGCACCGTGATGCGGTCGGCGACGGCGGAGATTTCGTTGAGCTTGTGGGAAATCAGGATCGACGTGATGCCATGCGCACGAAACTCCTTCAGGAGTTCGAGGAGCGCAGCACTGTCCGTCTCGTTGAGCGACGCGGTCGGCTCGTCGAGAATGAGCAGCCGCACATCCTTCGAAAGCGCCTTGGCGATCTCGACGAGCTGCTGCTTGCCGACGCCGATATTGGTGATCAGCGTATCTGGCCGTTCGGTAAGGCCCACCTTCGCGAGTAGCGTCTTGGTGCGCTCATGCCGCTCGTGCCGCTCGATGACGCCGTAACGCGCCGGCGGATTGGTGAGGAAAATGTTCTCCGCGATCGACATCAGCGGAATGAGCGCCAGTTCCTGATGGATGATGATGATGCCGAGCTTCTCGGAACCGTTGATGTCGCGGAAGTGGCGTTCTTCACCCGCGAAAAGGATCGAACCTTCATAGGAGCCGTGCGGATACACACCCGACAGGACCTTCATCAGCGTCGACTTGCCGGCACCGTTTTCGCCGACGAGCGCATGGATCTCACCTTCCTTGACGGTGAAGCTGACATCGGAAAGCGCCTTGATGGCGCCAAAGCTCTTCGAAATGCCCCGCATTTCTAGAATGGGCGGCTTTTCGGGAAGAGAGACAGGATCGAGCATAATGACTCCGGATAACAGGACCGCGCGGCGGGGTTGCCGCCGCGCGGGTGGAAAGACTTACTTGATCTGCGATTCCTTGTAGTAACCGCTGTCGACCAGAACCTGTTTCCAGTTGGACTTGTCAACCACGACTGGCTTCAGCAGGTAGGAAGGAACGACCTTCTTGCCGTTATCATAGGTCTTGGTATCGTTCACGGTCGGCTCCTTGCCGCTCATGGCCGCATCAACCATATCGACAGTCACCTTGGCAAGATCACGAGTATCCTTGAAGATGGTGGAATACTGTTCGCCGGCAAGGATCGACTTGACCGAAGGCACTTCGGCATCCTGGCCGCTCACGAGCGGCATCGCCATGTTGCCGCTTCCGTAGCCGACGCCCTTCAGGGACGAAAGGATACCGATCGAGATGCCGTCATAAGGCGACAGGACTGCATCCAGCTTCTTGTTGGAATAGGTGGAGGAGAGGATCGCGTCCATACGGGCCTGGGCGGTTGCGCCATCCCAGCGAAGCGTTGCGACCTTGTCCATGCCGACCTGTCCGCTGCCGACCTTCAGCACGCCCTTGTCGATCAGCGGCTGCAGAACGCTCATCGCGCCGTTGTAGAAGAAGAAGGCGTTGTTGTCGTCCGGCGAGCCGCCGAAGAGCTCGATGTTGAACGGGCCCTTTTCGGTGTCTGCCTTGAGGCCCTTCACCAGCGAGGTAGCCTGCTGGACGCCGACCTGGAAGTTGTCGAACGTGGCGTAGTAGTCGACGTTGGCGCTGTTGCGGATCAGGCGGTCATAGGCGATGACCTTGATCTTCTTGTCGGCAGCCTGCTGCAGCACGTCGGTCAGCGTCGTGCCGTCGATCGAGGCAATCACCAGCACCTTGGCGCCCTTGGTGATCATGTTCTCGATCTGCGAGAGCTGGTTCGGGATATCGTCTTCAGCGTACTGAAGATCGGTCTTGTAACCGCGCTCTTTCAGAACCTTGACCATGTTGTCGCCGTCGGCGATCCAGCGGGCGGAAGACTTGGTCGGCATGGCGACGCCGACGAGGCCCTTTTCCTGGGCGCTGGCCGGAGCCGCGACGACCAGACCGGCCAACATGGCCGCTGTCGCGAGATATTTGAACATTCGCATGGATTACTCCTCCTTTGGAGCGGCTCCCTTCGAGCCGCCAATCTTGTTGAAGGGCGACCCCTCGCCGCCCTGAGAACCGAAACGGTCAGTGATTGTCGCGCGGAATGCCATTGGTCTGGGCAATCCGCTGGTATTTGACGGCCGGCTCCAGCACTGCGCCGGTTTCGAGCTGGCCGACATAGTGGCGCTGGATTTCCTGCCAGGGCGTCTGATGCTCCGGATAACGGTATCCCCCGTCGGCTTCCAAAGCTTTGCGGCGCTCTGCCATCTCCTCGTCGGAGATCAGAATGTCCGCGGTGCCGCGACCGACGTCGATGCGCACCCGATCGCCGGTCCGCAGGATCGCGAGACCACCACCGGCGGCGGCTTCCGGCGAAGCATTGAGGATCGACGGGCTGCCCGAGGTTCCCGACTGGCGGCCGTCGCCGATGCAGGCAAGCGACGAGATGCCCTGCTTCAGAAGATAATCCGGAGCGCGCATGTTGACGACTTCCGCCGCACCCGGATACCCGATCGGGCCGGCGCCGCGCATGAACAGGACCGTATGCGCGTCGATTTTGAGGGACGGATCGTCGATCCGGTGATGATAATCCTCCGGCCCGTCGAACACGACCGCCCTGCCTTCGAAGGCTTCCGGATCGTTCGGGTTGGAGAGATAACGCTGACGGAATTCCGGCGAGATGACGCTGGTCTTCATGATCGCCGAAGAGAACAGATTGCCGCGCAGCACCCGGAAACCGGCATGGGGCTTCAAAGGCTCGTCATAGCGGCGGATGACCTTCTCGTCCTCGATGATCGCGCCACGGCAGTTCTCGCCGATCGTCTTGCCGTTGACCGTCATGGCATCCTCATGGATGAGGCCCTGGGTCATCAGCTGGTTGACAACGGCCGGCACGCCACCTGCATGGTAATAGTCCTCGCCGAGATATTCGCCGGCCGGCTGCAGGTTGACGAGCAGCGGCACTTCCTCGCCATAGGTCTGCCAGTCGTCGACGGTGAGCTCCACGCCAATATGCCGGGCGAGCGCGTTCAGATGGATCGGCGCGTTGGTCGAACCGCCGATCGCCGAATTGACGCGAATGGCGTTGATGAAGGCTTCCTTGGTCAGGATTTCGGAAGGCTTCAGGTCTTCCTTGACCATCTCGACGATGCGAAGCCCGGTCAGATAGGAGACTTCCTGCCGGTCGCGATAAGGCGCCGGGATCGCGGCAGAGCCCGGAAGCTGCATGCCGAGCGCTTCGGCGAGCGAATTCATCGTCGTCGCCGTGCCCATCGTGTTGCAATAGCCGGTGGACGGCGCCGAGGAGGCAACGAGCTTCACGAAGCCCGCATAATCGATCTCGCCCTTGGCCAGCAGTTCGCGTGCCTTCCAGACGATGGTACCGGAGCCGGTGCGTTCACCGCGGAACCAGCCGTTCAGCATCGGGCCGACGGAGAGCGCGATCGCCGGAATGTTGACGGTTGCCGCCGCCATGAGACAGGCCGGCGTGGTCTTGTCGCAGCCGATCGTCAGCACGACGCCATCCAGCGGATAACCGTAAAGCACTTCCACGAGGCCAAGATAGGCAAGGTTGCGGTCAAGGCCGGCGGTCGGGCGCTTGCCCGTTTCCTGGATGGGATGGACCGGGAATTCGATGGCAATCCCGCCTGCTTCGCGAATACCCTCGCGCAGACGATGCGCCAGTTCCAGATGATGCCGATTGCACGGCGAAAGATCGGAACCCGTCTGGGCGATACCGATGATCGGCCGGTCGGACTGCAGTTCCGCCTGGCTGAGACCGAAATTCATGTAGCGCTCGAGATAGAGCGCCGTCATATCGACATTCGACGGGTTGTCGAACCACGCGCGGGAGCGGAGCTTTCTGGCCGCCTGGCGACCCTTGTCGGTTTCGGCGATCTCGTTCGAAGTTACGTTTTCCGAATTGGTCATCATCAGTCCTCAAATACGTCTGTTTCAATGCGCCGGCCCAGCATAAAGGCATCGGCGACATGCACCAGCGGCGAGAAATCGGCATCGCTGCGGCTTTCGGCCACCAGCGCGACGAAATCACGATAGAGATTGCGGTATTCACGGTCTTCTTCAACGATCGCGCTTTTGCCATCGACGAAAAGACGACTGCCGCCATGGGTCAGAACGATCGGACCCTCGTCGGTCTCCGCACGGATATCCCAGGTCTGCGGTCCGGTCTGGCGCCAGTCGAATTCAGCCGAAACCGGCACGCCGCCATCCGTTTCGAAAGACAGGCTTGCCGCAATCGGCGCCGCCCGGTTGGCCGGGAAGGTCAATTCGGAACGGGTGAGATGAAAGCTCTCCGGCAGGATGCGCGTGACGATCGACAACGCGTTGATGCCGGGGTCGAAGACGCCGAGGCCACCCGGCTCCCAGATCCAGGCCTGGCCCGGATGCCAGTGGCGGACATCTTCCTTCCATTCCACCGCAACGCTGCGAATCTTGCGTTTGGCAAGCAGCGCCCGTGCCGGCTCGACAGCGGCGGCCGCGCGCGAATGCCACGTCGAGAACAGCGAAACGCCCTTCGCCTTAGCGAGTTTTTCCAGCGCGTAGACCTCAGAAAGCGTCGCACCCGGCGGCTTTTCGAGCATCACATGCTTGCCGGCATCGAGTGCTGCCTTTGCCTGCTCGAAACGGCCCACGGGCGGCGTACAGAGAGAGACGGCATCGAACTCGACGTCCGAGGCGAGCAGGTCGCCGATTTCGTGGAAGCAGGCGATGTCATCGAGCTTGGCGTGACGGCTGGCGACGGCGACGAGCTCGATGCCGTCGGTCGCTTCGATCGCGCCGAGATGCTGATCCCTTGCGATCTTTCCAAGCCCGACAATGGCGACGCGGATGGGAGCCATGACCGCCTCAGAGCTTCTTGATCGTCACGGGCGCATCCACCGCGACGGTCAGCCGGTTGACGAGCGGCAGCTTGAAGGGAGCAGCGGAAATCTCGAAAACGTCGCCGGGCTCCGTCTTGATCCCTTCCGAGAACGACAGCGTCGCCGTGCCGAAGAAATGCACATGCAGATCGCCGGGCTGACGGAAGATGTCGTATTTGAAGTTATGATGTTCGAGGTTGGCGATCGTGTGCGACATGTTCGCCTCGCCGGACAGGAACGGCTTTTCGAAGATTACCTCGTCGCCGCGCCGCACGCGTGATGTGCCTTCCACGTGGTCCGGCAGGTCGCCGACCAGAAGTTCCGCGCCGAGGGCCGCCTGGCGCAGCTTCGAATGGGCGAGCCAGAGGTAGTTGCCCTTCTCCGTCACGTGGTCGGAAAATTCGTTGGCGAGACAGAAGCCCAGCCGGAAGGGCGTGCCGTCCGGGCCGATCAGATAGATGCCCGCCAGTTCCGGCTCCTCGCCGCCGTCGAGCGCGAAGGCCGGCGACACGAGATCGCTGCCGGTGGCGCGAAGCTGTGAGCCGTTGCCCTTATAGAACCATTCCGGCTGCACGCCGGCCTCGCCGGGTTTCGGCTTGCCGCCTTCGACGCCCATCAGGAACATGCGCATGGAGTCAGTCGGCTTTTCCGCCGACTGCGCCGCCTTGTGCATCTTGTCACGGCCATCAGCCGAGCCGAGATGGGTCAAACCGGTGCCGGCAACGATGAAATGCGCTGGGTCCGGATGGGTGATCGGCAGGCCAAGGCGACCCTCGCCCGCAGCCTTTTCGAGGTCGACGACATCGCCGAGACCGGCTGCGTCGATACGCTGAGCCAAGGTCTGGCCGGCGGCAATCGCCTGGGAGGCGAGGTCATAGGTTGACGAAACGCCGTTGACCGCACGGGCAGCACCTTCGCCATCCCACGCGACGACAATAGACGCACCAGCGCCATTCACGACCTGAAGAACCCGCAACATCGATTTCATCACCCAAATGCTTCCAATATCAACATGGCGTCTCCTGTCGCCATGCCACTCCTCCCATCAGAACCGTCTGGCCCGATGTAGTCATTAATACGACTATTGGATTGGCGGCGGGCTTGTCAAGGATAAGAAAAAGCGCTTTCGCCAATTCCGATATTTTTCAGAAACCCCATTTATCCTGCAGATTCAAACGATTGTTTCCCTCAAAGGTAGAGGGGACGTCGCTCTTTTCAAAATTCGTTCGAAAATAGCGCTTGAAAAAGTAATATTATATGCCAAACCTTGCAGCGTCAGTTCGCTTTCTCATCTCTGGGAGGATTTAAGATGAAAAGAGCTCTCGCGGCAGCTGCAGCCGCTCTCACCCTGTCTTTGGCATCCGGCGTTTCCGCCGCGTCTCTAACGATCGGTTTCTCGCAAATCGGTTCGGAGTCCGGCTGGCGTGCCGCCGAAACCACGGTCACCAAGCAGGAAGCCGAAAAACGCGGCGTCACCCTGAAATTCGCCGACGCCCAGCAGAAGCAGGAAAACCAGATCAAGGCGATCCGTGGCTTCATCGCCCAAAAGGTCGACGCGATCTTCATCGCACCGGTGGTCGCCACCGGCTGGGATGCGGTTCTCAAGGAAGCCAAGGAAGAGAAAATCCCGGTCATCCTGCTCGACCGCGACATCGAATCGCCGAAGGATCTCTATCTGACCGCCGTCACGTCCGACCAGGTGTTCGAAGGCAAGGTCGCCGGCGATTGGCTGGTCAAGGAAATCGGTTCCAAGAACTGCAAGGTCGTGGAACTTCAGGGCACGACCGGCTCTTCGCCCGCCATCAACCGCAAGAAGGGTTTTGAACAGGCGATCGCCGGACATTCCAACATCAAGATCGCCCGCTCGCAGACCGGCGACTTCACCCGCACCAAGGGCAAGGAAGTCATGGAAAGCTTCATCAAGGCCGAGGGCGGCGGCAAGGATATCTGCGCGGTCTATGCCCATAACGACGACATGGCGGTCGGCGCCATCCAGGCGATCAAGGAAGCCGGCTTGAAGCCCGGTTCCGACATCAAGGTCGTCTCGATCGACGCCGTGCCGGACATCTTCCAGGCGATGGCCAAGGGCGAAGCCAATGCCACGGTCGAGCTGACCCCGAACATGGCCGGCCCCGCCTTCGAAGCCCTCAATGCCTATCTCAAGGACAAGAAGGYTCCGCCGAAGTGGATTCAGACGGAATCGAAACTCTATACCGCCAAGGATGACCCGATGAAGGTCTACGAAGCCAAGAAGGGCCTCGGTTACTGACCTCCCGCCGCCCGGCTCTACCCTTACCCCTTAGAGCCGGGCGACTGCAGCAACCGGAGCGGTGCACCTCGCCGCTCCGGTTCTTCGATAGATGCGGGACTTTAGGCATGTCGGATACGAATTCACTTTTGGAAGCCCGGGGCATCGGCAAGGCCTTCCTCGGCATCACGGCGCTCGAGGGCGTGGATTTCACCCTCGAACGCGGCGAGATTCATGCTCTCCTCGGCGAAAACGGCGCCGGTAAATCGACGTTGATCAAGATCCTGACCGGGGTCTATAGCCGCGATCACGGCACCATGCGCCTCGATGGCGCCGAGGTGACCCCGTCGAGCGTCGCGGAAGCACAAGGCCTCGGTATCGGCACCGTTTATCAGGAGGTCAACCTCCTCGAAAACCTGACGGTCGCGGAGAACCTTTTCCTGGGCCGCCAGCCACGCCGGTTCGGTCTGATCGACCGCCGCGAAATGCGCCGCCGGTCGAAGGCGCTTCTGGAGCGTTACGGCCTCGACATCGATGTCGACGCCCTGCTCTCGTCCTATTCCGTAGCAATCCGCCAGCTGGTCGCCATCGCCCGCGCCGTCGACCTGTCCGGCAAGGTTCTGGTGCTCGATGAGCCGACCGCCAGCCTCGATGGCCACGAAGTGGAGATGCTGTTTACCGTCCTTCGCCGGCTGCGCGAGGAAGGCCTCGGCATCATCATCATCACCCATTTTCTCAATCAGGTTTATGCGGTCGCCGACCGTGTCACGGTCTTGCGCAACGGCCGGCTCGTCGGCACCCGTAAGCTCCACGAATTGCCGCGGCTGGAGCTGATCTCGATGATGCTCGGCCGCGAGTTGCAGCACATCACCCGCGAACATCAGGCGCAGGAAGAAACCGTCGCCTCGACGGCCGAAGCGCCGATCCGCTTCTCGGGCTACGGCAAGCGCGGCAGCGTCGCACCTTTCGATCTGGACATCCGACCCGGCGAAGTGGTCGGCGTCGCGGGCCTGCTCGGCTCCGGCCGCACCGAGACCGCCTTCCTGCTTTTCGGCATCGACCGTGCCGACAGCGGCACCGCGACCGTCGACAACCAGCAGGTCGCCCTCTCCTCCCCGGAAGCGGCGATTGCCAGCGGCTTCGGCTTCTGCCCGGAAGAACGCAAGACCGACGGCATTATCGGCGATTTTTCGGTTGCCGATAACATCGCGCTCGCCGTCCAGGCCCGGCAGGGCTGGGCAAAGCCGATCTCCTCGCGGGAAAAGGCAGCGCTCGCGGAAAACTTCATCAAGTCGCTGGATATCCGGCCAGCCGACCCCAACAGGCAGATGAAATTCCTCTCCGGCGGCAATCAGCAGAAGGCGATTCTCGCCCGCTGGCTGGCGACCGAACCCCGTCTGCTGATATTAGACGAACCGACGCGCGGCATCGATATCGGCGCGCATGCGGAAATCCTGAAAATGATCGAAAAACTCTGCGCCGACGGCATGTCGCTGGTGGTCATCTCCTCGGAACTGGAGGAACTGACCGCCATCGCCCATCGCGTCATCGTGCTGTCCGACCGCAAGCATATTGCCGAACTCAGGGGCGATCGGGTGACCGCCGACAACATTATGCAGGCGATCGCAGCGCCGGCCCACACGGAGGCCGCATGATGGACCGCTTCACCCGCCGGCTGAAACGGCTGGCACCCCAGATCGTCGCGCTTGCAGTCATCCTTGCCCTTATCACGGCAGTCGCGCCCGGCTTCCTCAACGTTTCGTTCCAGAACGGCCGGCTCTACGGCAGTTTGATCGATATCCTGGTGCGCGCCGCCCCCGTCGCGCTGCTGACGATCGGCATGACGCTGGTTATCGCCACTCGCGGCATCGATCTCTCGATCGGTGCGGTGATCGCCATCTGCGGTGCAGTCGCCGCGACGCTGATCGCACACGATTATCCGCTGCCGGTCGTGATCCTGATCTCGCTCGGCGTCGGCCTCGCCTGCGGCCTCTGGAACGGCGTGCTGGTCGCCCTGCTCGACATCCAGCCGATCATCGCCACGCTGATCCTGATGGTCGCCGGCCGCGGCATCGCCCAGCTGATCACCGAAGGCGTCATCCTCACCTTCAACAATGACAGCTTTGCAGCGCTCGGTTCCGGTTCGCTGGGCGGCATTCCGATCCCGATCCTTATCTGGGTCTGCGCCGCTCTGATCATCGGCCTGCTGGTCCGCCGCTCGGCGCTCGGCTTCCTGATCGAGGCAACCGGCATCAACCGCCGCGCTGCGACCCTTGCCGGCGTGCGCGCCCGCTTCCTGCTGTTCTTCGTCTATGCGATCTCCGGCCTCTGCGCCGCCATCGCCGGCCTGATCGTCACCGCCGATATCCGCGGCGCAGATGCCAACAATGCCGGCCTCTGGCTTGAACTCGACGCCATCCTCGCTGTCGTCATCGGCGGCACCTCGCTGAACGGCGGACGTTTCTCGATCACCGCATCGCTGATCGGCGCGCTAATCATCCAGTCGATCAACACCGGCATCCTCGTTTCCGGCTTCCCGCCCGAATTCAACCTGATCATCAAGGCCGGCATCATCATGATCGTTCTGACCCTGCAGTCGCCGGCGATCATGGCGCTGCTCGGCTTCGTCAAGGCTCCACGGCGCCGCGCCGAAACTGCATCCCGCGAGACATCCCACAAGGCGGAGGGAACGGTCCGGTGATCCACACCCGCAACCTGCCCTTCGTCACCACGCTCGGCATCTTCGTCATCGCCTATGCCCTCTGCGTTCTGCAGTTCCCGAACATGCTGTCGACACGGGTGATCGGCAACCTTTTGACCGACAACGCCTTTCTCGGCATCGCCGCGGTCGGCATGACCTTCGTCATCCTGTCGGGTGGTATCGATCTGTCGATCGGCTCGGTGATCGCCTTTACCAGCGTCTTCGTCGCCGTCCTGGTCGGCTCGCTCGGTGTCCACCCGCTCGTCGCCTTCGCTGCAGTGCTGGTCGTCTCGACATTGTTCGGTAGTCTGATGGGCGCCATGATCCGCTATCTGGGCATACCGCCCTTCGTGGTGACGCTTGCCGGCATGTTCCTGGCCCGAGGCGCTGCCTACCTGATCTCGACGGAATCCGTGCCGATCAGCCACGAGATGATCGACGCGATCCAGGGCTTCTATTTCCGCTTCCCGGGTGGCGGCAGGCTGACCGCGCTTGCCCTGCTGATGCTGCTGGTATTCATCGTCGGAGCTTTCATCGCCGGCCGCACCCGCTTCGGCGCCAATGTCTATGCCATCGGCGGCAGCCAGCAATCAGCCGAGCTGATGGGGGTTCCGGTCGGCTCCACGACGGTCGGCATCTATGCGCTGTCCGGCTTCCTCTCGGGCCTCGCCGGCATCGCCTACACGCTCTACACTTCGTCCGGTTATTCGCTGGCGACGGTCGGCGTCGAGCTCGATGCGATCGCAGCCGTCGTCATCGGCGGCACGCTGCTCACCGGCGGCGTCGGCCTGGTCGCGGGAACTTTCATCGGCATTTTGATCCAGGGGTTGATCCAGACCTACATCGTCTTCGACGGCACGCTGTCGTCCTGGTGGACGAAAATCGTCATCGGCATCCTGCTCTTCGTCTTCATTGTATTGCAGCGCGGAATCATCTGGTATTCAAACCGGCGACTAGCCGAGAGCCGGCTGAAGGAGATCTGAGTGGGACTTCTGGAAACGACGATCAGTGGGCGAAAGCGCCGCAGCAACCACGCGCATGTGGTGGCGGAGCTCGGCCGGGGGATCGTTTCCGGCAAGATCCCGGAAGGTTCCCTGCTGCCTGGCGATACCGAGCTTTCCGCCCGTTTCGGCGTCTCCCGCACGGTGTTGCGCGAATCCATGAAGACGCTCTCGGCCAAGAGACTGGTCGAAGCCAAGGCCAAGGTCGGCACCCGCGTGCTCGACAAGGCCAGCTGGAACTTCTTCGATTCGGACGTGCTCGGCTGGCGCTTCGAATCCGGGCTGGATTACGAATTCATCGAGCATCTGGCGGAAATGCGCATGGCGTTGGAACCGGCAGCAGCGGCAGCGGCCGCGTTACGCGCCTCCAGCGATGATATCGTTGCGCTCTACGCGATCGCCGCGAAATTCGACGACCTGTCCCACACGCCGGAAACCATCGCCAAGGTGGACCTGGAATTCCACCTTGCTATCGCCCGGATGTCGGGCAATCCGTTCATGCGCTCGGCAAGCGCGCTGATCGAGGCGGCGCTTGCCATCTCCTTCCAGCTCTCCTCGCCCGCCGCCTCGCCGGAAAAGATCGATGAGGTCGCCACCAACCACCTGCGGATCGCCCATGCGGTCGCCTCGCGTGATCCTGACAGGGCGATCTCCGCCATGCGGCACGTCATCGAGGTCGGCAAGGTCCGCATCGCCAACTCGTTCGAAGTGACCTTGCCGGCCTGAGATAGGTTATCTCGCTTCGAGCGAGATCATCAGGTTGGCGAGCAGGGCGGTGCGCGGCGCAACGCTGCTGACGAAGATATGCTCGTTGAACGTATGGGCGCCGGCACCGTCTGCACCGAGCCCGTCGAGCGTCGGCACGCCGAGCGCTGCGGTGAAATTGCCGTCCGAGCCGCCGCCCGTCGCCATTCCTTCGAGCTTGATGCCGAGGCCGTCGGCGATCTCGGCGGCAACATCGAAAAGGCGCCTGCTTTCATCCGACTGCGCGAAGGGCGGACGGTTCATCTGGCCATCGATTTCGAAGGAGATATCCGGATCGACAGGCTTCATCGCCTCGATCTTGCCGGTGATCTCGCTAGCGATCGCATCGTCGGGAACACGAACGTCAACCTGCAGACGGCATTCCGCCGGCACCGTGTTGCGGCCTGTTCCACCCGCTATCGTCCCGACCGTGACGGTGACGCCGCGTTCGGTATCGTTGAGCGCCTCAAGCTCCAGAACCAGCCGGGCTGCGGCGCGAATGGCACTGCGGCCATCCTGCGGCCTCGTTCCGGCGTGCGAGGCATGCCCCCGCACGGTGACATCGTACATGGCGACCCCTTTGCGGGCGACGACGATCTTGCCGCCGTCGCGGGCGGGCTCGACCACCAGCGTGTAACCGGCGCTTTTCGCCGCCTCTTCCATGAACGCGCGCGACGACAGGCTTCCCATCTCTTCGTCGGGCACGAAGATCAGGTCGATCGGCATCTTGCTGCCATGCCTGACGGCAAGCTTCATCGCCTCGAGCGCCATCAGCGCTCCGGATTTCATGTCGTAGATGCCGGGGCCGTAAAGCTTGTCGCCTTCCTGCCGCAGCGGAAGCTGGTTGTTGATCACCCCGACCGCATGCACGGTGTCGAGATGCGCCAGGACCAGGACGGTCTTCTCGTTGCTGCCGGCCGGACGTGGCGTGCGGACCGCGAGGATATCGCCGAAACCGAGCGTGCCCGGCAGCCGCTCCGTCTCCAGACCAGCCGCCTTGCCGATTGCCTCGACCCGATCCGCCAATACATTGACCGCAACCGCTTCGAGCGTCGGTGTCTCGATCTCGACCCACTGCTTCAACTCGTCGGTAAGAGCCTTGTCGTCGATGTCTTTGGCGAAAATGGCATGCGTCATGAGAAATTACCTTGGGCGTTCTTCGGCAGGCGGAGGTGATGCCGCAGAAGGTGCGGCCCGGCCACTATAGTCGGCCAAGCCAGGATCGCCAGACCCGCTGCCGGGATAACCGGCAAAAATCGCAGGCGCCTAAAAAGAGGCACCTCGATCCCAAATCCGGGACCGAACGGCGTATTGTCGTGCGCAACTATGTGACGAGCAGGCTTCGAGGATTTCCCTTAGGCCGTCAGCGCCTTGAAATGCTGGAGCATGCGGGCCGCATCCGGCTCCCGGCCGGTGAACAACTGAAAAGCGCCGACCGCCTGGAATACGGCCATGCCGCCGCCGTTCAGCACCTGGCAGCCCCGCTCTCTGGCCGCTTTCAAAAGCTCGGTCTCAAGCGGGAAATAGACAATCTCCGCGACCCAGTGATGCGGCTGGAGAAGCTCCGGCGGCAGCGGCACACCTGGATATTTGGCCATTCCAGTCGGCGTCGCATGGATGATGCCCGAGACGTCCTGCATCGCCGAAGCAATATCCGGTGACGCCGTTATGGATGCCTCCGGAAAAAGAACCGACATCGTTTGCACAAGCTGCTCCGCCCGATCGGGCTCGCGGTCGAACACCGTGAGCGCCGTGAGGCCAAGCGACAGGATCGCATAAGCCGTCGCAACGCCCGCGCCCCCGGCGCCGATCTGAACCGCCGCACTCAGATCGGCGCCCGGCAGGCCGCGCCGGAAACTTTCCGCAAATCCCCACCAGTCGGTATTGTGGCCAAAACGCTTGCCGTCCTTCAGCACCACCGTGTTGACGGCGCCGAGCGCCCGCGCCTCGTCGGAGAGTTCGTCGAGATAGGGAATGACCACCTGCTTGCAGGGATGGGTGATGTTCAGACCAATCAGCCCGCGCGCTTCCGCATCGTCCAGGAGATCAGGCAGGCTGCTGGGCGTCAGGCCGAGCAGATTGAGATCGATCAGCTCATACTCGTAGCGGAAGCCTTGAGCTGCACCTTCCTTCATATGCATGGCCGGCGTCAGCGAGGCCTGGATGCCGGCGCCGATCAGCCCGGCCTTCAAGGGTTTCAGCAATGTCTCGGCCATGGGTGTAGCGCCTCATTGGATGGAAAAGCCGGTCCGCCTGAAAGACGGACCGGCAGGCATGTTACTTCTTGCGGGCGGCGTCCAGTTCCTTGAAGAGCAGCGACACGGTATCGGCACCCACGTCGGCGCTGAACTTGTCGATCAGCGGCTTCACGGCATCGCGGATCTTCTGGGTTTCAGCGGCATTGAGCTCGGTGACCTGCATGCCGGTCTTCTTGATCTCGTCGAGCGCTTTGGCATCCGCTTCGCGGGAAACCTTGCGTTGGAAATCGCGTGCTTCCGTCGCAGCCGACTGCAGAATGCCCTTCTCCTCATCGTTGAGGCCGTCCCAGAACTTCTTGCTGATCAGCACGATCTGCGGATTGTACTGATGACGGGTGACGGTCAGGTACTTCTGCACTTCGTAGAACTTGGCGTTGATGATGTTGGCGAACGGATTTTCCTGCCCATCGACCGTGCCGGTCTCAAGCGCGGTATAGAGTTCCGTATAGGGAAGCGGCACGGCATTGGCGCCGAGGCTGTTGAACAGCTCGATCGGGATCGGCGACTGCAGCGTGCGGATCTTCAGGCCCTTGATGTCTTCGAGCTTGGTGACCGGGCGGCGGTTGTTGGTGAGGTTGCGGAAGCCGAGCTCCCAATAGGCGAGACCGACGAGGCCTGTCGCCGGCAGCTTGTCGGAAAGGCTCTTGCCGAAGGCACCATCCATCACCTTGTCGGCTTCCTCGCCGCTGTTGAACAGGAACGGCAGGTCGACCGCACCGAACGCCTTGACGTTGCTCGACAGGATGCCCGCGTTCAGCACCAGCATCTCGACCACGCCGCCCTGCAGGGCGGAGACGGTCTGCACGTCGCCGCCGAGCACGCCGCCCGGAAACAACTTGATCTCGATCTTGCCGCCGCTCTTCGCCTTGACGATCTCGGCGAATTTTTCCATGCCGGTGACCTGCGGATGGCCCTTGTTGTTGGCCGCCGCAAACTTCAGCGTATGCGCACGGACTTCGGCAGACGCCGTGCCGGCAAACAGCATCACCGGCAGGGCGATCCCGAGCGCCAGTTTCATCATCTTGTTGAACATGCTTTCCTCCCACTGGATGGCCGGGTCCCCCACGGCCGGTTGATATGCACTTGGCAGAAACTCCCCGGCCTCAATGCCCGAACCAGGCGACCGGCACGGTCACCAGTTGCGGGAAGAGGACGAGAAGGAAGAGAACGATCAGCTCGGCGATCATGAAGGGCATCACGCCCTTCATTAGGTCTTCCATCGACAGCTTGGAGACCCCGCAGATGACGTTGAGGACGGTGCCGACCGGCGGCGTGATCAGGCCGATCGAGTTGTTGATGATGAACAGCACGCCGAAATAGACCGGGTCGATACCGGCCTGCTTGATGATCGGCATCAGCACCGGCGTCATCACCAGAATGGTCGGCGTCATGTCCATGGCGGTGCCGACGACGACGATCAGCACCATGATGGCAAGCAGCAGCAGCGTTTGGTTGTCCATCAGCGGTTCGATGAGCTTGACGAGATCGCCGGGCACGTCGGCAACCGTGATCAGCCAGGCGGAGACCGCCGCGCATGCGACCAAGAACATCACCACCGCGGTGATCTTCGCTGCCGCCACGAGGACGTTGAAGAGTTCGGATGGCGCCAGTTCGCGATAGACGACCATCGATACGAACAGCGAATAGACGGCAGCCACGACGCCCGCTTCGGTCGGCGTGAACACACCGAACTTCAGGCCGACGATGATGATGACAGGCAGCATCAGCGCCCAGATGCTGTCGACGAAGGCCTTCATTCGGAGTTCGCGACTCTGGCGCTTCGGCAGTTCGAACTGCTCCTTGCGGGCGACGATCAGCCAGGCGATGCAGAGTGCCACCGCGATCAGCAGCCCCGGAACGATACCGGCGAGGAAGAGCTTGGTGATCGAGACGCCGCCGACGACGCCGTAGAGGATGAAACCGATCGACGGCGGAATGATCGGCCCGATAACCGAAGCCGATGCCAGAAGACCGCCGGTCCGTGCCGGGTCATGGCCCGATTTGATCATCATCGGATAGAGAAGCGCACCGAGCGCCGCAGCGTCGGCGACAGCCGAACCGGATAGGCTCGACAGGACGCAGGCGGCGAAGATCGCCACGAAGCCGAGACCGCCGCGCACATGGCCGACGAGCGCCATGGCGAGATTGACGATACGCTTCGACAGGCCGCCGGTATTCATCACCTCGCCGGCCAGCAGGAAGAAGGGAACCGCCATCAGCGGAAAGCTGTCGGCGCCGTTCAGCACGTTCTGGGCGACGATCTGGGCGTCGAAAATGTCCATGTACATCATCAGCGCAACGCCGCTGAGGATGAGCGCGAAGGCGATCGGCACGCCGAGCGCCATGGGGCCGAGAAGGGCGCCGAGGAAAATGGTGAGCGTCATCGGCCTCTCCTCAGGCCTTGGTGATGCCGGCGGCGACCGCGGCTTCCGGATGATTGTCGAGGGCCACTTCCTCCTCGCTGTCGCGCACCAGTTGGGCGGTTGCGATATCGATCCGGCCGGTGGCCACCTGGAAGGCATCCCAGAGAATGATGAGGAAGGTCGGAACCCCGAACGCGAGGCCGGCGCCGTAGAACCAGCCCATCGAAATGCCGGTCGCCGGCATGGTCGCTGGCAGGTTGATCAGCGTCTGCGTCCAGCTTCCGCTGATCATCAGCCAGGTGGCGACGAGCATCAGCCCCTGCCCCATCAACACTGCAATCCTGGCACCTGTCGGCGGTAACCGCTTCAGAAGCGAATCGACGCCGAGATGGCCATGTTCGCGCATCGCGACAACCCCACCGAGGAAGGTAAGCCAGATGAAGAAGACCCGCGACAGCTCTTCTGAGATGGTGATGCCCTGGTTGAAGGCATAACGCAGCACGACATTGCCGAAGACCAGCACCACCATGCCTGCCAGAAGCAGGGCTATGACGACCTTCAGCACAAGGAATAAGAAATCGATGATCCGTGTCATTTCCAGTCCTCCCCAGGCTCCGTCATCGGATAGCGACGGTAGCGACTGCAAATACAGTCACCCGTCCAATCCGTTTGACAAGATAGCCTCCGCCGGGACCGCCTCCTCAGGGATCGATCGGCAGAACAATAAAATGTACGAACTAGTGAGTATGTCAAGCGCGATCTATTGAAAGCGAAGCGCAAGCCCGTTATGACTTTGGAAAAAATGCGGAAATTCGATGTGAACGATCGAGCGTCCGCAATGCCCGCTTCTCTAAGCACGGGCGGTACGCAACGGCAAAGGCGGCTTTGAGGATGGCGGCGAAACGCGAAAACGGCAGGAAAAACGATCCACAGCGCACCCAGGAAAACATCCTGGACGTCGCGACGGAGGAGTTTGCGACTCATGGGCTTGCCGGCGGCCGCGTCGATGCGATCGCGGAGAAGACCCGCACCTCGAAGCGGATGATCTATTATTATTTCGGCAGCAAGGAAGGGCTTTACCTTGCCGTCCTCGAACGCGCCTACCGCAAGATCCGCACGCTCGAAGAGGACCTGCAGCTTTCCAACCTGCCGCCGGAACAGGCGCTGCGCGTGCTGATCTCGACCACGTTCGACCATGACGAAGCCAACCCGGATTTCGTCCGGCTGGTCAGCATCGAGAACATCCACCACGCCGCCCACATGCTGCGCTCGGACGCGATCCGCGACCTGAACGTCTCGGTCATCGAGACGATTGCCGCGATCCTGGCACGCGGCGTCGCCGCCGGCGTATTCGCCCGCACGGCCGACCCGATCGACATTCACATGCTGATCAGCGCCTTCTGCTTCTTCCGCGTCTCCAACCGCTACACATTCGGCACCATCTTCCGCCGAGACCTTTCGGAGCCAGCGACCATGGAGCGCCACAAGGGCATGATCGCCGACGCGGTGATCAGTTACCTGAAGGCTTAGCCTGGTCCGGATGGGCTTTCGCAAAGGGCTTCAATTCGACGCAGCGATCAGCGATCGCGACGAGCCTGGGGCAGGCAGAGAGATCGACGCCCCATCGCCGCGCGTTGTAGACCTGCGGCACGAGGCAGATATCCGCCATGCTCGGCCGGTCGCCGTGACAGAACGCGCCGGTCGAAGGTGAATCGAGCAATACCTCGAACGCCGCAAGCCCCTCGCCGATGAACTTCTGCATCCAGGCCGTCCGAGCTTCATCGCCACCGCCGGTGATCGACATGACGTGGGCGCCGACATGCGAATTGCAGACGGGGTGGATGTCCATGGCGATAACGTAGGAGAGCGCCCTCACCCGCTGTCGGCCGACGGAATCGCCCGGCAGGAAGGCGCCGCCGCGTGTTTCGTCGAGATATTCGATCACCGCCAGCGACTGGGTGAATGTATGCCCGTCGATCTCCAGAACCGGCACCAGCCCCTGCGGATTGCGGGCGAGATGCTTCTCGGCTCGGTGCTCCTTGGCGATGATATCAACCGGGACGGTTCGGAATGTTTCGGCGACCATATTGAGGGCGATCCTCAGCCGATAGCTCGCCGAGGACCGCCAGTAATCGTAGAGAACGGTATCGCTCATCCCGCCTTCTCGTATTTCGTCACGGTCTGCTCGATCGCACCGAAGATCGAATGACCCTTGTCGTCCTTCATCTCGATCCGCACCGTATCCCCGAAATGCAGGAACGGCGTCTTTGGAACGCCGAGATTGATCGTTTCGATGGTGCGGATCTCGGCGATGCAGGAATAACCGGCGCCGCCATCGGCGACCGGCCTGCCGGGTCCGCCATCGAGCTTGTTGGAGACCGTGCCCGAACCGATGATCGTGCCGGCCACCAGCGGGCGTGTCTTCGCCGCATGGACGATCAGCTGCGGGAAATCGAACGTCATATCGACGCCGGCATTGGCCCGGCCGAACGGCTTGCCATTCAGGTCGACCTTGAGCGGCAGCGAAAGCTTGCTGCCATCCCAGGCGGAACCCAGCTCGTCCGGAGAGACCGCGACCGGCGAGAAGGCGGAGGACGGTTTCGACTGGAAGAAGCCGAAACCCTTGGCGAGTTCGGAAGGGATGAGCCCGCGCAGAGACACGTCGTTGACGAGGAGCACGAGACGGATCGCCTCCCGCGCTTCATCCAGGGAAGCCCCCATCGGCACGTCGCCGACGATCACCGCGATCTCGCCTTCCATATCGGCGCCCCAGGCCTCGTCGCCGAGTGGGATCGGATCGCGCGGCCCGAGAAAGCTGTCGGACCCGCCCTGGTAGATCAGCGGATCGGTCCAGAAGTTCTCCGGCATGTCGGCATTGCGCGCCCGGCGTACCAACTCGACGTGATTGACGTAAGCCGATCCGTCCGCCCATTGATAGGCGCGCGGCAGCGGCGATGCCGCATCATGTTCGTGGAAACGGATGGTCGGCTGCGCACCGGTCTCGATACCGTCTGCCACCCGTTCGAGCCGCGGACCGACATACGCCCAGTCGTCGAGCGCCGCCTGGAGGGTCCGGGCGATATGACCGACCTCCGAGCACTGGGTGAGGTCTTTCGAGACGACGACCAGACGGCCGTCGCGGGTGGAATCCTTCAGTGTCGCGAGCTTCATGAATGAGTGTTTCCCGTTTTATCGTTGGTATTGCCCACAGAATGTGTGGAGATCGCGCCAGAAGGCAACCGTAATGTAACGCCGCCTCACTTGATCCCCGGCGTACCGTCGAACTTTCGCTCGAGCCCCGACCAGCAATCCACATAATTGTCCTGCAGCGTCTCCAGTTCGGCGGCGAATTTGGTGAGCTGCTGCGGGAAACGGGTCTCGAACATGAAGGCCATGGTGTTCTCGAGCTTCACGGGTTTCAGCTCGCCGTTCGAGGCCTTTTCGAAGCCGGTGAAATCCGGTCCGTGCGGCAGCATCATGTTGTGCAGGCTCATCCCGCCCGGCACGAAACCCTCCTCCTTGGCGTCATAACGGCCGTAGATCAGGCCCATGAACTCGCTCATGATGTTGCGATGGTACCAGGGCGGCCGGAACGTATGCTCGGCCACCAGCCAGCGCGGCGGGAAGATCACGAAATCGACATTGGCGGTTCCCTCCTCTCCCGAGGGAGCGGTGAGAACCGTGAAGATCGACGGATCGGGATGGTCGAAGAGAATCGCGCCAACCGGCGAAAAGGTGCGTAGGTCGTATTTGTAGGGTGCATAATTGCCGTGCCAGGCCACCACGTCGAGCGGCGAATGGCTGATCTCGGTGACATGGAAGGAGCCACACCATTTTACATGCACCCGGCAGGGCGTTTCCTTGTCCTCGTAGGCCGCCACCGGCGTCTTGAAATCGCGCGGATTGGCAAGGCAGTTGGCGCCGATCGGCCCGCGATCCGGCAGGGTGAACTTGGCGCCGTAATTCTCGCAGATATACCCGCGCCAGACCTTTTCCTCGCCGAGCCGGGTCACCTTGAACATGGTTCCGCGCGGGATGATGCAGATCTCCGAAGGCTCCAGATCCATCTTGCCGAGTTCGGTGAAGACGCGGATCGAGCCCGTCTCCGGCACGATCATCATTTCTCCGTCGGCATTGAAGAAATAATCGTCCACCATGTCTGTGTTGAAGACATAGACATGCGCCGCCATGCCTGACTGGGAGAGCGCATCGCCCGCCGTCGTCATCGTGCGGATGCCTTCGAGGAAATTCAGCTCCTCCGTCGGCGCCGGCACAGGGCTCCAGCGAAGCTGGCCGAGCGCCAGCGAATGTTCCGCGATGTGAGGTGCCGTCTTCCACAACGGATAGTCGATCTTCCTGAACCGGCCGGTATGGCGCACGCTCGGGCGGATGCGATAGAGCCAGGAACGCTCGTTGGTGCCGCGCGGCGCGGTGAAAGGCGAACCGGAGAGCTGTTCCGCGTAAAGCCCGTAATTGCATTTTTGCGGGCTGTTCTGCCCCTGCGGCAGGGCACCGGGCAGGCTCTCGGTTTCGAAATCGTTGCCGAAGCCGGGCATATAGGCGAGCGTTTCGACATTCGCCCCGGTGAATTGCGTGGCGTTCGGATCGATCTTGTCCAGCATGGCTTGTTTCCTCCCATGATGACGATATGGTTGCAAACGTAACCATTATTTTTGTAACCATCAACGCCCGATCAACGTCATGACGACTGATAGTTTCGCCCTCGAACAGTTTCTCCCCTACAGGCTCAACCGCGCCGCCGAATTCGTCGGCCTGCGCTTCGCCGCGCATTACAAGGCGAAATACGGCCTGACCCGGCCGGAATGGCGAACGCTTGCAGCGCTCGGGAGTTCCGGACGGATGACCTCGAAAGCCGTCGGCGCGCATTCCTCCATGCACAAAACCAAGGTCAGCCGCGCCGTCTTCGCGCTCGAACAACGCCGCTGGCTGAAGCGCAGTCAGGACGATGCAGACCGGCGGGTCGAGCATCTGGAACTGACCGCCGCCGGGCAGCAAGCCTATCGGGAGCTGATCGAGCTCGCCCGCCGCTATCAGACCGAACTGGAGGCGGAATTCGGCGAGAGCGGCATCGAGGCTTTGTCGACCGGCCTTGCCGCAATCGAGCAGGTCATCCGCCGCTCGGGCAGGGTAAAGCCGCCGGAGCTACGCGAACTTTAAGCCTTGGCGGTTTTTTGAATCGGAATCCCACCAAAATCCTTCAACACGCTGAGAACGATCGATGTTTTGACATGCTGCACGCTCTCGTGCGGCAACAATATGTCGTTGACGAAATGGGAGAGGCCCGCCAGATCGCGGGTCACCACCTTCAGGTGATAATCCATCTCGCCGGTCAGCGAGAAACATTCGAGCACTTCCGGCAGGTCCTCGACGAGGCGCGCGAACCGCTTGGCATTGTCGCGGTTATGGGTGGCGAGCGTCACCGCGATCACCACCATGAGGTCAAGGCCGAGCTTCTGGCGGTTGAGATGCGCCCGATAGGTCTGGATGAACCCCTCGCCCTCGAGCCGCGCCCGGCGGCGCGAACATTGTGACGGCGACAGCGCGACGAGTTCCGACAATTCGTTATTGGTCAGCCGCCCATCGGTCTGCAGATGGCTCAGGATCTTCAGGTCATATCCGTCCAGCGCGTCCATCATGCATCCAATCCATAAATCTCGCACACTTCATGCACAAATCGAGCAGAACACCGCCAAGATTGCAAGCACAATGCGTCCGTCCTGCATCATCATGATGATCGAATGACAGGAGGAGTTTGCCATGGGTCCTTTCCCGCACGACGCACCGGTTTCTGAGATTACCGAAGATAACCCGGCCGGCACCGACGGTTTCGAATTCGTCGAATTCGCCCATCCGGAGCCGCAGAAGCTGGAAGAGCTTTTCACCCGCATGGGCTACAGACCGGTGGCGAGGCACAGGACGAAGAACGTCACCGTCTGGCGCCAGGGCGACATCAATTACGTCGTCAATGCCGAGCCGGGCAGCCATGCCATGCGCTTCGTCGACGAGCACGGCCCCTGCGCACCGGCGATGGCCTGGCGCGTCGTCGATGCCAAACACGCCTTCGACCACGCGGTCGCCAAGGGTGCGACGCCTTATGAGGGCAAGGACAAGACGCTCGACGTGCCGGCCATCGTCGGCATCGGCGGTTCGCTTCTCTATTTCACCGAGACCTACGGTGAAAAGGGTTCGGCCTATGACGCTGAATTCGAATGGATCGGCGAAAAGAACCCCAGGCCCGAAGGCGTCGGTTTCTATTACCTCGACCACCTGACCCACAACGTCTATCGCGGCAACATGGACAAGTGGTGGGACTTCTACCGCGAGCTCTTCAATTTCAAGCAGATCCACTTTTTCAACATCGACGGCCGCATCACCGGCCTGGTGAGCCGGGCGATCACCTCGCCCTGCGGCAAGATCCGCATCCCGCTGAACGAGTCGAAGGACGAGACCAGCCAGATCGAGGAATTCCTCAAGAAATACAAAGGCGAAGGCATCCAGCACATCGCGGTCGGCACCGACGGCATCTACGAAGCGACCGACAAGCTCGCCGACAATGGGCTGAAATTCATGCCCGGCCCGCCGGACACCTATTATGAAAAGTCCGGCACCCGCGTGCACGACCACGACGAGCCGATCGACCGCATGAAGAAACACGGCATCCTGATCGACGGCGAAGGCGTGGTCGATGGCGGCACGACCAAGATCCTGCTGCAGATCTTCTCGAAAACGGTGATCGGCCCGATCTTCTTCGAATTCATCCAGCGCAAGGGCGACGAAGGATTTGGAGAAGGCAATTTCCGCGCTTTGTTCGAATCCATCGAAGAAGACCAGATCCGCCGCGGCGTCCTGAAGCCGCAGCAAGCCGCCGAATAAAAGAGCGGCTCCGGAGGGCGCGAGGCCCGGCGGTCATTCCGCCGGGCTTTTCGTGCCGGAAGCCCTGCCGGTTCAAGGATTGATCGGAAAAACCTCGCCATGGGTGGCGACGTGGAATTCGCCTTCCGGCGTCACCCAGCCGCGGAACATGCCGTCCGTGTTGTAAGGCGCGGTGATCGAGCCGTCGGCGGCGACCGCCACGAGCCCGGCCCCGATATCGTGCTGCTTCAGGTCTTCCTGGATGACTTTTGCGGCGGCCTTTTCAAGGCTCTCGCCGAGATAGGAGACGCGGGCCGCCACTTCATGGCCGACGGCATAACGCATGAAATATTCGCCCTTGCCGGTGCCGGAAACGGCGCAGGCCCCGTCCCGTGCATAGGTTCCTGCGCCGATGATTGGGGTGTCGCCGATCCGGCCTTCCGGCTTGTTGTTGTAGCCGCCGGTCGAGGTCGCCGCCGCCAGATGCCCGGCTCCGTCAAGCGCCACTGCACCGACCGTGCCGTGCTTTTCAGACTCGCTGGCTTTCGCCGCTGTACCCGCAGCGGCATGCGCCTTCATCGCCGCCAGCGCCTTGACGCGGCGCTCGGTGGTGAAATAGTCCGGCTCGACCATATCGAGCCCCGCCGCGCGGGCGAAATCGTCGGCCGATTCGCCGCCGAGCAGGATCGCATCGCCGTTTTCCATGATCTTGCGGGCCGCCTTGATCGGATTGCGGATACGCCGGGCCAGCGTCACGGCACCGGCATCGAGCGTGCGCCCATCCATGATCGAAGCGTCGAGCTCATGTTTGCCGTTGGTGTTGAGGGCCGCGCCATAACCGGCGTTAAAATGCGGCGAATCCTCCATGACCACCACGGCCGCTTGCACCGCGTCGAGCGCCGCACCGCCGGCCGCCAGGATTTCCCAGCCGGCTTTCAGCGCCCGTCCGAGATCGACGCGGGCCGCCGCCCACTCCTCGTCGCTCAGATCGAGCTTCGCCATGACGCCGCAGCCGCCGTGGATCGCCAGCGCAATCTTTCCCATCGGTCCTTCTCCCATCCGAACTTGGTGTCTTCAGAAAAGCGGCCGGGCGAGATGCCCGGCCGGTAGATCGCAGGCTGGGATGGCTTATTTCGCCGGGCGGATGTTCATGGCCAGCGTGTCCTCGTCGGAACGGGGAACGATGGTGATGCCCTTCTTCATGCCCCAGGCCGAGACGGTCGAGGCAATCGCTAGATAAGGCCGGTCGGTCGAGACCAGTGCATTGGCATCCATGAGGAGCTTTTCACGCTTCTTGGTGTCCATCTCGACGGCGGCGTCTTCGATCAGCTTGTCCATCGTCTTGTTGGCATAACCGCGTAGGTTGAAGGCGCCGAGCTTTGTATTCGGGTCGTTGCTGTGGGCGAGCGACGACAGCGTGTAGTTCGACTCGCCGGTCAGCGTGCCCCAGCCCGACATCGCCATCGAATAGTCGCCGCGCGTATTGGCCGGGAAAAACACCGCACCCGGCTGAGAGTTCGCTTCCACCTGGATGCCGACCGCGGTCAGCATCTGGGCGATCGTCGTGCCCACATCCTTGTCGCCCGGCAAGCGGTCGTTGGTGAATGAGAAGGTCACCTTGAAACCGTTCGGATAACCCGCTTCGGCCAGCAGCTTCTTGGCCTTTGCCGGATCGGCCTTGGTGGATTTGACGGCCGGGTTCCAGCCGAAGATGTTCGGCGTCACGAGTTGGGACTGGACGGTGCCCATGCCCTCCATGGCGATCTCGGTGATCGTTTCGCGGTCGATCGCCAGATCGAAAGCTTCGCGCACCTTGGGATCGAGGAAGGGGTTCTTCGGCAGTGGCGAGCCATCCTTGGCGCTCACCTGCGGCGGCTTCTCACGGAAATCGAAGGCGATATTGAAGAGGTAGACGCTGTTCTGGCGCACGACTGTGAGCTTGGAATCTTTCTCCAGCGTCGGGACGTCCGAGGCAGGGATGCGCGAGATCAGATCGACCTGGCCGGCTTTCAGCTGCGCAACGCGGGCCGCATCGTTCGGGATCTCCTTGCGGGTGACCTTGTCCCAGGGTTCCTTCTCGCCCCAGTAGCCGTCGAACTTCTGCAGCACGAGCTGTTCTTTCGGCGTCCAGGAGACGAACTTGTAGGGGCCGGTCCCAATCGCCGCCTTGCCGGAATTGAAGCCTTCCGAAGCCTTGTCGGCGTTGGCGGAAAAATCCTTGGCAGCCGTGTGCGACACGATGAACAGGCGGATGAAATCGTTCGGCAAGTTCGGCGCGGGGCCGTCTGTCTTGATCCGGATCGTCAGCGGATCGACGATCTCGATGCCCCGCACGCGGCGGACATAGATGGTGGTCGGGTTCGGGCCGGTAACGGCCGGAATACGCTCGATCGAGAACTTCACGTCTTCGGCCGTGAAATCGGAACCGTCATGGAATTTGACGCCCGGGCGAAGCTTGAACTCCCAGGTCGTGCTGTCGACGGCCGTCCAGCTGGTTGCAAGGCCCGGCTCGAGTTCGAGGTTGTTGCCGGATTTCACCAGCGAGTCGTAGATATGCTTGACCGCTTCGGCATGGGTGCCGGCCGCAGTGAAATGCGGGTCGACCGACAATGGGCCGGCGCGCACACCGATCGTCAGGTCGGCGGCAAGTGCCGCACCCGAAACGCTGCCGAGCAATACGGCGGCGAGAGCCGCCGTGCGGAATGTCTTCAAAATCGTCATTGTTCGTTCTCCTCTATATTTATCATTGGGGGCCAGTTGGGTGAGTCCACGACGACTTTCGCCAGCAGTTCGGAGAGCATCAGCTTTTCGGCCGGGGTCAGCCCCGACAGCATGACCTTTTCGCGCTCCACCATCGGCTGCATGGTTTCGTCGACAATGCGCTTTCCTTCGTCGGTGATGTAAAGGACGAAGCTTCGAAGATCCGCCGCATCGACCTCGCGCCGGATGATGTTCTTGTCGACCAGCTTCTGGATCGCCCGGCTCATCGTATTCTTGGGGAAACCGGAGGAGCTGCTGATGGCGCTTGCGGTCAGTCCGTCGGAAAGGCCGAGCGAATAGAGAACAACGAATTCCGGCCGGGCGAGCCCGTACTCTTTTTCGATCCAGCGATAGATCGGCTCGTTGAACAGCAGCGCCAGGAAATTGATGCGGAAGGAAAGCCAGCAGGGGTTCTGCCATAGCTTCACGGACACCAGATCATCGACGCCGTGATTGCCGGCGGCCGCCTTGCCGCCCTGCTTGAGGAGCGCATCGAAGGATGAGATTTCCAATTGCAACGCCGTCAGCTCCCGCAGAAATCCTACCTGGATTTTGTTCCGTATGGAACTTGACGATAGCTTATTTGGCTGTCAATCTCTTTTTTTAGTTCCGTATGGAACTTTGCACTTGATCGGCGCAGCGCCTGTCAAGGCACATTTTTTGTGCGCAAGCGTGAGATCCTGGTCAATTTTTGCGCAGTAGGGATGCAGGTGGAAATTTATGAAGATCGCCGACATGAACTGGATGCAGGTGGAGGAACGGACGGTCGAGGATGACCGCTGCGTGCTTCCGATCGGCAGCGTCGAGCAGCACGCCTATCTCAGCCTCGCGACGGACATGATCCTTGCCGAAAAGATCTCCCTCGACGCGGCCGAGCCGCTCGGCATCCCGGTTTTCCCTGTCGTGCCCTATGGCCTTGCCTCGTCGTTTGCGACCTTTCCCGGCACGCTGACGCTGACGCTCTCCACCTATATCGGCGTGATCCGCGATCTGATGGACAGCATCCACCGTTCCGGCTTCCGCCGCATCCTGATCGTCAATGGCCATGGCGGCAATACCCCAGTGACAGCCGTCATCTCCGAATGGTTGAATGCGCATCCTGATGCCTCTGTGAAATTCCATGACTGGTGGCGGGCGCCCAAAACCTGGGCGAAGGTGCAGGAAACCGATCCCGCCGCCTCGCACGCCTCCTGGATGGAAAACTTCCCCTGGACCCGCACCACCGACCAGCGTCAGCCGACCAACGCCAAACCGAAGGTGGATTTCGCCGGCCTCGCCCGCGTCGACGCGGCCCGCAAGCGCGCACTCCTCGGCGACGGCAACTATCACGGCCTCTACCAGCGTCCCGACGAGGACATGCTGGCGATCTGGGACGTGGCCGTCGCGGAAACCCGCGAACTTCTCGAAAACGACTGGCACTGACGGCGAGGCATCCTTCAGGGCGCCTCACCCTACGAAACCCGCAGAAGACGGGACTGGGGACAAGAACAGGGGAATACATGTTAGGTTTCGTCTTGCAACGCCTGTGGCAGGCGGCGATCGTGGTCATCGCGATGTCGGCGCTGGTCTTCTGCGGCGTCTATGCCGTCGGCAATCCCATCGACGTGCTGATCTCTCCGGATGCGACGCAGGATATTCGCGCCGCGGTGATCGCCCAATACGGACTGGACCAGCCGCTCTGGCGTCAATATTTCGCCTTTCTCGGCAGGCTGATCGAAGGCGATTTCGGCCGCTCGCTCGTCTACAGCATGCCGGTCAGCCAGCTCATCCTCACCCGCCTGCCGGCGACGCTGGAACTGACGCTGGCAGCCGTTCTATTTGCCAGCCTCGTCGGCATCCCGATCGGCATGTATGCTGGCTACCGGCCGCATAGCCTGATTTCCCGTGCCATCATGGCGATCTCGATCCTCGGCTTCTCGGTGCCGACTTTCTGGTTCGGCCTGATGCTGATCATGGTGTTTGCCGTGCAATGCGGCTGCATGCCGGCCGGCGGACGCGGCGAGACGGTGAACCTGTTCGGCGTCGATTTCAGCTTCCTCACCGGCGACGGGCTTTCGCATCTCGTGCTGCCGGCACTGAACCTGGCGCTCTTCAAGTTCTCCTTGATGATCCGGCTTGCCCGCGCCGGCACCCGCGAACTGATGCAGAGCGACACGGTGAAATTTGCCCGCGCCGCCGGCCTGTCCGAATTCACGGTGCTGAGCCGGCATGTACTGCGGCTGATCTCCATTCCGCTCGTCACCGTCTTCGGCCTGGAGCTCGGCTCGACGCTCGCCTTTGCGGTCGTCACCGAAACCATCTTTTCCTGGCCCGGCCTCGGCAAGCTGATCATCGACAGCATCACCTCGCTCGACCGGCCGGTCATGGTCGCCTACCTGATGCTCGTCGCCTTCCTGTTCATCGTCATCAACCTGATCGTCGATCTCACCTACGCGCTGCTCGATCCGCGCCTGCGAAAGGGCCGTGCCTGATGCGCGATACTCTGCTTGGCCGTTTCCTCGAGGAATTCTTCCGCAACAAGGTCGCGACAGGTGCGGCGGTCGTCGTCCTCCTGATCGTCCTGACCGCGATCATCGCGCCGCTAGTCACCCCGCAGGACCCGTATGACCTGACCAGCCTGGTGCTGCGCGATGCCCGGCGTGCGCCGGGTTATGTCGGCACCGGCGGCTACACCCATTGGCTCGGCACGGATTCGCAAGGCCGCGACCTCCTGTCGGCGATCATCTACGGCCTGCGCATCTCGCTGCAGATGGGCGTGATTGCCGGCGGTATCGCCTTCGTCATCGGCGCGGTGGTCGGCTGCTCGGCGGCCTATATCGGCGGCCGGTTCGAAAGTCTGGTGATGCGCATCGTCGACCTGCAGCTGTCCTTCCCGGCAATCCTGCTCGCCTTCGTGATCGCAGCCCTTCTCGGACAAGGGCGTTACCAGCTGATCATGGCACTGATCTTCGCGCAGTATGCCTATTTCGCCCGCACCGCTCATGGCGCGGCGTCAGCCGAACGGCAGAAGGATTATGTCGAGGCCGCGCTCTCCATACCGCTGTCGCCCTGGCGCGTCGTGGTCAAGCACATCCTGCCGAACTCGCTGCCACCGCTGATCGTCGTTGCAACGGTGCAGGTGGCGAGCGCTATTTCGCTCGAAGCCACCCTCTCCTTCCTGGGCGTCGGTCTGCCGCCGACCGAACCGTCGCTCGGCATGCTGATCGCCAACGGGTTCCAGTACCTACTCTCCGGCCGCTACTGGATCTCGATCTATCCCGGCGTGGCGCTGATCCTGTTCATCGTTTCGCTCAACCTCGTCGGCGACCAGATCCGCGACCAGCTCAACCCGAGGCTCCGCCGATGACCGAAACGACGAGTGCTCCGCTTCTCGAAGTCACCAACCTCAGGACCTGGTTTCCGAGCGGCCGCGGTGAAATCAAGGCGGTCGACGGCGTCTCGTTCTCGCTGACGCCGGGCGAAGTCCTCGGGCTCGTCGGTGAATCCGGTTCCGGCAAGTCGATCACCRGCTTCTCGATCATCGGCCTGATCGACGAACCCGGCCGCATCGTCGAGGGTTCGATCAAGCTCGAAGGCCGCGAGCTGATCGGCCTGCCCGCCCATGAACTGCGCGCCATCCGCGGCAAGACCATTTCGATGGTCTTCCAGGACCCGATGATGACCTTGAACCCTGTCCTGAGCATCGGCACCCAGATCAGGTTGGCGCTCGAAGCTCATGAAAAAATCAGCGCATCGGACGCACGTGAGCGAGCGATCAAGGCGCTCGCCCAGGTCCGCATCAGCGAGCCGGAACGCAAGGTGGATTTCTTCCCGCATCAGTTTTCCGGCGGCATGCGCCAGCGCGTGGCGATCGCCATCGCCCTGCTGCACCGGCCGAAACTGATTATCTGCGACGAACCGACGACGGCGCTCGACGTGTCGATCCAGGCGGAAATCCTTACCGAGATGAAGGAACTGGTAGCCGAACTCGGCACCGCGCTGATCTGGATCAGCCATGATCTCGCGATCGTCTCGTCGATCGCCGACCGCGTCGCGGTGATGAGGTTCGGTAATATCGTCGAAATCGGCCCGGCGCTCGGCGTGCTCACCCGCCCGCAGCACGACTACACCAAGGCGCTGCTCGACGCGCTGCCGTCGCGCGCCAAGCCCGGCCAGTTGCTGCTGCGCGGCAGCGGCATCGCGGATGCGGCCCCGCCGCCGCGCAAGTCGGCGACGTTGAACCTGCCGCCGCTCGGCAGCCCCTATCTCGTCATCGACAACGCGATGAAGCGCTTTGAGAAGCCGGCGGGCCTGTTCAGGAACCTGGCGATCAAGTCCGGCATTTCCCAGCCGATGCCGGTCGTCCAGGCGGTCGACGGCGTGTCGATCACGCTGAAGCGTGGCGAAGTGCTCGGCCTTGTCGGAGAATCCGGCTCCGGAAAATCGACGCTCGGCCGCATGGCGGCAGGCATCACGGTCCCAACCTCAGGCACGATCCGCCTTAACGGCAAGCCCGTGATGAGCGACGGCCGCAATGCGCGAAAAATTACCACCCGCATCCAGACGATCTTCCAGGACCCGTTCGCCTCGCTCAACGGCCGCATGCGGATCGGCGATATCATCGCCGAGGGTCCGCTCGCCCACAAGCTGGTGACCCGAGCCGAAGCCCCCGTCTATGTCAAGGAATGGCTGGCGGCAGTCGGGCTTGATCCCACCTTCGCCAACCGTTTCCCGCACCAGTTCTCCGGCGGTCAGCGCCAGCGTATCGCGATTGCTCGCGCGCTCGCCATGCAGCCGGATGTGATTGTCTGCGATGAGCCGGTCGCCTCGCTCGACGTCTCGATCCAGGCGCAGATCATCAACCTGTTGATCCGCCTGCGCGCCGAACTGGACCTGTCGCTGATCTTCATCAGCCACGACCTGTCCGTCGTCCGCCACCTCTGCGACCGTGTCGCGATCATGTATCGCGGCAGAATAGTCGAGGAAGGCGTGGCGTCGACGATCTACGCAGATCCGCAGCACGATTACACCAAGCGGCTACTCGCAGCCGTGCCGGTCCTGCCGGAAGCTGCCGAATAACAAAAGGGAGAATGGGACATGGAACCCTGGGAATGGGATGAGGCCACCTGGCGCGGCAAGGTCAACAAGGTGCGCGCCGGCCGCTCGCTGAAGCCGAAAGCCTGGAAAGATGGCGCGCGCTGCGCAGTCGCCCTTTCCTTCGACAGCGACCACGAGACCAACGAGCTTCGCGACGGCGGTGAATCGATCGGCCGCATGTCGCAGGGGCAATACGGCAACCGCATGGGCGTGCCGCGCATCCTCGAGACGCTGAAGAATGCCGGAGTTCCGGCGACCTTCTTCGTGCCGGCCGTCGCGGCCCTCCTCTATCCCGACGAACAGCGGCGCGTCATCGCCGAGGGCCACGAGATCGGCCTGCACGGCTGGATTCACGAGGTGAACACCAAGGTGCCCGCCGACAAGGAACGGGAACTGCATTTCCGCGCTGCCGATACGCTCGAAAAGATCACCGGCATCCGCCCGGTCGGCATGCGCACGCCCTCCTGGGACTTTTCCTATGAGACGCTGAAGATCGAGCGCGAGCTCGGGCTGATCTACGATTCCTCGCTGATGGCCGACGACGATCCTTACGAACTGGTCGAGGACGGTGAGCCGACCGGCATGGTCGAACTGCCGGTCGAATGGATCCGCGATGACGCCGTCTATTTCAACATGAACCGCTTTACCGCGCTCCGCCCCTACACCCCGCCGACCGCCGTGCTCGATATCTTCAAGCGCGAATTCGACCGCGCCTATATCGAAGGCGGACTGTTCCTTTTGACCATGCACCCGCACGTGTCCGGTTACCGCTCGCGCATCTTTGTACTGGAAGAGCTGATCAGGCACATCCAGGGCCACGAGGGCGTCTGGTTCGCCACCCATGCGGATATCGCCCGTTTCGCGAAGGAGAATGGTGGTGCGTGATGCGTCCCGGAAGGTACATCCAGATCGACGGGTTCCAGTGGGTCCGCTGACCCCTTAGTTCCGGTCGACGAGGATTTTCATGATCGCCACCCGCTCGGGCAGTTCGACCAGATAATGCGGATCGCGATCGAGATGATGCACCTTGTTCGGATCGCCGCCGGTGAACGTCGCCATGGATTGAAAGTCCGGCCAGTAGGAGGTCGTCACGAACTCCGTTTCGTCGCCGAGGTCCTCTCGGAAGAGCTGGACCGCAAGCGCGGTCTTGAGGAGTGGCGGAATGCCCGTTTCGAGTAGATAGGCCTCATATTCGTCGGCTATCGCGGCACGGGTACGCCCCCGCCAGATCCTCGCAATCGTCGCCTTTGTGCTCATGGGATGCTCCTCATATCCAATTTTCGGAGCAACTAGAGCCGGAGCAGCATTTGCCAATGGGGCCGCTAACCTCTTCCCCGCCCAGGCGCGATGAAGGCAGTGATAGCCGCCTCGTCTAGCCCGGCCTCCAGCAGGAAACGCTGGGAAAACTCGGAGGCGGACGCTTTCATCGCGTCGTTCGGACGGATCAGGTGGAAGGCGACGTGGTGATCGATGGCTCTCTCAGACACGACGACGACCCGGCCGGAGGCAAGCGCTGCGTCCGCGAGCGGCGGCCGGGCGAGCGCGATGCCGAGGCCATGCGCGCAGGCGTCGATCACCAGGTTATAATCCTCGAACCGCCGGTCCTGCCCGCGCGGCACGTAATCGAGATTTTCGACGGCCAGCCAGCGCCGCCAGGCCTCGACATTGGAATCGTGCAGGATCGGTAGTTCCAGCAGTGATTTCGCATCCGATCTTCCACCGAGACGTTCGGCGACTGCCGGAGCGGCGATCGGCACCAGTTTCTCCTGCCACAGCGGCAGGCTGCGCACACCGGCCCATGGCCCCTTGCCGCAACGGATTGCCAGGTCGATGCCCTCGCTGAAATCCGCCAGCCGATGTTCCAGGATCAGTTCCAGATGGATGTCGCTGGCTTCCAGCTTCGGCATCCGCGAAAACAGCCAGAGCGAGGCGACCGACGGCGTCACCGAAAGCCGGACGACCGCCTTGTTGCGGCGGGGCAGCCACCGCTCGTCCGTATCCCCGAGCAGGGCCAACGCTTCCTCCGCGCGGGCGAAAAACCGCGTGCCTTCCGGCGTCAGCGTCACGCCGCGGGCCTCGCGGGAGAAAAGCCGCACGCCCATCCAGCGCTCCAACCGGGATATCTGCCGGGAGACCGCGCCATGGGTTACGCCGCCCTCTTCCGCCGCCGCGGAAAACGATCCGAGACGCGCGGCGCGGGCGAAGGTCTCGAGCGTATCAAGTGGTGGCAAAGTCTGCGAGCTGTGAACCATAAGCACATATGATCATCGATTACGGTGCTTTTCAAGCACGGATAAGAGGCGCTAGATCCTGACTTCCAAGCTTCCAGGGAGAAAGAGATGAGCACGGTCGCCATGAGTACAGGAACGGACGAGAGACACGGATTTGATGTGATCGCCTTCCTGGCGATCCTGGTGACCATCGTCTTCTGGGCCTCGTCCTTCGCCGTCATCCGCATCGCGCTCGGGCCGCTGACGCCGATCGAGCTTGCGACGGCACGTTATGTCCCGGCCGCCTTGATCGCCGTAGTCTATTTTGTCGCTGCCCGACCAGCCCTTCCGGCCAGAAGCGATCTGCTTCGACTCGGCGTCGCGGCCGTGCTCTTCATCGCCGCCTATGCCGTTCTCCTCAATATGGGCGAGCGAACCGTGGCGGCTGGCCCCGCGAGCTTCATCATCAACACCATGCCGGTCTTCACCGCCCTTATCGCCACCTTCGCGCTCGGCGAACGGTTCGGCCGCTGGGGCTGGTTCGGAACGGCGATCTCCTTTGCCGGCGTGGCGCTGATCGCTGCCTCCGGCGACGACGGTTTCGATCTCGATCCGAATGCGATCCTCATTCTCGGCGCCGCCCTCTGCTCGGCGATTGCCAGCGTGCTGCAGAAGCCGATCCTTGGCCGCATGCCCGCCTTGGCGGTCACCGCCTGGCTGATGCTGATCGGTTCCATTCCGCTGCTGCCGGAGGTACCGTCCACCTTGCAGGCGCTTGCCGCCGCCCCGGCAGAGGTGAACTGGGGCATCGTCTATCTGGTGCTCTTCCCGACTGCGATCGGTTATGTCACCTGGGCGATCGCCTTGAAGCGCCTATCCGCCGCCCGTGCCTCCAATTTCCTTTACGGCGTTCCCCCGACCGCAACCCTGATCGGTTTCCTGTGGCTCGGCGAGGTGCCGACCCTGATCGGCGCGATCGGCGGCATCATGGCGATCTTTGGCGTGCTCATCGTCAATGTGATGCGCAAGAGATAGCTTCCCCAGAATTCATCGGAAAAACAGCGCCTTTCAGCGAGTTGATGAATCAATCCTGCAGCAGACTATTTGCCGGTGCCGTTCACCAGCTGCAGGATGAGCTGGTGGACATTGCCGCCCTCGCTCATTTCCATCCGGTCGTAGTCATTGCTGCGCTTCTGCTGCGCCTTCGAGATCTCGCCGAGCTTAACGGTCAGTTCTGTCCTGATTTTCGTGCATTGCGGATCGTCGGCGACACTGAGACCCACGCTCACCCGCTCGATCTCCTTCACCATGTCGGTGATGATCACCCCGTGGACCAGTTCGTGCTTGTAGACACCGGCGATGAAGACATGCCATTTCTTCTTCAGATCGGGAGCAAGCGCCGATGCGGGTTTCGGCAGCGTATAGGTGATGATCAGCTTTGGCCGCGCCGAAACCAGCGTGCAGGCGCCGTCTGGCTGCGGCCGGTAGTCACGGGTCCAGGTGAGCTTGAAATTGGTGTGCGCGATGGCGCGAACCTCCTTTCCGATCTTCGGTCCGCGCTGTCCGATGGAAGCGTAGAGATCGACGCCGGAATCGCCGGTGATGGGATAGGTCTGGACCTGCTCGACCGGCTGCCACTGGCTCTGCGCCGACGCCTCCATGGGCGCCATCCCAAGGCAGAGGGCCGCCAGAATTCCTGCACCTATCTTCACTCTTTTCCTCCCAATCGCGTTGCTGCGGCGAACCTAGAGATGCCACAGCGCCGTTTCAATTCGTCAAACTTGTTTTCCGTGAACGCTGTCCATCACGACTTTTGTTCCGGGCCCTTGCCATATTTCCTTCAAAATGGATGATGACAGTTATGTGACTAAGTGTTTGACTTGGCATGGGGGAGTTGAATGGGAGAGAAACGAAAGGTCTATGAGGCCTTGGTCGACGGCGCGATGGATGGCCTCACCGACGACGCTCTGTTCAAGTTCGTTACCAGACGCTGCCCAAAGACATCGAGCAAGAAGATCGTCCGGGCAGCGCTGCTGGGACTGACCGACCCGCACCTTCGTGACAAGAACATCCTCGATACGATCTACGCCCTTGCCATCAAACACCGCATGGACGAGTTTCGGGATGGCGAGGATGCGGATGACGAAAGAGACAGCTGGCCCGCGCCCTTCGCCCGCGAGCCCGACAAAAAGACGGTCCGCCCCGACTTGGCCCCCGACTTGTCCTAGGCCCTCTTCGCACTGTCATCCACCATACACAAACGCGCCTTAGACTTGCGATCGTCGAGGGTGAGTTCATGCACGGCCGCGCCAATCTCACAGCCATGAGGCTCATGGATGCCTGCGAGCATCTGCTTTGCGAAGCCGAGGCTTTCGAGGATCTGACCGCGCGGCGGATTGCCATCGAAGCGCATGCGACCCCTTCCGCTATCAGCTATCATTTCGGCTCGCAGGAAGAACTGGTGGCGGCGGTCGCAGAGCGTGTCTACCGGCGGCTGAATGCCGAGCGGTTGACCCTGCTTCGCAAAGCCGTCGACCGGCGGGCGCCCGATCCGCCCGACCTTGATGAAGTCATCGCGGCTTTGGTTGGCCCGTCGATCCGCTGGAGCCTCGACCCGACCTCCAGCTACCGGGTCCTGTCGCATTTCACCTCGATGGCGAAGACCCACCGGGAACGCGCGCCGCACTACCGCCGCATCATCGACGATGTCGAACATCACCGGGCTTTCGTTCCGCATCTGAAGCGGATCGCGCCCTGGCTCGACGAGGTCGGTATAGGCTGGCGGCTCAATTGCGCGCTCGGCATCCGCTCGCAGGTCACCCGCTCCCGGTCGCGTACGCAAGTGCTGACCAATTACGGCATCGACCTCGACGATCCGGAGATCGTCATCGCCCGCATGGTCGAGGTGATCGCACCGATGTTCCGCCGCTGAAACGGTTTCGAACGGCATTCGAAATCCGTCACGAGCAGGAAACAAACCCCTTCTAACGGTCCTCCTGACGAAATCGTCATCCATGGAGGCATCCGGTGCGACGCGAAACGACATTCATCCATCTGACCGACCTGCATATCGGCACCGCCGACGACAGCCATCTGCACAGCGACACGACCGAGACGCTGCATCAGGTGCTCGATCTCGTCGCGACCGTAACGCCGAAGCCGCAATTCGTGATCGCCAGCGGCGACCTCACCAACCGCGGCGATGCGGACAGTTTTCGCCGGCTGAAGGAGATCATCGACGCCAGGATCGACGTCCCCGTCATCTATGCGCTCGGCAATCACGATACCCGTCCCGGCTTTTACGAAGGCATGGGCATCGAGATCGACGATCCGGATGCGCCATACGACCACGACACGATCATCGACGGCATCCACATCATCACCATCGACTCGACGACGCCGGGCCTGATCGGCGGCACGATCGATCCGGAACAGTTCGACTGGCTCGCCTCGACGCTCGACAGCCATCCGGACCTGCCGAAGCTGATCGTCATCCACCACCCGCCGGCGCTCGGCGAGGAAGCCGATGCCGCCCATTGGCGGACGATCCATTTCCCCCAGTCGGAACGTTTCCGCCAACTGCTGAAGGGCCGCAACATCATCGGCATTCTGAGCGGCCATATCCATCACGACCGCGTCTCGGTCTGGCATGGCATCCCGGTCGTCGTCGGCACCGGCCAGCACGCCGCCACCGACATCCTGCGCACCGACATCCTGCGCATGGTGCGCGGCGCCTCCTTCGGGATCGGCACCATCCGCCCGTCCGGCCTCACCATGGCCTTCGTGCCGCTGCCGTCCGACCGCGCCGAACTCAATACCTATCCGCTGGAACTTCTGATGGCCCGGGCAACGCCCGTCGCCGCTGAATAACCCTCACGCGGAGACACGCAAATGCTGCGCAGAACCACGCTCAAGCTGATGGCAACGCTTACCGCCGCCTCGCTGCTTCCTTTCGGCGTTCTTGCCGAAATGCCCGCCACGGTCGACAAGCCGGTCACCATCAGCTTCTACAATTACAACCTCGCCTCCGCCGGCATCGGCTCCGAGGCCACCAAGGAATTGATCGCCGGCTTCGAGAAGAAATTCCCCAACGTGAAGGTCGAGACGGTGGCCGTACCGTCGAACGAGATCATCAACCGGGTCCAGGCCGATATCGTCGCCGGCAAGCAGCCGGACGTCGCCCAGCTGACCTTCCGCGACCTGATCTTCATCGCCAGCGACCTTGGCGGCAACGCGCTCGAGGACATGGTGAAGCCGGCGGAACTGAAAGAGCATCTCGCCGGCATGATCCCCAAGGGTCTCGAACTCGGCAAGGTCGACGGCAAGACCTATGGTCTCGCCTACACATTCTCGACGCCTGTCCTCTATTACAACGGCGACCTCTTCAAGCAGGCCGGTCTCGATCCGAACAACCCGCCGAAAACCTGGGCCGACGTCAACATCGCCGGCAAGGCGATCAAGGAAAAGACCGGCAAGAACGGCTTCTTCCCGGGCGCCTATGGCCCGAGCGACGGCACCTTCGTCTACCAGGCGATCGTCATGTCGAACGGCGGCAAGGTGCGCGACGGCAACAAGCTGACATTCGCCGACAAGAATGCCGCCGAGGCGGTCAAAATGCTGCGCGACATGGTCGATAGCGGCGCCCACGCCAAGATCGATCCGGCCAGCGGTTCGGACACCTTTGCCGCCGGCAATCTCGGCATGTTCGTCTATACGACTGCGGTGCTTGGCTCCTATAAGAAGGCCGCCCAGGGCAAGTTCGACCTGCGCATCGCCCCTATGCCCTCCTTCGGCGAAAAGCCGACCGCTCCGACCAATTCCGGCAGCGCCCTGTTCGTCTTCAGCAAGGATCCGGCCAAGCAGCGTGCGGCCTACGAGCTCCTCAAATACCTGACGAGCAAGGAAGCCTACACGATCATCACGAGCAAGATCGGCTACCTGCCGCTGCGTCTCGATATCGTCGACGATCCGAACTACCTCGGCCCGTGGGTCAAGGAGAACCAGATGTTCCGCGCCAACCTGGACCAGCTGAACCGCCTCACCGCCAACGTCGCCTTCCCCGGCCCGAACTACCGCCAGGTCGAGAAGATGATGATGGACTCGGTCCGCGAAGCCGTCTTCGGCAAGGGCGATCCGATCGCCACGCTGAAAGCCGCCCAGGATCAGGGCCAGGACCTGATGCCGTAACCGTTACGAGGAGATGCCGGGCGGATCTCGCTTTCCGTCCGGCATCGTTGTCCCCTAGGTATCCTTTCGGGGAAAATTCCATGACCGATATCCAGGCCGATCTCGCAAGACCGCTCACCCTTGCCCGAGCGCCCGCAACGGCGCGCCAGCGCGGCACATTCACCATCCAGCCCTGGCTCTATCTCGCGCCGGCGCTTTGCCTCCTGATGATGTGGACCTATGTGCCGCTGGTCGAGGCATTCCAGCTCTCCTTCTACCAATGGAACATGCTGCCGAGCGCGCCGCAGCGCTATGTGGGCCTGACCAACTACCAGCGCCTGTTCGCCCTGCCCGAGATGCGCGCCGCCCTCTGGAACACGCTTTTCTACATTCTCGGCCTCTTCCCGATGTCGGTGATCATTCCGCTCTTCGTGGCGATCTGGACCCAGGATCTCGAAGGCCGCGCCCGGACCATCTATCGCGCGCTGATCTTCGTGCCGATGATCGTAGCCCCCGTGGTCGCCGCCATCCTCTGGCGCTGGCTGCTCAACGAGGACCAGGGCCTCATCACGC
This sequence comes from Neorhizobium sp. 05N33, assembly GCF_056397445.1. Lineage (NCBI taxonomy): Bacteria > Pseudomonadati > Pseudomonadota > Alphaproteobacteria > Hyphomicrobiales > Rhizobiaceae > Neorhizobium > Neorhizobium sp. 05N33. The sequence goes on along the minus strand of NZ_JBFTNK010000004.1, from coordinate 142,203 downwards.
TCGGCCTGGAGACGATCGGTCTCGGCCGCATCGGCTTCCTGACCGACCCGAGATACGCACTTGCAACGCTGACCTGGATCACCGGCTGGAAGCTGATCGGCTTTTCCACCCTCTTATTTTCCGCAGCCAATGCCGGCATCAATTCCTCCTATATCGAGGCGGCGCGCATCGACGGCGCCAGCCGCTGGGGGATCATCCGCGATATCCGCCTGCCGCTGCTTTCGCCGACCATCCTGCTTCTGTCTATGATGACGATCCTGTTCGGGGCGCAGTGGAGCTTTGCCTATATCAACGTGCTCACCAATGGCGGCCCGCTGAAATCGACCACCAACATCTTCTACCTGCTCTGGGAATACGGTTTCCAGACCATGTCCGCCGGCTGGAGCTCGGCGGCCGGCATGATCGCCTTTGCCGGTTTTGCGGTCATCGCGGCGGGATGCATGTGGCTCACGAAAAGGTTCGCGGTCTATGACAATTGACGCCTCCCCCGACAGCATCGCGTTCGCTTCCGGCGGTCCAAAGTCCGGCGGCGCCCGCCGGCTTGCCGTGCATGCCGTGATGATCCTCCTGTCCTTCCTGTCGATCTTTCCGATCTACTGGATGATCGTCACCTCGCTTCGGCCGGAAAACGAGATCTTCTCCACCTCGCTCTGGCCGTCCAACCCGTCGTTCGAAAATTATATCTTCGTGCTGACCCGCATTCCGATGATGGGCATGCTGGTCAACACCACGATCGTATCCGCAGCGACCGCCCTTCTGCAGGTCGTGACCGGCCTATTCGCGGCCTATGCGCTGGTGCGCTGGCGCATGCGCCTTTCCGGCGTCATCCACGGGCTTATCGCGCTCTCCTGGCTGGTGCCGTTCCAGGTCACGATGATCCCGAACTACGTGCTCGCCTCGCGGCTCGGCCTCCTCGATACGCTGACCGGTCTGATTGTGCCGAATGCGGCGCATGCTTTCGCGATCCTGCTGCTCTTCAACGCGATGCGCTCCTTCCCGACCGAAATCCTCGAAGCGGCGCGCATCGACGGCGCCAGAAGCTGGAAGATCCTCTGGCAGATCGTCGTGCCGAACATGGGGGCGCCGATCGCCTCCCTGTCGATCATCGCCTTCATCTCCGCCTGGAACGAGTATTTCTGGCCGCTGCTGCTGTCGCGCAAGCCGGAGAACTCCGTCGTCCAGATCGGCCTGCAGATGTTCATGACCCAGGAGGGCAATCTCTGGGGGCCGCTGATGGCGGCCGCCGCACTCGCCAGCCTGCCGATCCTGATCATCTATCTGGTCCTGCAGCGCCACGTGATCGAATCCTTCATGAAATCCGGAATCCGCTGAGATGTTAGCCTACGAACGCCTGATCGCGCTGGAAGGCGCCCACAATGTCCGCGACCTCGGCGGTTACCAGACCTCGAACGGCGGCCAGACGCGCTGGCGCGCGATCCTGCGCGGCGACGCATTGCACCGCCTGAGCGAGGCCGATATCGACACCCTGCTGGACAACGGCCTGATCACCGTCATCGACCTGCGCAACGCCCACGAGATCGCCGCCGAAGCCAACCCATTCACCAGTCACGCCCGGGTCCACTACCACAATACATCGCTGTTTTCGGCGCTGGCGCCAGTCGAGATGATGGCAAACGCCGTGGTGAGTTTCGACATGGGCGACCGCTATTGCCAGGCAATCGACGACTGCCAGCCGGCGATCGCCGAAGTCCTGAAGATTATCGCCGATGCACCTGATGGAGCCGTGCTTTTCCATTGCAGCGCCGGCAAGGACCGCACCGGTGTGATCTCGGCCCTGCTGCTTGCCAATGCCGGCGTCGATGAGACGACCATTGTCGAGGATTACGCCCTGACGGCGACCATCTCCGGGCCGCTGATCGCGCGCCTCAGGGACCGAGCCCTCGGCCGCGGCACGGCGCCCGAGCTGGTGGACATCGTTCTTGCCTCTGAGCCGCGCAGCATGCGGCAAGCGCTGGACCATATCCGTTATCGCCATGGCGGCATCGAGGTCTATCTCTCTTCGCTCGGCCTCGATGAAACCGCACGGGAAAGGCTTCGCAACCGGCTGGCTTAGGACCTCGAGGACGAGGGCCCGAAGAGAAACGCCGCGCTCAGCTCTGCGGCCGTGCGGCTGGAACCAGCACGCGGTCGACGATCCGCGCCTCGAGGTCGTAGACGGAGATCGGCGTCTGCTTGCCGATCCGGGTCCCGTCCAGCAAACGGATCAGATCATCGGCGCCGCCGACGGGCTGGCCGTCGATCGCCAGGATGAAATCGCCCTCCTTCAACCCCGCCAGATCGGCCGGGCTGCCGGGATCGATGCGGCGGATACGCACCGTCGTCTCCTGCAACATGCCGGCCTTCACCGCGACGCGGCGCGGTAGAGCGGTCGTATCGACGACGATGCCGATAAAGGCACGCCGCACATGGCCGAAGCGCAGGATCTCCGAGACGACGAAATTGGCCGTGTTGGAGGCAACCGCAAAGGCGATGCCCTGCGCGCCGCGGATCACCGCCGTGTTGACGCCGACCACCTCACCGGAGGCAGACACCAGCGGTCCGCCGGAATTGCCCGGATTGAGTGCCGCATCGGTCTGTACGACGTCGTCGATCAGCCGGCCGGTGGACGACCGCATCGATCGGCCGAGCGCAGATACGACGCCCGATGTCACCGACCAGTCGAAACCGAGCGGATTGCCGATCGCGATCGCGATATGGCCGCGCCGCAATTTCTGGGAATCGCCAAGCCGTGCCCAGGCCTGAACGTCCATGTCGGCACGCACCAGCGCGATATCGGTATCGGCATCGCGGCCGAGAACAGCGCCCTGCCCGACTGCCCCGTTGGCGCTGCGGATACGGACGGTCTTGGCGTCGGAAACGACGTGGTGGTTGGTGATGATCAGGCCGTCGGGCGAAATCGCAAAGCCCGACCCGTGGCCTCCTTGGCCGGCAACGCCGCCCAGCCGCTCGATGCGGCTTACGGCAGGACCGACGCGGTCGACCGCGCCGGCAACCGTCTCCGAATAGGCGTCGAGAAGCACGCTATCTTCGGGGACGGGAGGATTGATATCAATAAATCCCATCACAAGAACTCCGGAAAACACCTTCTCGGAAAAGGGAAGGTTGTAGAAGAAGCTGATGTGGTGGGCCTAAAAGGCAGAAACAAGAACCCGTCGTGCGAGCTCAATCCTCGGCGAAGATCGGGTCCTGGGTGAACATGCCGCCCTGGTAAACCGCAAGCGCCGAGGTCGGTGCCGGACGCGGAACGCTGGCTTCCAGTTCGGCGCGATAACGTTCTGCATTGTCCTTCGGCTTCCAGCCGAGATAGGACGCATGCGAATTGTCCCACCACTTGCTGTCATTGTCGGAAATGCCCCAGATGATCGGGCAGCCGAGCATCGGGGTCCGGAAGACGCAGCCGATCAGCGACACGAAGTCGTCATGTGACATCCAGCCGGACAGCATGCGGTGGTTGATCGGTTTTTCGAAGCAGCTGCCGATCCTGACCAGCGCTGTCTCCTGGCCGAATTTCTCGAAATACATGCGCGCCAGAGCCTCGCCGAAACATTTCGAAACGCCGTAAAGCCCGTCCGGCTTCATCGGAGCCTTGACGTCGATATGCTCGTCCTGCCGGTAAAACCCGACGACATGGTTGGAACTGGCGAACAGGATGCGCGGCTGCCCATGCGCCCGGGCAGCTTCGTAGAGATTGTAGAGGCCGAGCAGGTTGGCATTGAGGATCTTCGAAAACTTGTCCTCCACCGAAACCCCGCCGAGATGCAGGATACCGTCGCAGCCCTCGACCAGCTCCATGACCGCATCTGCATCCGCGAGATCGCAGACGACCAGCTCCTCATTTGGGCCGGCAGTGCCGAGATCGACGATATCGGACAAGCGAAGCGTTTCGGCGAACCCGGCAAGACGGCTACGCATGGCGCGTCCGAGGCCGCCGGCGGCACCGGTGATCAAAAGTCTTTTCAAGAAATCATCCTCCGAAAGCGGCCCGTCGGCCGCGGCAATCCAGTTCATTGGCCAACTTGTTCGTGACAAGCTTCAATACTTATCATACATGTTGAGAAAGCTCGGTCAACAAGTCGGAGCCGGCTTGGCGCGGTCGCCTAAGCTTGACACGTGGGTTGACGCGATATTGTGATGCGCCGCCGAGCAGGGAGGAATGAAATGAGCGTAGAAACCAGACTCGATACCGGCAGGGGATCGAGGACGCTAGTTTCTCGCCTCGGAGAAACGCTGCGCCAGGCGATTGCAGCCGGTCAGTTTCCGCCGGGCTCGCGCCTGCCGAGCGAAGCACAGCTGACCGAGGCGCACGGCGTCAGCCGCACGGTCGTCCGCGAGGCCATCGCATCGCTACGCGCCGACCGCCTTGTGGAAGCTCGTCAGGGCGCCGGCGTCTTCGTGCTAGAGCCTTCGCGCAACGTGCAGCCGGTCATGCTCTCCCTCTCGAATATCGATCTTGCCCGCGTATCCTCGATGATCGAGCTCCTGGAGCTCAGAACCGCGGTGGAAGTCGAGGCTGCAGGGCTTGCGGCCCTTCGCCGCTCCCCTGCACAGGAAGAGGTCATTCTCGATCGCCATTATGCGGTCCGCGCCTGTCTCGAGGCCGCAAAACCGACCAGCGAGGCAGACTTTGCGCTGCATCTTGCCATTGCCGAAGCCACCAACAATCCCCGTTTCCGAGAATTCCTGACGATGATCGGCCGCAGCCTGATCCCGCGCGCAGCATTACGCCCGGACGATTCGGAGGCCGACCAGGCAGCCTATATCAAGCTGCTCGACGAGGAGCACAATGCCATTGTCGTGGCGATTTCCGACGGCGACGAAGACCGTGCCCGCGACGCCATGCGCCGGCATCTGCGGGGTGCGCAGCTGCGTTATCGCACCCTCCTCCGAGAGCTTCGGGAAGCTGTAAGATGACTTGTTGACACAAGTCAGCGCAACCTGTACGACAATTTTTGTCTGGAGGAGACGCTTACAAAGGAAATCCGCATGATGACGCCTGAAGAAATCAAGGTCGCACTTGGTGCCGGCCTGCTGTCCTTTCCCGTCACCCATTTCGACAAGGAAGGCCAGTTCCAGCCGGAAAGCTATCGCCGCCATGTCGAATGGCTGTCGGGCTATGATGCACCGGTCCTGTTTGCCGCCGGTGGCACGGGCGAATTCTTCTCGCTGTCTCCCAATGAGGTCCCTACAATCGTTTCCGCCGCCAAGGAGGCCGCCGGCAAGACCGCAATCGTCTCCGGCTGCGGTTTCGGCACGCATGTGGGCGTCGAGATGGCCCGCGCGGTCGAAAAGGCCGGCGCCGACGGCATCCTGCTGCTGCCGCATTACATGATCGATGCACCGCAGGAAGGCCTCTACCAGCATGTGAAACGCATCTGCCAGTCAGTTGGCATCGGCGTCATGGTTTACAACCGCGACAACTCGATCCTGTCGGTGGACACCCTGAAGCGCCTCTGCGACGAATGCCCGAACCTGATCGGCTTCAAGGACGGAAGCGGCGATATCGGGCTTGTCCGGCAGATCACCGCCACCATGGGCGACCGGTTGATGTATCTCGGCGGCATGCCGACTGCCGAGCTCTTCGCCGAAGCCTATCTCGGCGCCGGCTTCACCACCTATTCCTCGGCTGTCTTCAATTTCGTGCCGGGCCTTGCCGTCGAGTTCTATAAGGCGCTGCGCGCCGGCAACCGCACCCGCTGCGAGGAAATCCTCAAGGACTTCTTCTACCCCTTCATGGCTATCCGCAACCGCCGCAAGGGTTATGCCGTCTCGGCCATCAAGGCCGGCGTGCGCCTGCAGGGTTTTGACGCCGGCAAGGTGCGTCCGCCGCTCGACGACCTGACGGCGGAAGAAGAAGACATGCTTCTGAAGCTCATCGGCCCCTGGAAGCGCTAATCCATGAAGATCGCTTCGGTTCGCACCCACCTTCTCGAACACAGGCTCGACGTCGCCTTCGAAAGCGCCTCGATGCGCTTCGATCGCCGCGCCCATGTGCTCGTCGAGATCGAGTGCGATGACGGCACGATCGGCTGGGGCGAATGCCTCGGCCCGGCCCGGCCGAATGCGGTCGTGGTCGCGACCTATGCGAACTGGCTGATCGGCGAAAATCCGCTCGAAACCGAAAAGATCTGGGCGCGGCTCTATAATGCGCTGCGCGATCAGGGTCAGCGCGGCCTTGCCGTCACGGCACTGTCCGGCATCGACATCGCGCTCTGGGATATCAAGGGCAAACATTTCGGCGTGCCGATCTCGATCCTGCTCGGTGGACGTTTCCGCGAGAGCGTCAGGGCCTACGCGACCGGCAGCTTCAAGCGCGACGGCGTCGACCGCGTGGAAGACAATGCCACCGACGTCGCCGGCTATTGGCAACAGGGTTTTCACGCCAGCAAGATCAAGATCGGCTTCGGCGTCGAGGAGGATCTGCGCGTCATCCGTGCCGTGCGCGACGCCGTCGGTCCTGACATGCGCCTGATGGTCGACGCCAACCACGGTTACGACGCCATCGAGGCGATCAAATTCGGCCAGGCGGCGGCTGAACTCAATATCGACTGGTTCGAGGAACCCGTGGTGCCGGAACAGCTTGCCGCCTACCGCGAAGTCCGCGCCCGCCAGCCGATCCCGGTTGCCGGCGGCGAGACCTGGCACAGCCGCTGGGGCATGCGCGAGCCGGTGGAAACCCGTGCCGTCGACATCCTGCAGCCGGACCTTGCCGGCGTTGGCGGCTTTACCGAAGCCAAGCGCGTCGCCGATCTGGCAGCCCTTCACGGCATCCGCGTCGTGCCGCATGTCTGGGGCACCGCTGTCCATATCGCCGCCGCATTGCAGTTCATGGCGGCGATGATCCCGAGCCCGGTTCGCGTTAATCCGATCGAACCGATCCTCGAATTCGACCGTACCCATAACCCGTTCCGTCAGGCGGTGATCAAAACCCCGATCGAACACGAGCGCGGCGTGGTGCAGATCCCGAACGGCCCCGGCCTTGGGATCGAGATCAACCGCGATGCGCTCAAAGAATTCCGCATGGGAGACATCTGATGCTCGTCCGCACCCTTTCCGGCACTCCCCCCAAGACCAAGCTGCCCAAGGGCGCGATCGACACTCAGATGCATGCTTATCTGCCGGGCTTTCCCTCTCTGCCCGGCGGTCCGGGCCTTCCTGCCGGAGACCTGCCAACACCCGCCCAGTATCTCCAGTTCATGCGCTGGATCGGCATCGATCGGGTCATCGTCACCCAGGGCAATGCCCAGCAGCGCGACAATTCCAATCTCAACGCCTGCCTTGCGGAGTTCGGCTCGATCGCACGCGGCGTCTGCGTCATCGATAGCAACACATCGGAAGCCGAACTCGATAGCCTCGCAGCAGCCGGCAATGTCGGCGCCCGCATCATGGACCTGCCAGGCGGCGCGGTGAACCTGTCGGAACTCGAAGCTGTCGACGCCAAGGCTGCGTCCCGCAACTGGATGGTCGCCGTCCAGTTCGACGGCAGCAACATCCTCGACCACGAAGAACGACTGAAGAATCTGAAGTCCCGCTGGGTCTTCGATCATCATGGCAAGTTCTTTTCAGGCGTCACACCGGACAGCCCACAGGTCGCAGCGGTCAAGCGGCTGATCGACGGTGGAAAATGCTGGTTCAAGTTCGCCGGCGTCTACGAGTCTTCAAAGGCCGGCGGCCCGGACTATGCCGATGTCGCAGCCGTCGCCCGCGAGATCGCCAGATATGCACCGGAACGCATCGTCTGGGGCACCAACTGGCCGCACAATCTCGCCCGCGAACAGGCCGATTATCCGGATGACGTGGCGCTGACCGACACCGTGCTCGGCTGGTTCCCGAACGATGCGGCGCGCCAACTTGCGCTCGTCAAAAACCCTGAAGAACTTTACGGCCTGCCTGCCTAATAAACGGCAAGGCGGGCCTGAGGAGACTGATAGTTCAAACGACCGGGGCGCGGAGGCCCCGGCGATCAACGGAGGAGGACAACATGAAACTCACGAAACTGCTCGGCCTCGCATTCGGTCTCGCACTCAGCGCGACCGCCGCCAATGCGCAGGTCACCCTGCGTTCTGCCGACATCCATCCGGACGGCTATCCGACCGTCGATGCCGTCAAATACATGGGCGAACTGGTCTCCCAGCGCACCAACGGCCGCATCAAGATTCAGGTGATGAATAACTCGGTTCTCGGCCAGGAGAAGGACACGATCGAGCAGACCCGTTTCGGCGTCATCGATATGAACCGCGTCAACGCCGCGCCGTTCAACAACCTCGTGCCGGAAACCACCGTTCTCGGCCTGCCCTTCCTGTTCCGTTCGACCGAGCACATGCACAAGGTCGTCGACGGACCGATCGGCGATCAGATTCTCGCCGCCTTCGAAAAGCACGGCCTGATCGGTCTCGCTTATTACGATTCCGGCGCGCGTTCCTTCTATACGACCAAGAAGCCGATCACCAAGCTTGCTGACTTGAAGGGCATGAAGATCCGCGTCCAGCAGTCCGACCTCTGGATCGCCATGATGCAGGCCTTTGGCGCCAACCCGACCCCGATGCCGATGGGTGAAGTCTATTCCTCGCTCGAAACCGGTGTGGTCGACGGCGCGGAAAACAACTGGCCGTCCTACGAGTCTGCCCGTCATTACGAAGTCGCCAAGAACTACACGCTGACCGAACATTCGCTGAACCCGGAAATTCTGGTCATGTCGAAGATCTCCTGGGACAAGCTGACCCCGGAAGACCAGAAGATCTTCCGCCAGGCCGCCAAGGACTCGGTCGTCAAGATGCGCGAACTCTGGACTGCCCGCGAAAAGTCCTCGGAAGCAAAGGTTCGTGCCGGTGGCGTCAACGTCATCAAGGTCAACAAGGACGAGTTCTCGGCAGCCATGAAGCCGGTCTATGACAAGTTCGTCACGGATGGGACCCAGAAGGCTCTGCTGGAGCAGATCCAGGCCGTCAAGTAAGTTGAGAAAAAAGCCGGCCCTCTGATCAGAGGGCCGGCTTTTTCATTTCCGGCACCGGGCAACGTCGCCGGGTCGTGGAGGACAGGTTCATGAGAAACTTCATGTTGGCTATCAAACCAATTCTGGGCGGCCTCAGCCGCCTATCGCTTTATATTTCCGGCATCGGCATGATCGCCATGACCCTCATCGTCGGCTGGCAGGTCTTCGGCCGTTATATCCTGAACGACTCGCCTAGCTGGTCCGAGCCGCTGTCGCTCTACCTGATGTCCTGGTTCATCATGCTCGGAGCCGCCGTCGGCGTGCGCGAGAGTGTGCATCTCGGGCTCGATATCGTCCGTTACGTCATGCCGCCGGCAATCCAGAAGGCGATGGACCTCCTGAGCCTCGGCCTGATCGTGCTGTTCGGCATAGGCATGGCCTATTATTCGACCTTACTCGCCATTGGCACATGGTCGGCGACCATTCCCGTTCTCGGCTGGCCCGGCGGCACCGACTTCATCCCGATGATCGTCGGGGGCGCCATGATCTCCCTTTTTGCTCTGGAGCGCTTCGTCGACGTCGCCATCGGCGAAGAAATTGCTGCTGATGTCCTCGTGCAGGAGGCTGCGTAATGGCCTACGCCATTCTTTTCGGTTCCTTTACCTTCCTGATGCTGATCGGCATGCCGATCGCCTTCTGTCTTGGCATCGCGTCCTTCGCAACGGTCCTCTACATGGGCCTGCCGCCGATCGTCGTCTTCCAGCAGCTGAATTCCGGCATGAACGTCTTCGCCATGATGGCGATCCCGTTTTTCATCTTCGCCGGCGACCTGATGGTGCGCGGCGGCATTGCACAGAGGCTGATCCGCTTTGCAGCAGGCCTTGTCGGCCACATGCGCGGTGGTCTCGGCCAGGTCAACGTCGTCGCCTCGACGCTGTTCGGCGGCATCTCGGGTTCGGCTGTGGCGGACGCATCGGCTGTCGGCGGATTGATGATTCCGCAAATGGCTGCGCGCGGTTATGACAGGGACTATGCGGTCAACGTGACGGCCAACGCCGCCATCATTGCGCTGATGATCCCGCCCTCGCACAACATGATCCTCTATTCGATCGCAGCCGGCGGCAACGTCTCCGTCGCGGACCTCTTTACCGCCGGTATCATCCCCGGGCTGCTGCTCGCCGGAGCGCTGATGTTCACCGCCTGGTGGGTTGCCGTAAAACGCGGTTATCCGGCCGACCCCTTCCCCGGCTTCGCCCGCGTCGGCTATTATCTGCTGGCCTCGCTGCCGGGCATCCTGCTGATCGCCATCATCTTCGGCGGCGTCCGCTCCGGCGTATTCACGGCAACGGAAAGCTCCTGCATCGCGGTCCTCTACGCCTTCCTCGTCGCCATGCTCGTTTATCGCGAGCTGAACTGGGAAGGTTTTGTCGAAGCCGTCATGGGCGCCGTGCGCACCACCGCGATGGTACTGCTGGTCATCGGCACCGCGGCCTCGTTCGGCTGGTTGATGGCATTCCTGCAGGTCCAGACGCTGATCATCGCGGCGATCGGAGCGATCTCCGACAATCCGATTATCGTACTCCTGATGATCAACGTCATCCTGCTGGTGCTCGGCACATTCATGGACATGGCGCCGATGGTCATCATCTCGACCCCGATTCTGCTGCCGGTCGTCAAAGCCTTCGGCATCGATCCCGTCCATTTTGGCGTCATCATGATCCTCAATGCCGGCATCGGCCTCAACACGCCGCCGGTCGGAACCGTGCTCTTCGTCAGTTGCGCGGTCGGCGGCATCACGATACGTGAAGCGATGCGCACGATCTGGCCTTTCTTCGGAGCCAGCATCGCAGTATTGCTGCTCGTGACTTATATCCCTGCCTTGTCGCTCTGGCTCCCAAACGTTTTCAAATGAGCGACTGAACAAGCTTTATCTGACGGTCCCGCCGCTTGGCGGGACCTTTCACATGAGAGGAGAGGTCCATGACCATCTACCAGAACCTGATCGCCGGCGAATGGGTCGGCTCGGACGCTTCCAAGAACATCAACCCGTCCGATACCAACGATGTCGTGGGCATGTATGCCCAGGGCAATGCCGAAGACGCCAAGCAGGCGATAGCAGCCGCCAAGGCCGCTTTCCCGGCCTGGTCACGTTCCGGCATCCTGGAGCGTCACGCTATTCTCCGGAAAGCTTCCGACGAAATCCTCGCCCGCAAGGAAGAACTCGGCGCGCTTCTCGCCCGCGAGGAAGGCAAGATCCTTCCCGAAGCGATCGGCGAAGTTACCCGCGCCGCCCAGATCTTCGATTTCTTCGCTGGAGAAGCGCTGCGCCTGACCGGCGAACTGGTGCCGTCCGCACGTCCGAACATCGGTGTCGAGATCACCCGCGAACCACTCGGCGTCATTGGCATCATCACGCCCTGGAATTTCCCGATCGCCATTCCGGCATGGAAGATCGCGCCGGCGCTCTGCTACGGCAATACCGTCGTCTTCAAGCCTGCCGATCTCGTACCTGGCTGTGGCTGGGCGATCGTCGACATCCTCCACCGCGCCGGCCTGCCGAAGGGCGTCCTCAACCTCGTCATGGGCCGCGGCTCGGTCGTCGGTCAGGCCATGCTCGACAGCCCGGATCTCGCCGGCATCACGTTTACCGGCTCCACCGGCACCGGCAAGCGCGTTGCGCTGGCCTCGATCGAGCATAACCGCAAGTTCCAGCTCGAAATGGGCGGCAAGAACCCGATGGTCGTCCTCGATGACGCGGACATCAACGTCGCCGTCGAAGCGGCCGCCAATTCGGGCTTCTTCTCGACCGGCCAGCGTTGCACCGCTTCGTCGCGCCTGATCGTGACGGAAGGCATCCACGACAAGTTCGTCGCAGCACTCACCGAGAAGCTGAAGACGCTCAACGTCGACAACGCCATGAAGGCCGGCAGCCATATCGGCCCGGTCGTCGACGACAAGCAGCTGAAGCAGGACACCGACTATATCGAGATCGGCAAGAACGAGGGCGCCAAGCTCGCCTTCGGCGGCGAACTCGTGAAGCGCGACACGCCCGGCTTCTATCTGCAGCCGACGCTGTTCACCGAAGCGACCAACCAGATGCGGATTTCGCGCGAGGAAATCTTCGGACCGGTCGTTTCCGTCATCCGGGTGAAGAACTACGAGGAAGCGCTGGCAACCGCCAACGACACGCCGTTCGGCCTGTCGGCCGGTATCGCCACTACCAGCCTCAAGCACGCGACGCATTTCAAGCGCAACTCGGAAGCCGGCATGGTGATGGTCAACCTGCCGACGGCAGGCGTCGATTTCCACGTGCCGTTCGGCGGCCGCAAGGCATCGTCCTTCGGCCCGCGCGAACAGGGCAAGTATGCTGCCGAGTTCTTCACCGTGGTGAAGACCGCCTATACGCTCGCGTAACAAAAAAAAGGCGCTGCCATCTCGAGATGGCAGCGCCTTCAATTCGTGAAATAAGACGGGTTATTCAGCAGCAACGCTGGCGCGCTTCGGCAGCTTCCAGTTCGGGCGCGGAAAATGGCATGTATAGCCATTCGGATAACGCTCCAGGTAATCCTGATGCTCCGGTTCGGCCTGCCAGAAATCACCAACCGGCTCCACTTCCGTCACCACCTTGCCCGGCCATAAGCCCGATGCGTTGACATCGGCGATGGTGTCTTCGGCGACGCGCTTCTGTTCATCGTTCTCGTAATAGATCGCCGAGCGGTAGCTCATGCCGACATCGTTGCCTTGGCGGTTTTTGGTCGATGGATCGTGGATCTGGAAGAAGAATTCCAGAATATCGCGATAGCTGGTCTTGGCCGGATCGAAGATGATCTCGATCGCTTCGGCATGGGTGCCATGATTGCGGTAGGTCGCATTCGGCACATCGCCGCCGCTATAGCCGACACGGGTCGACACCACGCCAGGTAGACGCCGGATCAGGTCCTGCATGCCCCAGAAACAACCTCCGGCCAGAACGGCCCGTTCGGTAGACGTCGTCATGCTTTCCTCCTTCGGTTTTGGATTTGCACCTAAAATGGCGATCCGACGGAAGAAATTCAATCCATCGTCGCCACTCAGCCAGTTGCCGCCTCGACGATCGGACGCACCGCCTCCTCCAGGCTCTTCGGCGTCGTGCCGGTGACGATGACACCGAGCAGCGGCGCCGCGATGCCGGCCGCCTTCAGCCTTGCCATATCGGCGGCCACGAAACGCTTCTGGCTCGGCGCAATGACCGGAATACCGGCCTTCGAGGTGATTTCCCTGTAGCGGGCAAGATCGGTCTCGTCGAGCGGCCTGCCGTAATCGGCAAACGACGCAACAGACGCCTCCATCATCGCGCCGGGAATGGCGACGATGGTCTTCAAGTCCTCGTCAGTGCTATTCTCGCCGAGCGCCGGGATCGGGCGGAGCTTCGACTGCAGCAGATGCGGCTGAAGATGGTCGAAATAGACATTGAACCCTTCAAAACCAAGATCCGCCAAGGCATCGAGCTCGCCCGGCGTCGGCACCGTCTCCTGGCCGGCCATTACCAGCAGCGGCACCCCGAGCGGCGCCAGCGTCTCGAAAAACGGCCGCTCCTCGGCAAAACTGCCGAATGTCGTGCCGGTCGCGCGATGATAGGCGTTGAGATGCACCTTGATCGCAAATGCCCCCGCCCCGATCGCCGCCTTGGCAAGATCGAGGTCGTGGCGGGCGAGCGAGACGATGACCGGAAATTCGCCGCCGCGCAGCGCCTTGGTGAGCTTGGTTTCGGGGTAATTCGGCATCACGGGCCTCAGTTCAGACGCTGGCCGCCATCGGCGGCGAAGAGATGGATATTGCCGAGTTCCGGCCGCACCCGGATCGTTGCCCCCGGCGACAACGATACCCGCTCGCGAAACACGCCGGTCACCAGCGTCTCGCCAAGCTTCATCGTTACCTGCGTCTCGGAGCCCATCGGCTCGACCAGCACGATTTCCGCCGGCACGCCGTTCTCGTCCAGGGCGAAATGTTCGGGACGAATGCCGTAGACCGCCTTTCGGTCCTTGTGCTCGTGCGCTACCTCAGGCAGCGGCAGCATGATGCCGGGCGCCGAGAACCCTTCGGTCGTGATCGTGCCGGTGAGGAAATTCATCGACGGTGAGCCGATGAAGCCCGCAACGAACTGATTGGCCGGCCGGTCGTAAAGGTCGAGTGGTGCCCCGATCTGCTCGACCTTACCGCCGTTCAGTACGACGATCTTGTCGGCCATGGTCATCGCCTCGACCTGGTCGTGGGTGACGTAGATGGTGGTCGTCTTCAGTCTCTGGTGCAGGCTTTTGATCTCGCCGCGCATGACGACGCGTAGTTTCGCGTCAAGATTGGAAAGCGGCTCATCGAACAGGAACACCTTGGGATCGCGCACGATCGCCCGGCCCATCGCAACGCGCTGGCGCTGGCCACCGGAAAGCTGGCGCGGGTAGCGATCGAGCAAGGGCGCAAGGCCAAGGATGTCGGCGGCCCATTTGACGCGTTCGGCGATCTCCGCCTTGCTGCCGCCGCGATGCTCCAGCGAGAAGCCCATATTGGTGGCAACGGTCATATGAGGATAGAGCGCATAGTTCTGGAAGACCATGGCGATGTCTCGGTCCTTGGGATCGAGGTCGTTGACCACCCGGCCGCCGATATTCACCTCGCCGCCGGTAATTGTCTCCAGCCCGGCAACCATCCTGAGCAGCGTGGACTTGCCGCAGCCGGACGGGCCGACCAGCACCACGAACTCGCCGTCGGTGATGCCGAGGTCGATGCCGTGGATGATGTCGACGGCGCCATAGCTCTTGCGGACATTGGAAAGGGTAACTTCAGCCATCAATCAGATTTCCGTTTCTTCAGCCCCAGTGTTTCAAAAGGTGAGTTTTTCAACCCTTGAGGCCGGTATGCGCGAGCCCTTCGACGAATTGCTTCTGCGCGATGATGAAGACGATGAGAACGGGCAGCGCCGTCAGGGTCGCCGCGGCAAGCTGGATGTTCCACATCGGCCCGCCATAGGCGTCGGTATATTGTGTCAGCGCCTGCGGCAGCGTGAATTTGTCGGCGCTCGACAGGAACACGATCGGTTCCAGATAGAGGTTCCAGGAATGCAGGAAGGTGAAGATCGCGACCGACGCGAGCGCCGGCCTTGCAAGCGGCAAGGCGATCTTGCGAAAGATCTTGAAACGCCCGAGGCCATCGACCCGCGCCGCCTCCTCGAGTTCGACAGGCAGCGCGATGAAGAACTGCCGCATCACGAATGTCGCGAATACGCTCGGCGCGCCGAAGATAGGCACCAGGATCAGCGGCCAATGGGTGTTGACCATGCCCGCCTTCAGGAACATCTGGAAAAGCGGCACGATCGTCACTTCCGACGGGATCAAGAGCCCCAGCAGCACGACCATGAAGATCGTATTGGCGAAGGGGAATTTGATCCGCGCAAAGGCGTATCCGGCCATGGAGGAGACGATCATGGTTCCGATCGTCACCAGCGCCGCGATGTAGGCCGAGTTCCAGTACTGCTTCACGAAGGGCTGCAGTTCGAAGACCTTGGCATAGGTCGTCCAGTCGTAGCTTTCCGGCATGAGCTGCGGCGGAAACGCAAAAATGTCGCTGATCGGTTTCACCGACGATGTCACCATCCACCACGTCGGGAAAACGAAGGGGATCAGGAGGACGCAGAGCAGGCCGTAGAGAAACACTTGTCTGCGCGGGGAGAGTTCAGCTTTCATAAAAAACGATCCTCTTGCGCATCTGCCACTGAGCAAAGGTCAGCACGGCGACGATCACGAACAGCATGATCGACAGCGTCGAGCCGTAACCGAAGAAATGGAACTGGAAGGCCTGCTGGTAGAGGTAATAGACCAGCACCGTGGTCGTGAGGCCCGGCCCGCCTTGCGTCAGCACCGCGATCTGCGCGAACACCTGCAACGAGCCGACGATGGTGATGATCGAGGTCAGCAGGATGGTCGGGCTGATCAGCGGCAGGGTGATGCGGCGGAACTGCTTGAAACGCGGCGCACCGTCGATACGGGCCGCCTCGTAGAGTTCGTTCGGCACCCCCTGGAGGGCGGCGAGGAACAGGATCATGTTGAGTCCGACATTCTTGAACACCTGCACCACGATGACCGAGATCATCGCCGTTACCGGTTCGCGCAGCCAGTTCGGCCCATCGATGCCGAAGACGAGCAGCACACCGTTGATCCCGCCGTTCTTCTGCAACAGGAACCCCCAAACGATCGTCCAGGCGACCAGCGACACGACGACCGGCGAGAAGAACAGCGTGCGGAAGATGGTGATGCCGGCGAGCTTCTGGTTGAGCAGCACGGCAAGCAGCAGTGCTAGGCTCAGGTTGAAGATTACCAGCCCGGCGGAAAAAATCGCCGTCGCCCCGAGCACCGAAGGCAGGCTCGTGTCTTCGAGAAGCATCTGGTAGTTCGCGAGGCCCGTATAGGTGAAGGTATTGGCGAGCACGTTCCACTCGTGCAGCGAATACCAGAAGACGAGGCAGAGCGGGGTCAGCACGAAGAGCGTGATCCCGATCAGCTGCGGGGCGATGAAGAGAAAGCCGGCGAGGCTGTCGCGCCGCGCGACCGTCCAGAACGACGATGAGGAGCGGCCTTCCGGATGGGCGGTTTGCTGCACGACAGCCATCAGCTATTCCCTTAGCGCTTCAGAAGCGGGCCGATCTGGCCGCAGATCTGCTGGAGGGCTGCCGGGATATTCGCATCCGGACGCCAGACGGCATCGAGGCCCGAACGAACCACCTGCTGGATCTGCGCAAAGCCGGTATGGCCCGGAATGACCTTGCCGGTGGCGATGCCGGAGATCACGACCTTGTCGATCTGCTCCTGGCTCAGCAGCGGATTGGTCTTCTTCAGGACTTCGGCGTTCAGCAGCGACTTGCGGGCCGACGGGAAGAACTGGCTGAGCTTGGCCGAGTTTTCCGGGTTCGTCATATAGGCGACGAATTCGGCCGCCGTCTTAGCGTTCTTGCCCGACTGCATGACGCCGACGCCGGCCTGGCCGATCAGCGCGTAATTGCCGGCCGGACCCTTCGGCAGCGGCACGAGATCCCAGGCGAACGGCTTGTCCTTCGGCAGCAACGAGGCGCGGCTGATCTGAGTGATCGTCATTGCCGCATTGCCGGCAAAGAAGTCGACGCTTTCACCGGGACCCGGCATCGCCTTGTTCTTGAAGACGGCGTCATGAATGAAGGTCAGCGCGTCGACCATCGGCTTTTCGGTCATCGTGCAGGTCTTGCCGTCAGCACTCCATGGCGATGCGCCCCAGCCGTTCCAGACGGAGGCAAGGTTCTGCCAGATCTGATAGTTGAAGTCGCGGACGATCAGGCCACCCTTGCCAGTCTTGCCGACGGTGGATGCGGTGGCAATCGCATTGTCCCAAGTCCACTGATTGGCTGCGATCATTTCCGCCGGGGTCTTGGCGCCGGAAGCCTTGATGAGGTCGTTGTTGACGAACATCGCAAACGGCGAGGTCGAGAACGGATAGGCAAACAGCTTGCCGTCCTTGGTCCAGCGCTCGGCGGCCGTGGCGCTCAGTTCTTCGGCGTTATAGCCCTTGGTGGACTTGAGCGTATCCTTCAGCGAATAGAGCGCGCCGGAATTGACGAAGTCATAGGCGGCCGTCTCGAAGATCCAGGCCATGTCGGGCGCATTACCGCCGGCGATCTGGGTCGTCAGTGCCGTCGTATAAGTATCGAAGGGCAGCGACTCATAGGTCACCGTCACGTTCGGATGGTCTTTTTTGAAGCCGGCGGCGATGTCGCTGAACAGCTTCAGATGCGCCTCGTTGGCGCTCCAGATGGTCATGCGCAGGTTGACAGCGTCCTGGGCGTTGGCGAGGCCGCTCCAGCAGAGCGGCACGGCCACGGCCAATGCCGCGACCGCAGATTTCAAAGTCCGATGATAGTTCATTCCCGTTCCTCCTCCAAAGGTTGGTTTTGATAGACAGTCCATTGGCCGTCCCTTAGTAGGCCGCGATATCCGGCCAGCGCATTTCGATGCCTTCACGGCCGAGCTCTCTCTGGAAATTCTGGAGCTTCTCGTCGTTTTCCTGGACCTGATGCGGCGTAAGATTTTTGTCGAGGCAATGGGCGGCGAGCATGCCGGCGACCTCGCCGATATTCCATTCGACCGGATGCAGCCGATAGCAGCCATTGGTGATGTGGGTGGTGCCGATGTTCTTGCCGGCCGGGATGAGATTCTTCACCCGCTCAGGCAGAAGTGCACCAAGCGGGATCTCGAACGGGCAGGACGGCACGTCGATATAGTTGTCGCCGCCGGTCGAGGGATGCAGATCGATCCGGTACATGCCGATGCCGATGCTGTCGCGGTAGTTGACCGCGCCCTTCTCCCCGCGCACCGAATAGGACAGGTCCTGCTCGACGATGCGGGTCACCGGCTTGATACGGCGGCTCTCGCGGATATAGGGAGCCATGGCAAGCCCGTGTTCGGTGCCGGTAATGTCGCCGCGCAGGCGAAGCCCCGGAAAACCCTGGCCGCCATCGACGCGCGGCGCTTCGGTCTGCAGCCAGTAGAACAGCGAATAGGAGAGGTCGGCAGCCGATTTGAGCTGTTTCGCCTTGTCCTCTTCGGAAAGGTCGATGATCGTGCCTTCCATGTAGTCGATCATCGGCCAGTTCACGAGGCAGATGTCGGAGGCGTAGGCGCCGGGCACGAAGTTATTGCGCGCCGCGATGCGCCGGAAGATCCACAGGTTCTCGTCGCCGCCACCCTTGCGTTGGTCGGCATCGACGGCGAGCGGATCGTCATTGGGATTGGGCGTGAACGAGCGGGTGGTGAAATCCAGCGTGCGCGGATGCGGGGCGGTGAAGCCGAGCAAAGGTCCGCCCCAGAAATGCGGCTGGTACGCGCGCCAGTAATCGTAGTTTTCCGGCTTGTCGATCGTCTGGTCGCCGTCGACGTGATCGATGGCAAAGCAGATCGACACGGCCTGGACGTTGTCCGGCTGCGCTTGCGGTGGCGCACTCGGCTCGCCGGTGTCTGACTGGGCCTCGAAGCCCTTCACATATTCGGTGCCGGTCATCGGCAAGAGATCACCGAGTTCCGTTGCATCGAGGATATAGGCGGCGGAGATGGTGATCTCCCGTCCGGTGTCGCGGCGCCGAACGGTAACGGAGCGAACCGTATCCCCGTCCACATCGGCGGCGACAGGGCGATAGGGCTGCAGCACCTTCAGCTTGCCGGCGCCGCGATAAGGCATCAGCATCGCTTCCATGACCGCAAGGCTGACGCGCGGTTCGGCGCAGATGCGGCTGACCCAGCCGGAACCGGGATTGAGGTCGCCCCAGGCGCGGGCGCCCTCGGTCAGAGGATAGTGGTCGCGGTAATACCGGCGGATGCCTTCCCGCAGCTTCCGGTAAGAGCGGGTGATGCCGAACTGCTCGACCCAGGTATGTTCGTCGGAGGGCACTGCCTGGCTGGTCAGCTGGCCGCCGATCCAGTCGAACTCCTCGGTCATGATCACGCTGCGGCCGGCCCGGCATGCACCAAGTGCTGCCGCAACACCGCCGAGACCGCCGCCTACCACCAGAATATCCGTATGCATCTCTGTCACGTTGATCATGTCCGTCTTTTTGCGGGTCCAAGGGTTTCCCCCTCGACCGGTTCACAGGTCAGAAGAATTTGTTGGCCGGCATCGCCGCTCTCGATGCGGCGCACCAGCATGGCTGTCGCCTGCCGGCCCATCTCCTCGCGGGGGATGTCGAAGGCGGTGAATTGCACATGGCTGCGTTCCGCGCGGATATGGCTACCGAGCACGACGGCCGAAAAATCACCGGGGATGGACAGGCCACGCGCGCGCGCAGCCGCCTCGACACGCACCGCATCGGCGAGCTCGACAAAGAAGGCGACAGTCGCACCGCTGCCGAAAAGAGCGTCCAGTATCTCGTCTGCCGCACGTCCCGCCGTTTCGATATGCAGGACAAGCTCGAGACCGTCGCCGAGAGCACCGTCAAAGCCCGACCACCGATCGGCAGTCGATTCCGCCGGTCCCGGTGGGCCGATATAGGCGAGCTTCGAATGCCCGAGCGCCCCTGCCTTCTCGACGAGCGCCCGCGTGCCGTTCGCATAATCGCCGCCGACATAGGGGACCGGCCCGCCGGCGTCCTCGCGTCGGCCGATCGCCACGAACGGATAGTCGCCGGATACAAGTCGCGTCAGCTCCGCGCGGTCGAATTCGCGGCCGAGCACGAGGCAGCCATCGGCGATCCTCAGGCGGTTGCCGTCGGCAAAGATTTTTCGATCCTGCCCGACGCCGGCCCCTGTCAAAAGCAGAAGGTCGTAATTCTGGATCTGCGCCTCTTCCTCGATGCCGAGCAGGAAGGGCGTGAAGAAGTCTGCCTGGGCGCTTGGAAACGCCGGCTCGTAGGTGAACACGCCGAGAATGCGATTGAGCCCCTTCGCCATCCGGCGCGCGATGGGATCGGCAACATAACCGGTGGTGCGGATGACCTGCTGGACGCGCTCGCGGGTCTCCTGCGGAATACGCGCCAGAGCTGTCGGTGCGCCGTTCAGCACAAGCGAAACGGTCGCCTGGCTGACGCCGGCCAATTTCGCAATATCGTGCTGGGTCAAACGCTTAGGCGCAGCCACGCAACATCCTCCCTGTCTCCTCTTGACTGCTAATGCGTATTAGCAGCTAATACGTATAAACAAGATTGCACCGGCTGCTGTCAAGCGGGAAAATGAAGGAAAAGTTGATGATATTTGCGGAGCATCTGAAATCGCTTTCAATTTCCGGCACCCGCGTATTCGGCGACAGCATCACCGCCGGCTTCAACGCCTCCCGCCCCGAACTCGCCTGGCCGGCTCTGTTTGCCGGTGCGGTCGATGGCTTCCCGATCCGCAATCACGCCATCCCGGGAACGGTGTTGCAGGGCTCAAGGTTCGCCGAGGGAAAGCCGAGGCCGAACAATGGAGTCGGGAGGTTTTTTGAATCACTTCTTGATCGGCCGCACGAGGACGCGATCCTGATCCTCTATGGTTACAATGACGCCCGCTACACCGCGGCTCCGGAGACCATGAACGTCGCAGGCTTCGTGCGGGATTATAGCCGTATCCTGAAGGCGTTGATCGCCGCCGGACATGGGCAAAGGATCGCGATCGGCAGCCCGCCCTATATTCCGGATGCCGGGTTCTCGGTTGGAAGCGCAGGGTTCACCGGCCAGACTCGCCAGGGCTTTGAGCGTTATGTGGAAGCGGTCCGCGAGCTTGCCCGGCAATTCCCGGTTTTCTATGCCCCGGTCTACGAAAGGATGATGGAGCACGGCGACGGACTTCTCGCCTCGCCCGACATCACCCACCCCAACGACGCCGGCCACCGGGTGATCTTCGAAGCGTTCCGCGATGCCGCACGGTGATGATCTCAGGCGCTGCGCCCAGTCGCCGTCCGGCGACAGCCCCTTCAACAGTCGACGTCGATCCTGTCACCGTCTGACGACAAACTCGAACACTTCCTCCTTCGGCTCGACGCCGAGACCGGCACCGGTCGGCACCACATAGGTGCCCTCGCCTGACGCCATGTCGCCCTTCGTATAGGTGAGGTTCCGGTCGAAGATCGAGTGCTGGTATTCGTGATAGGGCACGTTCTGCAGCGCCGACGACGCCTGCAGGCTCGCCGCCATGAAAATGCCGACGCTAATAGACGCGTGCGGCATGATGTTCATGTGAAAGGCCTGCGCCATCTGGCCGATGCGGATGAACTCGGTAATGCCCGTATGCCCCATTTCCGGCTGCACGATGCTCATCGCCCGCTTTTCGAACCGTGGCCTGTATTCATAGGTGGTGCGCAATTCCTCGCCGAGCGCCAGCGGCACGCCGATGCCGGCCGCAACCCGCGCCTGCCCCTCGAGGTTCTCCGGCTGTACCGGCGCTTCGGCAAAATAGAGATTGTAGGGCTCCAGCCGCCGGATGATGCGGATCGCCTCGCCCGCCTCGAATTTCCAGTGCAGGTCGACCATCAGGTCGATATCGGGGCCGACCGCTTCGCGCAGAGCCGCCATTTCCTTGACGATATCCTCCTCGGAGACCACCGCCGCGAACTTGATGCCCTTGTAGCCCTTGCCGACCCAATGGACGGCCAGATCGCAACGCTCCTTCAGCGTCGCTTTCGGCAGCCCGGAGACATAGGCGCGGATCGTATCGTGCCGCCGCCCGCCGAGCAGCGTCGAGACCGGCACATTCAGGTTCTTGCCGGTCAGGTCCCAGAGGGCGATATCGACACCCGCCAGCGCGTCGAGATAATAACCGCCGAAGAAACCGCGCACCCGCATAAGGTCGTAGAGGTCCTCATGGATGACCGCCGCATCGCCCGGATCGCGGCCGATGATAACGGGGCCGAGCACGTCGTCGATGATCGCCTTGGTCGCCTCTGGCGCGACGATGCCATAACACTCGCCCCAGCCGACCTTGCCGCTTTCGCCGGTGACCTTGATCAGCAGCGTCATGTCGGTCGAGGGATAGATGGTGCGGTTGCCCTTGCGGATCAGGTAACCGCGCGCGTTGATCGCCTCGCCCTCTTTCAGCGGCCCAAGATAGGGCACCTCGCGGGGAATGGAGATGATGAAGGTCTCGACCGAGACGATCGCATCGACGACGTTTTTCGGCATGGGTTCCGGCTCAATTGGGCTTGTGATTGGTATAGGGCAGATCGGCCTCCGCCAGAAGCAACGCCAGTTCCCTGGCATCGCCCTCGTCGAATTTCGGCCCCTTGCCGCGCACGAAGGTGTGCTTGATGACACCGCGGCGGCGCAGCACTTCCTTGGTCATATGCATGCGAAAGATCGCCTGGAAATTCAGAAGCGGCAGAGAGACGTTGTAGAGTTTTCGTGTCGTCGCGACATCGCCCTTCTGCCAGGCATGGATCATCTGAGCGTGGATATCGGCAAGCTCGGCGGCGGGCATGGTGCCGGCCGCACCGCGCGCCAGTTCGTCGGTGACATATCGCCCGCCGGCACCGCCGAAGATCGCGTCGAGCGAACCGTTGGCCGCCGCCTTGATCCGGGTCAGATGCTGGCCGCAGGGCGCGGTCTCTTCCTTGACGTAGCGGATTTCAGGCACGGCATTGGCAACCGCCGCCACCTCTTCCGGCGTCAGCCCCGCGCCGATCGGCTTCGGCTGGTTCTGCAGCATGATCGGCACGCCGGCATTGGCAGCGACTTCCCTGAAATAAGCAGTCTGCGCGGCGATGTCGTTCCCGAGCGAAAGCGGCGCCATCACCATGGCCGCCCCTGCCCCGATCTCGGCCGCCTGCGCCACATGTCTAGCCGCAGACCTCGGATCCGGATCGCTGGCGCCGATAATGATCGGAATGCGCCCGCCGATGCGCTCCGCCAGCAGTTCCACCTGGCGCTTGCGCTCCTCCGGCGTCAGCGTGTCCACTTCGCTGGCGACACCGGGATAAACGACGCCGTCCACGTTGCTCTCCAGCGCGAAATCGATGATCGACAGGAAGTCCGCCTCGTCGATCGATCCGTCGTCGCGAAAGGGTGTGGGAAGAACGGGGAAAGCCCCGGCAAGGATCTTGCTCATTTGACTGCTCCGGCGGTGACGCCCTGAATGAAATAACGTTGGAGGAACATGAAGGCCGCGACGATGGGCGCAGACGCGATCAGCGATGCCGCCATGGCGCCGCCCCAGTCGGAATTGACCTCGTTGAGATAGGTGAGAAGCAGACCAGGCCCGATGGTGCGCTTCTCGTCCGAGACGATCAGCGTCATCGAATAGAGAAGGTCGTTCCAGGACCACATGAAGGAATAGAGGAATACCGTGACTATCGGCGGGATCGAGATCGGGATGACGATCGTGTGGAAGATCCTGAGATCGCTCGCACCATCCGCCCGCGCCGCATCGATCAGCTCGTCCGGCACCTGGGTAAAGTAGCTGTAGAGCATGTAGGTCGAGACCGGCAGCGCGAAGACGATATAGCTGAGGATCAGTCCCGGCCGGGTGTCGAGCAGGTTCAGCTCGCTCATCAGCGGGTAGATCGAGATCAGCAGCAGGCCGAACGGAAACATCTGCGCCGAGAGCATGAACAGCATCACCGGCTGGCGACCGAAATACCGATATTTGGCGAAGCTGAAGCCGGCATAGAGGGCCAGCAGCGTCACCAGCGCGGCGCTGCAGGTCGAAGTGATCAGGCTGTTCATCAGGTACATCGGCAGTTTGCCGGCGGTCAGCGCCCGGATGAAATGCTCGAGACTCGGCATCGTCGGAAACGGCGTCGGTACCACCCGGTAGAGCTCGGCATTCGCCTTCAGCGACGAGATCACCAGCCAGTAGAGCGGGAAGAACAGGAAGAAGCCGATCACCGCAAGGGCGGCAAAAAAGACGATTTTTGCCTGACGGGAGGAAAGGTCGAACATCTCAGTTTCCTTTCACCAGCATGCGCAGATAGAGGAAGGCAGGCGGCAGGAGCGCCGCAACCCACAGCACGCCGACGGCGGAGGCAAAGCCGATATCCCACTGCTCGAAAGCGCGGCGATAGACCTCGACGGAGAGAACCGTCGTCGCCCGCACCGGTCCGCCGCCAGTCAGCGCATAAATCGTATCGAACTGCTGCAGATTGCCGATTACGCCGAGAACCACGACGATCATCAGGACCGGGCGCAGGTGCGGCAGGATATGGTCGCGCAGCACCGCCCAGTTTCCGGCGCCGTCGACGCGGGCGGCATCGATCTGCTCCTTGTCGAGGTTTTGCAGGCCGGCCAGGAAGAAGGACATGAAGAGTGGGATGGAGAGCCAGATCTTGGTCAGCACCACGGCGAGCATCGCGCCTTCAGGCGTCGACAGCCAGGCCTGTGGGTAGTCGATCAGCCCCAGTTCCATCAGCAAGGCGTTGAGCACGCCGTAACGGGAATTGAAGATCCAGCCCCAGATGAAGGCGCTGACCGTCGAGGGCAGCACCCAGGGCAGCAGCGACAGCGATCGCAGCAGCGCACGGCCGGCAAACTGCTGGTTCATGATCAGCGCCCAGCCGAGACCGGCGACCAGCGTGCCCGTTGTCGTCAACACCACGTAAATGGCCGTCGTCCAGAACGCCGCCCAGACATCCGGGTCCGACGCAATCTTTAAAAAATTCTCGAAACCGATGAAGCGCGGCTCCATCATCTCGACGGTGTATTCGAACAGCGACAGGCCGAGCGCCGACAGGAACGGATAGAGGATGACCGCGGCAAAGGCGATCGCCGCCGGTAGCAGCAGAAGCAGCCCGATCCGGTTCTGCCCGGCTTTCAGGCCCCCGCGGTTCGCATGCGGCGAGACCGGATAGGCACCGACATTGTTTTCGATCACGGCCATGGGTTCATTTCCTAAGTATGGTTCTTCCAAGGCTTCCATGCATGGAAGCCACCCCCTCATCCGACCCTTCGGGCCACCTTCTCCCCGCTGGGGAGAAGAAGGAGCCTGCCGTAGCGTCTCCGTTCCTCCTCTCCCCTGGGGGAGAGGGTGGCCGAGCGAAGCGGAGGCCGGGTGAGGGGGATCTCCTCAACTATTCCGACTTCTTCGCCTTCTCCATGCTGGTCGTCAGCCGAGCCTGCATGGACTTGATGGCATCGTCGGCAGACTTCTGGCCGAGCAGCGCGCTCTGCACTTCCTCGCCGATGATGTTGGTGAGGTCGGCGGCATTGGACCAGATGCCGACTTCGTTGCGGCGGGCGTCTCCCGTCGCAGCCGACCAGTTCTTGAGATAGGCGTCGTCGGCGACCGCCGCGCGGGCGGACTTGGTGACCGGCAGCGCGCTCATCTTCAACGGAAGGTCCGTCTGCACCTTGTCAGAAATGATGTAGGTCAGGAATTTATCGGCCGGATCGTCGGCCTTGGCCTTGCCGCCGGCGGCGAATTGCACAAGCAGATGTCCCCACTGGACAGAAACAGACTTGTCACCAGCCTTCAGCACAGGTGTCGGCATCGGCAGCACGTTGGCATCGAAGGCCTGGCCTTTGCCGGAGAAATCGCGCAGGAAAGTCCGGGTCTGCGGCGCGTCGAGATAGAACGCTGAAGCGCCCTGCGCCAGCAGGCGGCGCGAATCCGGGCGGTCTATTTCCGGAGCCGCCAGGCGGTCCTTCAGCAAGCCGACCATGAAGCCGAGCGCATCGCGGCTCTGCTGGCTGTCGACGACGACCTTGCCGGCGTCATCGATGATCCGGCCGCCATGTACCCAGTTCCAGACCATGAAGTCGATCAGGATCGAGCCGTTGTTCTTGGTCGCCATGGAGTACGGCACCGAGTTGGGCACCTTGTCGCGTACCGAGATCAGAGCTTTCTTGAAGTCGTCAACGGTCTTCGGCACGTCATTGATGCCGGCCTTCGCAAGCACTTCCTTATTGGCCACCATGCCGATCGAACCGGACAGAAGCGGCAGCGCAAGCTGCTTGCCGTTGATATTGCCCATGGCGAGCGCATCCGGCGCGAAAGCCGCCTGGAGCTTGTCCTTGCCGTAGACCGTGTTCAGGTCGACAAGATTGTCGAGGCTCGCGAAGGTCGGCAGCCAGCGTTCGGAAAGCTGGGCGATATCGGGCAGGGTCTTCGACCGGGCGCGCAGAAAGATATTCTTCTGCATGTCGCCCCAGGCGAAGCCGAGCGGCTCGACCGTCAGCTTCTCGGCCTTCTGAAAATTGTCCAGCACACCCTGGACGATCGCCTTGTTGGCCTCTTCCGCATACGTGAAGCTCATGAAGCTCAGGTCGGCTGCCTTGGCGGCACCCGAGCCGAGCGCAAGCGCGACGGCGGCGGTGCCGATCAGTCTGGTAAAGGTATTCATCAGATCCTCCCGAAACGATGATGATGGAACTCTGTTTCAACCCGAAAAAGGTCAAGCGGCGAGCGCCGTATCCGCCTTGCCCTCGTTAGACGACGCCTCCATCGACGATGAATGTCTGTGACGTGATGAGGCGGGAATCGTCTGCCGCCAGGAACAGCGCCATGCGGGCGATATCAGGCGGCAGCAGGTGCTCCTTGAGGCACTGAACCTCGAGGTATTCGGAAAACTTGCCCTGGTAGACACGCTTGGCGCGCTCCACCTGACGCTCGGTCAGCACCCAGCCGGGCGCAATCGAGTTGACGCGGATATTGCGTGTCCCCAATTCGCGGGCGAGCGACTTGGTCATGCCCATGACGGCGGATTTGGCGGTCGTATAGAAGATCAGCCCGGCAGCACCACGCATCCAGGAGATCGAGCCCATGTTGATGACCGACCCGCCGCCGGCCTCCGCCATTTCCGGCACGACCGCCTGGACCGCGAAGAACTGGTGACGCAAATTGGTCTGGAACCGCTCGTCCCAATAGTCCGGCGTCACCTCTTCGAGCGGCATGCGGTCGTCATTGCCGGCATTGTTGACGAGCACCCGGATAGGGCCGATCTCGGATCGCAGCGCCTCGATCCCGTGCTTCAGGGCGTCGATGTCGCGCAGATCCGCCGCACGATAGAATGGGGTATTGCCGGTCCTTTTGCCAACCGTTTCGGCCGTCTCGTCGGCGACATTGGCATTAAGGTCGAGGAACCCGACCCTGCAGCCCTGGGCGCAAAAATGCTCGACCAGCGAAGCACCAATGCCCGATCCGCCGCCGGTGATCAGCACGCCCATGCCCTTGAGGCTCGGATATGTCGCGGCCTCGACCTCAACCTTTGCAATGAGTTCGGGATGGATGGTCATGCGGCCTCCAGGGCAACGGGACGCGCGGAGGCAAGCGAAAGGCCGGCGGCGGAAAAGACGTGGATCATCGCCGGGTCGACATGGACGCCAATCGGCTCGCTACGCTTGACGGCGCGATCGCCGGACAGGCGCACGACGACCATCTCATCGGAGCCTTCGAGCGCCACATAGGCATAGGTGTCGCTGCCGAGATGTTCGGTCATGGTGACGGTCCCAGCGAGCGAATCCGGGGCGCCACGGCTCACCAGCTCCACATGCTCCGGCCGGATGCCGATCTCTGCCGGCGTGGAGGACAGGTCGCGCGGCAGACGCACTTCTCCGCCCGGAACAGTAAAGACGCCTTCGCCTTTCCTGGCGCCGAGGCTCAGGAAATTCATCCGCGGCGATCCGATGAAGCCCGCTACGAAGCGGTTGACCGGCTTGTTGTAGAGATCGAGCGGCGAACCGATCTGTTCGACGCGGCCGGAATTGAGCACGACGATCTTGTCGGCCAGCGTCATCGCCTCGATCTGGTCGTGGGTCACATAGACCATCGTCGTGCCGAGCGTATCCTTCATCCGGGCGATCTCGATGCGCATCTCGACGCGCAGCGAGGCATCAAGGTTGGAAAGCGGCTCGTCGAACAGGAATATCCGTGGTTCGCGCACGATGGCGCGGCCGATCGCAACGCGCTGACGCTGGCCGCCGGAGAGCTGGCGGGGCTTGCGCTCCAGATAGGTATCGATGCGGAGTTTTTTGGCTGCCTGGACGACGCGGGCATCGATCTCCGGCTTCGGCGTACCGGCAAGCCTGAGCGCATAACCCATGTTCTCGGCAACCGTCATATGCGGATAGAGCGCATAGGACTGGAAGACCATGGCAATGCCGCGCTTGGCCGGCGGCACATCGTTCACCAGTTCCCCGTCGATCGCCATCTTGCCCGAGGTGATTTCGTCGAGGCCGCAGATGAGCCGCAAGAGCGTCGATTTTCCGCAGCCGGACGGACCGACGAAAGCGACGAATTCGCCGTCCTCGACTATCAGGTCGATGCCCTTCAGGACTTCGGCCGAACCGAAGGATTTGCGGATGTCTTTGAGTTCAAGCTTGGCCATGGGTATCTCTTGAGTTCTCAGCCCGCGAACATCTGGGCTGCCTGGCCCTTGATGCCGGTATCGATGGAAAACACACTGCCCGAGAGCGGCGCTTCGGAAAGCTGCGCTGCCGAAAGCCGGATGCGGGCGGATGTCACGAACAGGGTCTGCATGTCGGCACCGCCGAAGACGCAGCTCGTCGGGCGCGGGATCGGCAGGTTGATCACCCGCTCCACCTTGCCCTGCGGGTCGTAGCGGGTAACGCACCAGCCGTCCCAATGGGCAATCCAGACGAAACCTTCCGCATCGACCGTCATGCCGTCCGGCTTGCCCTCGGCCTCCGGTACCGTGATGAACACACGCCGGTTGGCGACTTCGCCGCTTTCGATATCGAAGTCATAGGCATAGACCGTCTGCCGATTGGTGTCGGTGAAGTAGAAGGTACGGTCGTCGGGGCTCCAGCCAAGCCCGTTCGAGACGTGGAAACCGCGATCCATCTCCCGCGAGCGACCGTCCGGGTCGATCCTCCAGAGCCGCCCCTGGTCCGGCGTCGTGTCGATCGCGAGCGTCCCGGCCCAAAGCCTGCCGCGACGGTCACATTTGCCGTCGTTGAAGCGATTGCCGGGACGATCGGCTTCAGGCCGCGAGATCGTCGTGATGTCGCCGGTCGAGAGATCGATGCCGCGGATCTCGCCGTGCATGGCGGCAACGAAACCGCCACGGGAGCGAGGGATCACGAAGCCGATCAGTTCCGGCACCTGCATGGACGTATAGGTGCCCTTGGCGGGGTCGCCGGTATGGACGGCAGGCGCCAGGATATCGACGAAATAGAGCTTCTTGTGCTCGGGCGACCAGTGCGGGCCTTCGCCGAGAAACGTGCTTGCCGGAATGACGCAGCGCACGTCGGCGCGATCGGGGCCGAGAGGACGCGGCTTGACCGCAAGCGACATGGGAAACTCTCCAAAATTGCCGGATGTGCGGCGCGCCGCCTCGATGACGTCGCGGCCGAAAGCGTGCAGCCGGTCGACCGGCAGGCGGAAGGACGGGCCGATAATGCCGATCGCGCCGATCGGTTCGCCGCGATGATTGAGGACGGGTGCTGCGACCGAGGAAATACCGATATGCTGCTCGTCGACCGAGACGGCATAACCACGTGCCTTGGTAAGGTCGAGCTGGCGGCTCAGCTCCTCGGCATTGACGATCGTGTTCGGGGTCAGCCGTTCCAGTTCGATGCCGTCGAGCAGCGCGCGGCGTTTTTCGAGCGACAGATGTGCCAGGATCGCCTTGCCGAGGCCGCTCGCATGCGGCGCTGCGCGCGAGCCGACGCCATTGTTGAGGCGCAGCGGTTGCGGCACTTCCCGCTGGTCGATGTAGAGGACGCTGCCGCCGTCGAGCACGCCGAGACGAATCGCCTCGCCCGTCAGGTCGCGAAGCCGCGCCAGTTCCGGTTCGGCCGCGCCGCGCAGATCGAAATTGTCCCACACCTTGTGAGCCCATTGGAACAGCCGCGGCGCCAGCCGGTAAACCTGGTCGCGGGTATCGAAATGGAGCAGCCGTTCGTCCACCAGCGCCTGCAGCAACCGGTGCAACGTGCCCTTCGGCAACTGGGTCTGGTCGAGCAGTTCGGTGAACCGCAGGCCGCGGGCTTCCGCCGCCACCGCATCGACAATCTGGATGCCGCGCGTCAGCGCCTGAACACCCGGCACGCCGCCCGTATCATTGGCGACATCCTTGTCGATCGCTTCCAATTGCACCTTGGCCATGCCCTCTCCCTGGACGACGATTTTCAGTGCTGCTCCCACAGCATGCCGTCTCGCTCTTGCCAAGAGAGTTATCTTGGAACTAAGTTCCATGTCAACAGCGAAACTGAAGCGGCAAGAAAGTTGCCGGCCATGGGAGGATATCTTGCGCATTACCAAAGTGGACCATTGGCTGGTCCGTATGCCGTTCACAGAGAACATTCTCTGGGGTTCCGGGCGGCGAATCGGCACGACCCGGCTGATCTGCCGGATTGAGACGGATGCCGGGATCATCGGCTGGGGCGAGACGATCTCGCTGATCGCCAACGTGCCCGCAGTATTCGCCGATGTCGTCGCACCACTGGCGATCGGCTACCCGGTCGCGGATGCGGAACGCTTCCACCGCCATGTGCTCGGCGCCGGCTTCTATCACCATAAGCGCGCTGCGGTGATGGCGATCTGCGCCATGGAAATGGCGATGTGGGATGCGCTCGGCAAACAGGCGAACCTGCCGCTTTATGCCATGTGGGGCGGCCGCTGGCGCAAGAATGTCGAGGCCGCCGCCTATCTCTTCACCAATGATCCCAAAGGTCTCTCGGAGCGGCTGACGCGCTTCCTCGATCTCGGTTATACGACTTTCAAGGTGAAGATCGGCTTCGACGAAAGGAGCGATATCACGCTCGCCGAGACCTCCCGGAAGGTGATCGGCGACCACCCGCTGCGGCTTGACGTCAACGGCGCCTGGAACCCGGCGACCGCAAAACGCCAGCTCCAAAAACTGAGAGCCTTCGATCCGGCCTATGTGGAACAACCGCTGGAGCTCGACGATCTCGCCGGCCATGTGGCACTCGTCGCCCGCTCCACGGTGCCGATCGCGCTCGACGAAAGCGCCTATACGCTGTCCGATGTCGGAAACATCATCCGCGCCAATGCAGCCGATGTCGTGCTGCTCGACCCGCACGAGGCCGGCGGCCTGTGGCAGACGATCAAGGCCGCGGCCATCTGCGAGGCGGTCGGCATCCCGGTGACGCTGCATTCCGGCGCGGAACTGGCGCTATCGCAATCCGCCTATATCCATCTTGCGGCATCGCTTCCCAACATGTCGATCGCCATCGATACCGAACGCGCCTATCTCGGCGGCGATATCTCGCCCAATCCGCCGGTCTTGAAAGACGGTCGTTTCCAGGTGCCGGAAGGCCCGGGCCTCGGCGTCGAAGTGGATATCGAATTGCTGGAAAAATACCGCGTGCCTGGCATCGCCGGCGCCTATCTCGATACCGAGCGCAAGGACTGGTTCCCGGTCAAGCCCGCCTATTAGGATTATCTCCCCATGTATATTGCCATCGAATGGACCTCCGCAGCCTTCCGTGCGCTGCTTCTCGACGACGACAAGGTCCTTGGAGAAAAGAAGAGCGATCGCGGCACGACCAAGGTCGCAGCCGGCGGTTTCGAAGCCGCACTCCGCGAGGAGCTGGGCGAGTGGGTCGACAGAGCGGAACAAATCCTGTTTTCCGGCATGGTCACCAGCCGCAACGGCTGGATCGAAAGCCCCTTCGCACCGGTGCCGGCAGGGCCTGCGGATTTGTTGGCCCAAGCGGTTGCGCATGAGGTCGAAGGCCTGCCGCCGCTGATCTTCCTGCCCGGCATCGCCCAGACCAAACCCTTGCCCGACGTGATGCGCGGCGAGGAAATGTCGCTCTTCGGCCTCACGGAAACCGACGGCATCTTCGTGCTGCCCGGTCCGCATGCCAAATGGGTGATAATGGAAGGCGGCCGCATCACGGCGATCACCACCTACATGTCGGGCGAAATCCTCAATCTGCTCAAGAAGGATTCGCTTGTCTCGCGCCTCATCCCGGCAACCTACGAGGAGCGCCCGGACGCCTTTCGCCGCGGCGTCCAGACAGCGCTTGAGCAAGAGACGCTGCCCGGCCGCATCCTCGCCCGCGTCTTTTCAGCGCGCAGCCTGGTCCTGTTCGACCGTCTGGCGCCGGAAGAGATCGCCGACTACCTCGCCGGCCTGATGATCGGCGCGGAAATCTCGGAAGCGTTTGGGCAGGACAAACTGAAGAAAATCAACATCGTTGGTCACGCCGCGCTCGCCGAGCGTTACAAGACGGCGCTCAAGATCTTCGGGGCGCAGACAAATCTCGTCACGCCCGACATCGCCGCCGGTTTCCGGCGGGTCGCCTCTCGACAGGGTGATACGTCACGGGCTATCGAAGGGGCGAAAGCCGCTTCGGGAGAAATGTGACCATGCCAAAACCCACCTCGATCATCCTCGATTGGGGAACGAGCTCGCTGCGCGCCATGCTGGTTTCGGAAACAGGCGAAACGCTCGATACCCGCGATACGTCGAGCGGCGGCATCCAGTTCGTCAAGAACGGCGCCTTCGAGCAGGCGTTGATGGAAACGGTGGGTGAGTGGTTTTCGGCACATGGCCCCCTGCCCGTCCTGGCAAGCGGCATGATCACCAGCCGCAACGGCTGGGTCGAAGTACCCTATGTGGACACGCCCGGCGGGATCGCCGAGCTTGCCGCCGGCACGCGCAAACTCACTCTTCAGAACGGCGCCGTCATCACCTTCCTGCCCGGCATGCGCGATCCGGCCGCAAAACCCTTTCCGGATGTGATGCGCGGCGAGGAAACCCAGATCGTCGGCTACGGCCTCGAGCGCGACCGCACCCTGGTCCTGCCCGGCACCCATAGCAAATGGGCACGGGTCAAGGACAACCGCATCGACGGTTTCCAGACGTATGCGACCGGCGAGGTATTTTCGCTTCTGACCAAACATTCCTTCATCGCCAAGGCTCTCGAGCCGCAGCCGGGCGCCGAGCCCGACTGGCAGAGCTTCGATCGCGGGGCGGAATTTGCAGCGAGCGATTCGGCCGCCGCCGATGCCTTCCTGTCGGCGATCTTCAGCGCCCGCACCGGCATTCTGGACGGCAAATTGAAGCCCGAGGATATCCTCGATTACGTCTCCGGCCTCGTCATCGGCTCGGAATTCCGCCAGGCCCGCGCTGCCGGCTGGTTCAAGAACGGCGATACGATCGGCATCGTCGGCAACAACGTGCTCAACAGCCGCTACGGCCGGATCGCGCCCCTGTTCGGCCTGACGGTCGAACCCGCTCCGGAAAACGCCGCCAAACGCGGCATCATGCTGATCGCGGCCGAAGCCGCGCAATAAAGGAGTTTCGAGATGACTTTCCAAGAGGCGCTCAAGGCATGCAATCTCGTCGCCATCCTGCGCGGCATCAAGCCGGAAGAAGCGGAAGCGGTGGGCGAGGTACTCGTCGAGGCGGGTTGGCGGATCATTGAAGTGCCGCTCAACTCCCCCGATCCGCTGAAAAGCATCGAAAAGCTCGTCAAGCGTTTTGGAGACCAGGCACTGATCGGTGCCGGCACCGTACTGACCCCGGCCCAGGTCGCCGATGTCGCCGCGACCGGCGCCAAGGTGATCATCTCGCCAAACGCGAATGTCGAAGTCATCAAGGCCAGCCGCGCGGCGGGCATGGTGAGCCTGCCGGGCGTCGCAACCCCGACGGAAGCCTTCGCGGCGATCGAGGCCGGCGCCAGCGGCATCAAGGCCTTTCCGGCGGAAGCGATTCCGCCCTATGTCATCAAGGCATGGAAGGCGGTTCTGCCGAAGGATATCCCGGTACTCGCTGTCGGCGGTGTCACGCCCGAGAACATGGCTGTCTACGCGCAGGCGGGCACAGCCGGTTTCGGCATCGGCTCCTCCCTTTACAAACCCGGTGCCGACATCGCCTCCATCGGCAAAAAGGCGAGAGAATTCATGGACGCGATGCGCGCGCTCTGACGTCTAAAACCCTGTCGCAATACCGTCGCGAAGCGGAACTATCGTTTTCCTCCTGAGTTTTAGCCCAAGCAGGGCAAACCGGAGGGGACGATCTTGGCAGTTATCCGCAACAGCGCCGAACATCAGCAGAAGGTGTATGAACGGTGGGCGCCGGTCTATGACCGGGTCTATCGAGGCTTGCTGCGCGACGGACATCGCACCGTCGCGAAGCTCGCCGCCGAAGTCGGACGAGATATCCTCGAAGTTGGCGTCGGCACCGGGCTCGTGTTGCCCTACTACCCGAAACACTGCCGTGTCACCGGCATCGATCTTTCTGAACACATGATCGCCAAGGCGCGCGAGAAGGTCGCGCGCGCCGGCCTCTCCCACGTTCAGTCGCTGCATGTCATGGATGCGCACAGCCTTGAATTTGCCGACCGCTCGTTCGACGCCGTCTGCCTGCCCTTCGTCATCACGCTGATCCCGGATCCCGAACGTGCGCTTGACGAGTGCGCCCGCGTGCTCCGCCCGAGCGGAGAGATCATCGTTGCGAGCAAGCTCGGCGACGGGCGGGGACTGCAAGGGGCGATCGAAGATGCCGTCGCGCCGCTGGTGCATCGGGTCGGGTGGAGCTCGTCCTTCCGCATCGCCCGGATTGTCGAATGGGCAAAGCGCCGCGGCGATTTCGAGGTGGCGGAAATCCGTCGCGTCTTCCCGAACGGTTTCTTCAAGGTCATGCGGCTGAAGCATCGCATGGCTGCGTGAACTTAAGGTCACTTGGCCTTCAGGACAGAGACCGCAAGTTCGCTGTTATGGACGTATTCGTTGGCGTCCGGCTGGCGTTGGACGAGCAGGATGAACAGCAAGTCCGTCAGCATCAGCTGCGCATCGCGCGCGGTGATGGAGGACGAGCGCACCCGCTCCTCGTCCGCGACCGTATAAAGTCGGATATCCGCCGCCTGCATCAGCGGATTGCCGTTGAGACCGGTAATGGCGATCACCGTCGCGCCGCGCTGGCGCGCCAGTTCGGCGATCCTCAGCGTCTCGAAACTGGTGCCGGAATAGGAAAGTGCCAGCAGCACGTCCTGGCTGTTGAGCGTCGAGACATTCGCCATCTGCACATGGCTGTCGCTGTCATGCAGCACGTTGCGGCCGAGCTTCATCAGCTTGTAGGAAAAATCGCGGGCGACCAGCGACGATGCCCCGACGCCGGCCATATGGATGCGTCGCGCATCGTTGAGAGCCGTCAGGGCCCGCTCGATCTCCTGCTCGTTGTTGACCGCAAGCGTCTGCTGCATGGACAGCATCTTGCTGCCGATCAGCTTCTGCAGGATCGTCAGATAACTGTCGCCGACCTCGATCGAGCCGTGGATCATGCCGGGAGGCGCATGCCATTCCTGCGCCTTCGCCTCGCTGACGGCGAGTTTCAGCTCCTGGTATCCGGCAAAACCCAGCTTCTGGCTGAATTTCACGACGCTCGACTGGCTGCGCCCCGTCTCGGCCGCAAGCGCTGCCGAGGAAAGCCGCAGCATCTGGTCCGGATTGTCGAGGATGAACTGGCCGATCTCCCGGTCTGCCGGTGCCATATCCTCGAGCTGCGCGTTGATCTTCTTTAAGACTGACATGCGTTCCTTCGGAAGCTTCACGATGGGTTGGGACGGTGGAGCAGGATATCACCGCAACGCCCGTCCACAACACCGTTTCCATTCTTAAACCAAGGATGGATTATCGCAGATAATGCTGCACAAAGGAATAAAAAATTCCGAATGATTGACAGAGGCGCCGGGTGGTTTAGTTTCGTGGAGGCATAGAATGATTTGAGATTCACCGCGCCTTTTTTGACAGGTTTTGTCATGGACAGATTACGGATCGTCGGCGGCCATCGGCTCCAGGGAGCCGTCACCATTGCCGGGGCGAAAAACGCAGCGCTCCCGCAGATCGCGGCAACGCTGCTGAGCCCCTACCCGGTCGAACTCACCAACCTGCCGCAGGTCAGCGACGTGGAAAACATGCTGGGGGTCGTCGAGTTGCATGGCGCCGCCGTCACCCGCACCGGCCATTCCACCATCGTCGATGCCAAGGCAATCGTCTCGAAGGAAACCTCCTACGACACCGTTCGCAAAATGCGCGCCACCGTGCTCGTCCTCGCACCACTGCTCGCCCGCTTCGGCCAGGCACGCGTATCTCTGCCCGGCGGCTGCGCCATCGGTGCGCGCCCGGTCGACATGCATGTCAAGGCGTTGGCAGCGCTGGGTGCGGACATTGATATCGAGAGCGGCCTGATCGTCGCCTCGGCACCGGGCGGATTGAAGGGCAGCCGTATCGTGCTTCCCTCCCCCTCCGTCGGCGCCACCGAAACCGCGATGATAGCCGCGACCGCCGCCAAGGGTGAAACCGAAATCCTCAACGCCGCCCGCGAACCCGAAGTCGCCGATCTCGCCGCCTGCCTGATCGCCATGGGCGCACGCATCGAAGGCGCCGGCACCCACCGTATCCTGGTTCAGGGTTCAACCACCTGGCAGCCGGCGAAACATCACGGCATCCCCGACCGCATCGAGGCCGGGACTTACGCCGTGGCAGCCGCGATCACCGGCGGCATGCTGGAGCTCACCAACGCGCGGCTGGAAAACATGGCTTCCATCGTCCAGGTGCTGGAAGCGATGGGCGTCAGCATCTGGCCGAGCGACCGCGGTCTTGTCGTCTCGCGCGAAGGACCGCTGAAGGCAACCGATATCACCACCGAGCCCTATCCGGGTTTCCCGACCGATCTCCAGGCGCAGTTCATGGCGCTCGCCGCCTGTGCCGAAGGCGCTTCGCTGATCCGCGAAACCGTCTTCGAAAGCCGCTTCATGCACGTGCCGGAGCTGATGCGCCTCGGCGCCAATATCGCGCTCCAGGGGACCACCGCACTCGTACGCGGCGGAGCACCGTTGAAGGGTGCGCAGGTGATGGCGACGGATTTGCGCGCCTCCGTCTCCCTCGTACTCGCCGGGTTGGTCTCGTCGGGCGAAACGACCATCAACCGCGTGTACCACCTCGACCGTGGTTACGAACAACTCGACCGTAAGCTTGGCCAATGCGGAGCCGATATCCAGCGGATCAGCGCATGACGGCCGGAACCGAACGCTTTTTCCTGGGTGTCGATGGCGGCGGTACCGGCTGCCGCGCCCGTATTGAGGACGAATCCGGCGCCGTACTCGGCCAGGGTCTTTCCGGCCCTGCAACGACGCGGCTCGGCATCGAGCAGGCCTGGGCCTCGATCTCGCGCGCCTTTAACGCCGCCCTGGACGAAGCCGGGTTCGGACCCGACAAGATGGCCCTCACCCATGTGGGCGTCGGCCTTGCAGGCACCGGTCGCAAGGGTTCCGTCGAAGCCTTGAAGGCGATCCCGCATCCGTTCGCCAGCATCGATTTCGTCAGCGACGGCATGGGTGCGTGCCTCGGCGCGCATTCGGGTCGCGACGGCGCGATCGTCATTGCCGGCACCGGCTCGATCGGGCTCGGTTTTGCAGAAGGCCGCGACCTGCGCCTCGGCGGCTACGGATTTCCCATTTCGGACGAAGGCAGCGGTGCAGATCTCGGCCTGAAAGCGGTGCAGCTGGCGCTTCGGGCTCATGACGGGCGGATCGAGAAAACCGCTCTGCTGATCGAGGTCATGCAACGTTTCCAGAACGATCCTTATGAAGCCATCGGCTGGATGGACCGGTCGTCGGCCACCGACTATGCCTCGTTGGCGCCGATGGTGATGCGCCATGCAGACCAGGGCGACTCCGTCGGCCGCCGCATCGTCCAAAGTGCTGCCGAACAGATCGACACGCTGGTCCGCACGCTATTCGATCAGGGCGCGCCGCGCGTTACCCTGCTTGGCGGCCTGTCGAGCCCGCTCGAGGCCTGGCTGGCGCCCGACGTCCGCCGCCGCCTGAAACCCGCCGACGGCGACGCCGTCTCGGGCGCCATCATTCTCGCACGCAAGGCCCTGCAAGCCTCCTGACCCTGATCCCGTGTCTCGGTAGGTCCAGGAAGGAAATGGAATAATATATTCCAATTCTCAATTGACTCATGGAATGGATGATCCTAATCCTTTGGGAAAGGCAACGAAGGGTGAGGAGCAACATCGTATGACGCAGATCCTGCGAAGCGCTGCGCTGCACCCCGATCTCGAAGGCAGGGTCATGAGCGACGAACGGCTGATATCCGAACTGGAAAGACTGGTTTCGGAAGACCGCAATCCCCGCTCGATGGATATCGATCTCCTGCCGACGATCGACGTCCTGCGCGAGATCAATGATGAAGACAAGGGCGTCGCGACCGCAGTCGAAAAGGTGATCCCGCAGATCGCCGAGGCCGTGGACGAAATCGTTCGCGCGTTCCAGAATGGCGCGCGGCTGGTCTATATCGGCGCCGGCACCAGTGGCCGCCTCGGCGTGCTCGATGCTTCCGAATGCCCCCCGACTTTCAGCGTCCCGGAAGGCATGGTCGTCGGCCTGATCGCCGGCGGCAGCCACGCCCTGCAGCACGCCGTCGAAGGCGCCGAAGACAGCCCGGAACAGGGCCAGCAGGATCTCGTCGACATCGGCCTGACCGCAGCCGACGTCGTTGTCGGCATCGCCGTCAGCGGCCGCACCCCCTACGTCATCGGTGCCTTGAATTATGCCAAGGGGCTTGGAGCGAAAACGGTCGCCCTCTCCTGCAATCCGGACGCCGTCATCGCCGATATCGCCGATATCGCCATCTCGCCGGTGGTCGGTCCGGAAATCCTGACCGGTTCGACGCGGCTGAAATCCGGCACGGCCCAGAAGCTCGTGCTCAACATGCTGACCACGGCGAGCATGATCCGCATCGGCAAGAGCTATCAGAACCTGATGGTCGATCTGCATGCCAGCAACCAGAAGCTCGTCGCCCGCGCCGCCCGCATCGTCATGCAGGCGACCGGCTGCACGACGGAAGAGGCGCGCCGCGTGCTTGACCTCACCGGCAACGACGTCAAACTGGCGATCCTGATCGCGCTGACGGGAATGGATGTCGATACGGCGCGCGTGGCGCTCGACGATGCCGGAGGCTTCCTCCGCAAGGCAATTGATGGGAAGACAGCGTAAAGCTGCTGAATGACGGCCGCTGCTCGACTGCGGCTGGGTCGAGACGACGAACAGATATCAGAAGAGGGAGAAATAAAAATGGGAAGACATCTTTCGACTAAACTGCTGTCCGGCCTTGCGCTGGCCGTCACCATCGGCGCGACCGCGATCGCCTCGCCGGCATCCGCCGCCTCGCTGAAAATGGCCTGGAAGCAGGATGCGACCGGCCTTGATCCGCACAAGCAGACCGCATTTTCCTCGATCCGCCTGCTGGAGCTGATCTATGAGCCGCTCGTCCGCCTCGACAAGGACCTGCAGATCGTCCCGGCCGTCGCAGCCTCCTGGGAATTTGCAGCCGACGCCAAGCAACTGACCTTCAAGCTTAACCCGAACGCAAAATTCCAGGACGGCAAGCCGGTAACGGCCGCCGACGTGAAGGCCTCGTTCGAGCGCCTTCTCGACGAAAAGACCGCCGCCGCCGCCCGCGCCAACTTCCTGTCGATCGCCTCGATCGAGACCCCGGACCAGGCGACGGTCGTCTTCAAGCTGTCGCAGCCGGACGCACCGCTTCTGACCGCCATGGCGAGCATCAACGCCGCCATCGTACCGGCGGCTGAAATCGCGGCCGGCACGATTGGCACCAAGGCGCTCGGTACCGGCCCATTTAAGCTCGACAAGTGGGAGCCGAATTCCAAGGAAACGCTCTCCGCCAACAAGGATTGGGCCGGCGGCAAGATCGCGATCGACGGCATCGACATCAGCGTTCTGCCGGACGAGACCGCGATCCTTGCGGCGCTGCGCACCAAGCAGGTCGACTTCGCGCTGATCAACGATCCGCTGGTCGCAACCCTCGTGCCGAAGGAAACCAGCCTCGTCCTCAACCGCACGCCGGTTCTCGCCTACCACGTCCTGCAGATGAACCCGTCCCGCAAGCCGATGGACGTTCTCGCCGTGCGCCAGGCAATCTCCTGCGCCATCGACCGCAAGGACGTGCTCGACACGGCTTCGGTCGGCGAAGGCAAGGTCACCGGCCCGCTGACCATGCCCGGCTACACGTCCGATGCCAGCGCGCTGTTCTGCTACAAGCAGGATATCGCCAAGGCAAAGAAGCTGATGGCTGAGGCGGGTTTTGCGAACGGCTTCACCGCGACCGTAATCGCCGCCAATGGCGAGCCTGCGACCGCAGCCGCTGAAGCGCAGGTCCTGCAGTCCCAGCTCGCCGAAATCGGCGTCAAGCTCAACATCAAGATGATGGAGCTCAACGTCTATGTCGACGCCTGGCTGAAGGGCGACTTTGACATGGCGGTGGCGCTGAACGGCGGCCGTGCCGATCCCTATTCCATGTACAACCGCTACTGGACCAAGACCGGCAACCTGCAGAAGGTCACCAACTACATCGACGACACGCTCGACAGCCTGATGCAGAAGGGCCGCGTAGAGACCGACCCTGCCAAGCGCAAGGTCATCTTCGCCGATTTCGAAAAGCACCTCGTCGAAGTCGCCCCCTGGGCCTGGCTCTACACGTCCTACAGCTACACCGCACAGCAGAAGAATGTTCAGGGCTTCGTGCCGACGCCGGAAGGCTCGCTGTTCGGCCTGAGCAAGGTCACGTTGCAGTAGTCGCGAAAGCATGACGGATACGAGGTTGGTGGGCGAATGAGTTACCTGGCGCGACGGCTGTTGACGTTTCCGCTCGTGATGCTCGGGGTCTCCATCCTCGTGTTCGTCGCAATTCGATTGGTGCCGGGGGACGCGATCACCGCGATGCTCGGCACCGAAGCCGGCCTGCTAACGCCGGCGCAGAGGGCGGCGCTCTCAGCCTATTTCGGCATCGACAAGCCGATCCTGGTGCAATACTGGAGCTGGCTTCTCGGCGTCCTCCAGGGCGATCTCGGCATTTCCGTCATCCATGGCAAGCCCGCGCTCACCATCATCCTCGAACGTTTCCCGCTGACGCTGCAACTCGCATTGATGTCCATGTGCGTAGCGCTGCTCGTCGGCCTGCCGGCCGGCGTGTTCGCCGCCACCCGCAACGAAAAAATCTCCGATCTGGCGGTGCGCATCTTCGCGATGATCGGCCAGTCGACACCCAACTTCGTTGTCGGCCTGCTGATCATCTATGCGCTGTCGGCCGGTTTCGGCATCCTGCCGACCATGGGCGAGTTCACGCCGTTCTTCACCGACCCCTTGCGCAATCTCGGCCAGATGATCCTGCCGGCGATCACGCTCGGTTTTGCCTTCGCCGCCTCCGTCACCCGCATCTCGCGCTCCGCCATGCTGGATGTCCTCTCCGACGACTATGTCCGCACCGCCCGCTCCAAGGGCGTGCCGAAACGCAGCGTCATCTGGCGCCATGCCTTGCCGAACGCACTGATCCCGGTCGTCACCTTGAGCGGCGTCGAATTCGGCTATCTGCTCGGCGGCGCCGTGCTGGTCGAGCAAATCTACGCCCTGCCCGGTCTTGGCCGACTGGTGCTCGAAGCGATCCTGCAGCGCGATTATGCGCTGGTGCAGGGCTGCGTACTGTTCATTGCCTTCAACTTCATGGTGGTCAACCTGCTCGTCGACCTCGCCTATGTGACGCTTGATCCACGCATCCGGCTCGGAGAAGGCAACTGATGTCGATGCTGCGTGCAATTTTCAGCCATTCCAGCGGCAGGATCGGCGGTACGATCGTGGTGATCTATGTCGTCGTCGCGCTGCTTGGCATGTTCGGCGTCACCCCTCACAATCCGCTGCAGCAGTTCCGCATCGACAGGCTGCATGCGCCGAACGCGGCCTACTGGATGGGCACCGACCTGTTCGGCCGCGATGTCGCCAGCCGGCTGATGAACGGCATCGGCCAGTCCTTCCTCGTCGCCTTCTGCTCGGTGGCGCTGGCGACGCTCGCCGGAACCGTGCTCGGCCTGACCGCCGCCTGGTTCGGCAAGGCCTGGGACGGCATCGTCATGCGCATCATGGACGTACTGCTCGCCTTCCCGGCCATCCTCCTCGCCCTCCTGATCATCGCCGTTGTCGGCCCCGGCACCTGGACGAGCGTGGCTGCGATCGCCATCGTCTACACGCCGATCTTCACCCGCGTGGTGCGTGGCCCGGCGCTTTCGATCAAGGCCCGCGAATTCGTCGACGCTGCCCGCACCTTTGGTTCGAGCCGGCGCTACATCCTGACCCGGCATCTGCTCCTCAACCTGGTGGCACCACTGACCGTTCAGGTGACGCTGGCGCTCGCCTGGTCGCTGCTGACCGAGGCAGGCTTGAGCTTCCTCGGCCTCGGCACCCAGCCGCCGGCCTCCTCGCTGGGCCTGATGCTCGCCGACAGCCGCAACCTGATGGAAAACGCACCCTGGCTGCTGATCTTCCCGGCGGTCGCCATCATGATCAGCATTCTCGGCTTCAACCTGCTCGGTGACGCCTTGCGCGACATCCTCGACCCCAAGACGCGGAGGTCCGCGCCATGACATCGCTTCTCTCGGTATCCGGTCTGCGTGTGGGCTTCGGGCGTGATCCGAAGCAGAACGAGATCGTCAAGGGCGTCAGCTTCGACCTCAACGCCGGCGAGACGCTGGCGATCGTTGGCGAAAGCGGCTCCGGCAAATCGGTCACGGCGCTCTCCATCAACCGTCTCGTCGATTTCGGCGGCGGCCGGATCATCGGCGGTTCGATCACCCTGAAACGGGCCGATGGCAGCGTGCTCGACATCACCAAGGCGCAAGAGCCGGTGCTCGAAAAAATCCGCGGTTCCGAGATCGGCATGATCTTCCAGGAGCCGATGACCTCGCTGAACCCGGTGCTGACGATCGGCCGCCAGATCGAGGAATCGTTTCGCCTGCATCGCGGGCTGACCGGGCGCCAGGCGACGGCCGCCGCCAAGGACGCACTCGATCGGGTCCGTAT
This sequence comes from Neorhizobium sp. 05N33, assembly GCF_056397445.1. Taxonomy (NCBI): domain Bacteria; kingdom Pseudomonadati; phylum Pseudomonadota; class Alphaproteobacteria; order Hyphomicrobiales; family Rhizobiaceae; genus Neorhizobium; species Neorhizobium sp. 05N33. Next base: position 98,998 of record NZ_JBFTNK010000004.1, on the reverse strand, counting down.
TCCCGATGCCACGCGGCGCCTCAAATACACTCCGAACCAGCTTTCCGGCGGCATGCTCCAGCGCGTCATGATCGCCATGGCGCTCGCCTGCAATCCGCGCCTGCTGATCGCCGACGAGCCGACGACCGCGCTCGACGTGACCGTCCAGGCCCAGATCATGGCGCTGCTCGGCGAGCTGAAGCGCGAGACCGACATGGGGATGATCTTCATCACCCATGACATCGGCCTCGTCGCCGGCATTGCCGACAAGGTCATGGTCATGCAGGCCGGCGAAGCGGTCGAGCAGGGACCGCTCGGCGACATCCTCGACCAGCCGAAACATCCCTATACGCAACATCTCCTGAGCGCCGTGCCGCATTTCGAATCCGGCCGCGCTGCGCGCTCGGATTTCAGCCGCACGCAGTCAGAGGCGATCGCGCCCGCGCTGACGGTCGATGGCCTGACGGTGCGCTTCAAGGTGGCAGGCAGCATTCTCAGCCGTTCGCCGGGCTCTGTCCATGCCGTCGAGAATGTCGGCTTCGACCTGATGCCGGGCGAAACGCTGGCGATCGTCGGCGAAAGCGGCTCCGGCAAGTCGACGACCGCCCGCGCCATCCTGGGGCTCGTGAAGCCGACGCGCGGCAGCTTCTCCGCCAACAACGGAGCGATCGTGGACGGCAGCGACCCGTCCGTGCAGATGGTCTTCCAGAACCCCTACGCCTCGCTCAATCCGCGCCTGCGGATCGACAGCATCCTCGCCGAACCGGTGATCGCCGCCGGTGGCCGGATCGACACCGGAACGCGGGCGAAAATGGTGGCGCTGCTGAAGCGCGTCGGCCTGCCCGAAAATAGCCTGCTGCGCTACCCGCACGAGTTCTCCGGCGGCCAGCGCCAGCGCCTCTGCATCGCCCGCGCGCTGATGCTCAATCCGTCGATCGTCGTGCTCGACGAGGCTGTCTCGGCGCTAGACGTCTCGGTCCAGGCCAAGGTGCTGGAACTGCTGGTCGACCTGCAGCACGAATATGGCCTCGCCTATCTGTTCGTGTCGCACGACATGGCGGTCGTCGAGCGTATCGCCCACCGCATCGCGGTGCTTTATGCGGGCCAGATCGTCGAGATCGGCAATGCTGCCTCGATTTTGTCCAACCCGCGGCATTCCTACACCAAGCGGCTGATTTCCGCCGTGCCGAGCATCGAGCGCCGCAACCAGCATTTCGAACTCGATACGCGCCAGGTCCCGTCTCTGGTTCGGCCACCGGGTTTTGAGCCGCCGCCCGCCGAGTGGCAGGCCTATGGACCGGATCACCGGGCGCGGGCGGAAGCCTGAGGATGTAACGATATGAAAGACAAAGCTTCCGCCAGTCCCGAACTCGCCGCCGTCTTCGAGCGCGCCTTCGCCCCGCTCGAAAAATCCGTCGCCGACAAGCGTATTCCGTGCGGAGTGCTCGGCATCGTCGATCTGAAACACGGGCGCATGACCCGCGCCGTCGGCTCGGCGCAGGTTGTTCCGATTGAGCGTCCGATGACCGTGGATACCTGGTTCGATCTCGCCTCGCTCACCAAGGTGATATTCACCACGACGCGCATCCTGAAGCTTGCCGACGACGGCACGATCGATCTCGACGCACCGCTCATCACCCTGCTGCCGGACCTGCGCCAATACAATTCAGAGTCCTGGGAGCGGAAGATCACCTTCCGACAGTGCCTCGGCCACCAGACGCCGTTCCCGGGTGTCGAGCCGATCTACACCTACGGCCGCGATCCGGACCTGCTCCGCGCCTTTATCCTGCAGCGGGAATGGAAGGCCGGTCCGCCGGTCTATTCCGACATCAACTTCATCCTGCTCGGCTTCGCGCTCGAACGGCTGGCAAAGAAGACGATCCGCGACCTCGATCCCGGCCCAGGCTTCGCCTGGTCTGCCGATCCGGAAAATTCGGCCGCCACGGAAGACTGCGCCTGGCGGCAGCGGATCCTGTCGGGCGAAGCGCACGACGAAAATTGCTCGGCGCTGCAGGGTTCCGGCCATGCCGGCCTGTTCGGTACCGTCACGTCTGTTCTGGACTTCGCCGAAAGCCTGCTCGACGGCACCGGCGCGTCCGGGAATGCGATCGCGCTGATGCGCGCGCCGCTCTCGAACAGGCGGACCCATGGCTGGGAACATCCCTATGCCGACTGGTGGGGCGGAAACCTGTGCAACCCCGGAACGATCGGCCATACGGGCTTTACCGGCACAAGCCTGCTGATCGATTTCGACAGGGGCCGTGCCGTGACCCTGCTCACCAACCGCATCCATCCGACCCGCCATTTCGACAGCGGCATCCTGGCCTTGCGGCAGGCGGTCTGCAATCTCGTGAACCAAGCCTGAGGAGCTGATCATGGAGCCAATCTGGGCCGTCGGCCTGATGACCGGAACCGTCCTCGACGGCAATATCGACGTGGCGCTCCTGAAGACGGACGGCGAGACGATCGACACTTTCGGCGCCTATACGCTCGCCCCCTACCCGCCGGAAATCCGCACCCTCCTGGAGGAGACGCTCGCTCAGGCCCGCGTCTGGAATTTCGAAGGACCGGATCCGGCGATATTCCGTGAGGCCGAACAGGCGCTGACAAAGGCGCAGTCCTACGCCGTCAGGGAACTGGTCGAAAGCACGGGGCTGACCATGGCCGATATCGGCATCGTCGGTTTCCACGGCCAGAGCGTGCTGCACCGGGCACCCACCAAAGACAGGCTCGGCGACACCCGCCAGCTCGGCGATGGCGAGCTGATGGCCTCGATCCTCGGCACCAAGGTCGCCTACGATTTCCGCTCGGCGGACGTGCGGGCGGGTGGCCAGGGCGCGCCGCTTGCCGCCGCCTATCATTCGGCTCTGCTGCGCGGCGTCGATACCAGCGGCGATACGGCCGTGCTCAATCTCGGCGGCGTCGCCAACATCACCTGGTGGGATGGCAGGGATCTGATGATCGCCTTCGATACCGGCCCGGCCAATGCGCCGCTCAACGACTTCATCAAGGCACGCGGCCTTGGCGAGATGGACCGCAACGGCGCGCTCGGCGCCTCCGGCAAAGTCGACGAGGAACGCCTCGCAAAGCTTCTCGAGCATCCCTACCTCACGGCGCCCTATCCGAAATCGCTCGATCGTTTCGATTTCACCGCGGCCATGGCGGACGGCCTTGACGACGCCGCCGGCGCGGCAACCCTTTCAGCCTTCACCGCATCTGCAGTCGGCAAGGCGCTCGATCTGCTGCCGCACCGGCCAAAGCGGCTGATCGTCAGCGGCGGCGGCCGTCACAACCCGACGATCATGTCGATGCTCGAAAACCGTGCCGGCGTGAAGGCCGTTTCCGCCGATACGCTCGGCTGGCGCGGCGATGCGGTCGAGGCCGAGTGCTTCGCGTTCCTCGCGGTACGCGTGTTGCGCGGCCTGCCGATCAGTTTTCCCACAACCACCGGTGCACCAAGGCCCTTGCAAGGTGGCAGGCTCGCCGGGTAAGTCCGCACTTTCAAATTGCAGGATCAGAGTCGGGAGCGCTCGCGCAGCATGAACAAGAGAGCGGTCTCGGCGATAGCGAGCAATGCGGTAATGGCAGGCATACTGCTGATGCTGCTCGGCGACTTCATGTTCGCCTTGAATGACGCCATGGGCAAATGGCTGGTGGCGAGCTTTTCGGTTGGACAGGTCCTGCTGATCCGGTCGGTCGGCGCCTTTTTCGTGCTCGGCCCGATGCTCGCCCGTCAGCCGATTTCGGCACTCTACAAGGTCGAGAAACCGCCGCTGCATGTGCTGCGCATCGTGCTGGCGACAGCCGACACCGGGCTTTTCTACGCCGCCGTCGCCTACATGCCACTCGCCGACGTCATGACCTTCTACATGGCCGGCCCGATCTACGTGGCCGCCCTGTCGCATTTCCTGCTCGGCGAGCGCATCGGCTGGCGGCGCTGGCTCGCCGTCCTGATCGGCTTCATCGGCGTGGTGATCGCCCTGCGTCCCTCCTCGGAAATGCTGTCATTGCCGTCGATCTTCGGCCTGATCGGCAGCCTTTCCTTCGCGCTGACGCTGGTGCTGAACCGCACGCTCCGCTCGACACCGGATGCGACGCTCGTCACATGGCAGACCCTTGCCTGCCTCGTGGCCGGCGCGTTCCTCACAGTTGGGAACTGGAGCCCGTTCAATACCGGAGAACTGCTTGCCCTGCTCCTGCTCGGCATCGTCTCCTGCGGCGCGCATCTGCTGATCACCCGCTCGCTGAAACTGGCGCCGGCCTCGGTGCTGGCACCGCTGCAATATACGCTGCTGCTCTGGGCGATCGTGCTCGGCTGGATTTTCTTCGGCGATTTCCCGGATGTCCAGACGCTGACGGGCGCCGGCATCATCGTCATCGCCGGGCTGTTCATCTTCCATCGCGGCAACCTGAAACAGGATGTCGAACCGGTCGTGCCGACCGATTCCAGCCACGGTTAGGCGGCACCCGTCCGGCGGGCGATCATCGCCTCGGCCGCCGAGAGTCCATCATAGATCAGCACGGCCAGTGCGCCGACGATCAGCCCGCCCTGCAGCACGAAGGCGAGGTTGTTGGACTGCAGTCCGGCAATGATCACTTCGCCGAGGGTCTTTGCCGCGACCGTCGAACCGATCGTCGCGGTGGCGAGACTGATCACCACCGATAACCGGATGCCGGCGACGATCACCGGCAAGGACAGCGGCAACTCGACCTGGATGAGCCGCTGAAAAGGTGTCATGCCGGAACCGCGCGCCGCCTCCATCACAGACCGTGGTAGGTTGGTGAGCGCCGTCAGCGTGTTTTCGAAAATCGGCAGAAGCCCATAGAGAAACAGCGCAATCAGCGTCGGCTTCTCGCCGAAACCGACGGCCGGCACGGCAAGCGCCAGAACCGCGACCGGCGGAAACGTCTGGCCGATATTGACGAGGCTGCGGGAAAGCGCCAGGAACTCCGCCCCGAACGGCCTGGTGACGAGGATCGCCAGAAACACGGCGATGATCGTCGCCGCCATCGTCGCGATGAAGACCGTCCGCAGATGCAGCAGCGTCAGGCTGAGCAGGCTGCCCTGATTGTAGATCGCCGGTGCGTTCGGCTGCACGAGCGGCTTCAGCAGCGGCTCAAAACTTTCCGGCGAGACCAGGAAGGCGATCAGCACGAGAAGCAAAAGGCTGCGCAGGATGGTCGGCACCCAAGCCCTCATCGCGGCCTCGCGGCGCGCTTGAGGATCGCGTCAAGCGTCACCCGCCCCATCGGAGCGCCGCTCCTGGAGATGACCGGAAGCGCATCGCGGCCGCTCCAGATCAGGTCTGCAAGCGCCTCCTGCTGGCTCCTGTCCTCGCGGATCGGCTCGCCTTCCGCCTCGCCCGGCTCTGCCGCAGCGCCAGCCTTTGCAATCGAAAGCAGCCGGAACGGCCGTTCCGCATCGCCGATCAGCGTCTCGACGAAGGGCGTTGCCGGCGCACGGACGAGTTCGGCCGGCGGCCCGTATTGCACCACCCTGCCCTTGTCCATCACGGCAATCTTGTCGGCGAGATGGAAAGCCTCGTTCATGTCATGGGTCACCAGGACAATCGTCGTGCCGAAATGTTTCTGGATCGCCAGCAGATCGTCCTGCGCCTTGGCGCGGATGATCGGATCGAGCGCCCCGAAGGGCTCGTCCATCAACAGCACGTTCGGTTCGGCCGCAAGCGCCCGCGCCACCCCGACGCGCTGCTGCTGGCCGCCGGAGAGTTCATGCGGATAACGCGGCCCGAACGTCTTCGGCTCAAGCTGGAAGAGCGTCAGCAATTCCTCGACCTTGGCGTCGGTGCGGGCCTTCGTCCAGCCGAGCAGGCCGGGCACCGTCGCAATGTTCTGCGCCACCGTCCGGTGCGGGAAAAGCCCATGGCCCTGGATGGCGTAACCGATCCGGCGCCGCAACTCGTAGCCCGGGATGGACCGGTTGTCCTCGCCATCGAGCCGGATGGCCCCTTCGGTCGCTTCCACCAGCCGGTTGATCATCCGGATCAGCGTCGTCTTGCCGGAGCCGGACGTGCCGACGACAACCGTGACAGTGCGCGGCTCGATCACCATCGAGACATTGTCGACGACGGCGATACCGTCATAGCGCTTGGTGATGGCATCGATCTCGATCATGCGGATCTGGCTCCGTTGGGGACGCGGGAGTTCATCTCGATCAGCGCGTCGAGGACGACCGCCGAGGCAAAGGCGAGCGCCACGGTCGGCACGGCGCCAAGCAGGACAAGGTCCATCGCTGTCTGGCCGATGCCCTGGAAGACGAAGACGCCGAAACCGCCGCCGCCGATCAGCGCGGCAATCGTCGCCATGCCGATATTCTGGACGAGCACGATGCGGATCGCGGTCAGGATCACCGGCAGCGCCAGTGGGAACTCGATCTTGAACAGCCGCTGCCGGCCGGTCATGCCGATGCCGCGGGCAGCGTCGTTTGCCGCGCGCGGCACGCCTGCAAGCCCGACGACGGTGTTGGCGACGACAGGCAGCAGTGAATAGAGAAACAGCGCGACAAAGGCAGGCGCCACCCCGATGCCGCGGATGCCGATCGCCGCAGCCCCCGGCACATTGGCGGCGATCCAGCCAAGCGGCGCAATCAACAGGCCGAAAAGCGCGATCGACGGGATGGTCTGGACGAGGTTCAGCGTGTTGAGCACGCCGTCCCTCAGCGGCGCCACCCGATGACAGAGGATACCGAGCGGCAAGCCCACTAGAACGGCAGCAAACAGCGAGCCCAGCGCCAATTCCACATGCTTGCTCGCTTCGACCCAGAAGACATCGGCGCGGCCCGCATATTCCTTCATGATCGACAGCCCGTTCCAGCTTCCCGACATCAGCAGCCCGCCGATCGCAGCCGCCGCCAGGACCAGAAACAGGACCCGCATCGCCGGCGGCGGATCGAGCCGCGTGATCGCATCGGCAGCCAAAAGCGCAAAGGCGAACAGCAGGATCCAGAAGCCCGAAGCGGGTGAGACGCGGGCATAGGTATTGCCGGTCGGCGTCAGGAAAGTCGCCGCGTATCCGATCGAAAGCGTCAGCGCCGCCAACGCCACGACGGCTGCAAGGAGCTTAATCCAAGGGGAAGTGCGGAAGAGTGCTGCTGCGGTCGCAAGAACCAGCACACCGATCAGACCCCAACCCGCCCAAGCCGGCAGCGACTGAAGCATCGCCTCCGCCTGGCCCTGCACGATGCGATTGGGCTTGAGCGTCGCAAACGACGCCCAGAGCGCGCCGTAGGCGGCTAGAAGGGCGATGACGATGCCGAGCTTATCGAACCGAACTCTCAAACCGACCCATGCCCCTCATAAACCGACCCTATGATCGACGAAAAAGCCGGGCGTTCCAACGCCCGGCCCATGTTGACACGAAACCGGTCCGAAAAGGAATTATTTCAGGAAACCGTTCTTCTTGAGGAAATCCTCGGCAACCGCCTTGGCCGGTTCGCCGCCCACCTGCACGCGGCCGTTGAGGTCCTGCAGCGTGACGAGGTCGAGCTTGGCGAAGACCGGCTTCAGCACCGCTTCGATGGTCGGGTTCTTTTTGAGCACTGCCTCGCGGATGATCGGGGTCGGCTGATAGACCGGCTGAACGCCCTTGTCGTCTTCGAGAACAACGAGCCCGGAAGGCGCGATGCCGCCGTCGGTGCCGTAGACCATGGCGGCATTGGCATTGTTGGTCTGGTTGGCGGCCGCACCGATGGTCGCAGCCGTATCACCGCCCGAGAGCGTGATCAGCTGGTCGGGTTTCAGCTTGAAGCCGTAGGTGGTCTGGAAGGCCGGCAGGGCTGCGGCCGAATTGACGAACTCGGACGATGCCGCCAGCACGATCTTGCCGCCGCCGGCGACATATTTGCCGAAATCGGTCAGCGTCTTCAGCTTGTTGGCATCCGCGACATCCTTGCGCACCGCGATCGCCCAGGTGTTGTTGGCCGAAGACGGCGTCAGCCAGACGATCTTGTTGGCGTCGTAATCGAGCTTCTTGACCGCTTCATAGGCCTTTTGCGGGTTCTTCCAGGCCGGATCGTCGCCCTTTTCGAAGAAGAAAGCGCCGTTACCGGTATATTCCGGATAGATGTCAATCTCGCCGGCGGTGATCGCCTTGCGCACCACAGGCGTCGCTCCGAGCTGGATACGATCGGTGGTCTGGATGTTGTTCGCCTTCAGCATGGCAAGGATGATATTGCCCAGCACCCCGCCTTCGGTATCGATCTTGGATGACACGACGACCTGGGCATTCGCCATGGTGGCCGAGACGCCTAGCGCAAAAGCTATGCCCAAAAGCATTTTCTTCAAAGACATGACAGAATTTCCCTCCGGATCGCCAGTCACCACCTCGTTTGACTTGGCCTGGAACACATAAAAGCCACTGTTATGTAGGGCGACTTATGCAATGTGCGAGTTCTGGAAGGGCGCATCCAACAAATATTTTGTGCGGTGCATTTTTATCCGCCGAACGGTCTAGCTCACAAGATCCGCAGCAAAAACAGAAATGATGGTTCTTCCGCTCAGGAGAACCGAAAAACCATGGATCCCGCGATAGTTTCTCCAAGTGCCAACCATTCAAGGTCGCCGTATCGCGCCAGTTCCCGTCGATTGTGGACGTCGGGCACGTGGCTGACGGGTTCGACGCAGAGAATGGGCCGATCGTCGGGCACGTAGACATGCAGGTTGGTCAGGGCTCCGGTCGCCGAAAGCGTCATGCTGACCCCGGCCCGTCGCCACTCGAGGACTGCCCGGCGTGGTGCCCATTCCGAAAAATGCCCGTCGAACCACGGCATCTTCGACGTATCGAGACCGTGGGCAAAATCGGGGCCCCTATTGGCTGGAACGGCCTCGGTCGGCAAGCCTCGTTGATCACGGCCGAAACCAATCTCAGCGTCGAAGTTCAGCCAGGTTTCATCCTCCTTGCGGAACCAGGGATGAAAACCCATGCCATAGGGAAGCGTGCGGTTCGCAGTGTTGGTCAGTGTCAACGACAGTTCGGCGCCACCCGGCCCGATCGAGATATGCTGCACCAGCCGATAGGCGAAGGGGATCGCCTCGTCAGTAAAGTCGTCAGCCAGGGTCAGCGTGTTTTCGGTGACCTCGATAACCTGCCAGGCCCTGTCGCGGGAAAATCCGTGCAGCGCCATGTTCTGTTCCGGCCGGTTGAGCGGGACCTCGACCGGTCCGTCGGCGTTCAGGAAGCGGCCTCCATCCAGCCGGTTGGCGAACGGTGCCATGATGAAAGAGCCACCGGTCAATGCGACCTGCGCCGGCGGGCAGGCATGCAGGATCTCGAACCAGTCACCATCCGGCTTTCGCCACCGGAAGGAGGTGAGGCTGGCTCCGTGGCCGGCATCGACAACCAGTTCGCAACGGTCAGCCTCGAGCGTGTAAATGGATACGTCAGTCATCGATCTTGTTGGCCTTGTCGAAATCCATGTCAAAATCCTTTCATACGTGCGACCGGCACCCCGGCGACCGGCGAGGATGCGACCAGCACCGCGCCGCTCAAGGGATAAGCCTCCAGCCTCTCCGGCGAAAGATAGCGGTGCGACGTGACGAGCAGCGTCTTGAGATCAGGGCCGCAGAAACACGGCATGGTCGGCGTCGCCACCGGCAGCGGATATTTGCCGACCACCACGCCCTCCGGCGAATAGCGGTTGAGATATCCGGCCGAAACGCCGGCACTCCAGTAGAAGCCGTCGGCATCGGTCGCGCCGCCATCCGGCCGCCCATCCGCTTCGCCGGGCATGGCGATCCGGACGCCTTCGCCGATCTCGCCCGTAGCCACGTCGAAATCATGCCGCTCGATCCACTGGCCGCCCGAATCCGAGTGATACATGCTCGTGCCGTCCGGCGACCAGGCGAGCCCGTTCGAGATCAAAAGCCCGCTCTTCTTGACGGCAAACTTGCCGTCCGCACCGATGCGGTAAAGCGAACAGACCGGCTGCCGCTCCGGCCGCTGGTCGGTCGTGCCGACCCAGAAGGCGCCGTCCGGTCCCACTTTGCCATCATTGAGCCGATTGGTCTCAAGCTCGCCGTCGAGATGCGCGAGCGTCTGACGCTCCCCGGTCTCCGGGTCGAAGAGAATAATCTCACGCATCAGCGACACGACCAGCCGGCCGCTTTCACAAAGCCCGAGCGAACAGACATTGGTACCGAGAACCCACTCGTCGACCTGGCCCTCGCCGAGCCGGATCGCCAGCAGCCGGCCGGTCGGGATGTCGCAGAGAAAGACGAGATTGCGTCTTTCGTCCCAGACCGGGCCTTCGCCAAGCCCGAGACTGAGGCGACCGACCGGTTCGAAACGCATCACAGGTCGCCGACCTTGGTGGTGCGGCGGATGACGTCGGGATTGTCGAGCACGTAATCGCTGAGTTCCAGCCCGAGGCCCGCTCCTTCGAACGGATAGATCTGGCCGTTTTCGATACGCGGCATGACTGTGACGAGATCGCGGTACCAAGTCGAGTAATAGGCGCGTACCGACTCTTGGAAGACTGCGTTCGGCGCGTTGAGCGCCAGATGGATCGAGGCGGTGAACACGACCGGGCCGGTGCAGTCATGCGGCGCGATCGGCCGCTGGAATGCCTCCGCCATCGTGGCGATCTTCTTCGCCTCGCTCAAACCACCGCACCAGGAAATGTCGAGCATGGCGTAGTCGACGGCATTCTTGCGCAGCAGTTCGACGAACTGGGCACGGGTTGCCAGCGTCTCGCTGGCGCAGACCGGCAGGCCCGAGCGCTCCGCATAGATCACCAGCGCTTCCGTATCCTGCATCTTGATCGGGTCCTCCATCCAGAAGGGGCGGAATTCCTTGATCTCGCGGGCAATCGCCAGCGCCGACGGCAAATCCCACATCGAATGCAGCTCGACCATCACTTCCATCTTGTTGCCGACCGCGTCGCGGATCTTGCGGAACGGCTCGAGCCCTTTTTCGAGGTCATCCCGATGAATGAAATTGCCGCCGCTGGCGACCGCGAACGGATCGAGCGGCCAGATCTTCATGGCGGTGATACCTTCGGACAGCAGGCTTTCGGCAAGCGCCCCCGCATCGTTGGTGAAGGCGACCTGATCGTCATAGGGGCCTTGGGGCTTGTCGGCATCACCGATATAGCGGCGCGAGCCGCGGCTGTTGTAGGAATAGCCGGCGCAGGTGTTGTAGGTGCGGATCGACGGCCGCGAGAGGCCACCGAGAAGCTGGTGGATCGGCTGGTTCGTGACCTTGCCGAGAATGTCCCAGAGCGCGATATCGACGGCGGATGCCGCGCGGATTTCGACGCCCGAGGAACGGAAGCCCACATAGGTTTCTGTCAGCTGTTTGGAAATCCGATCGATCTCCAGCGGGTTCTTACCGATCAGCGCCGGCGCGACTTCCGCATGCAGGTAGGTCGCGACGGCATCCGCCCCGCGAAAGGTCTCGCCGAGGCCGATGATCCCTTCGTCCGTATGGATGCGAAGCCAGATGATATTGCTCAGGCTGGGAAGTTGGACGGTTTCGAGCGCTGTGATTTTCATGGGGTCTATCCGGATGAACGAAGGACGGGCCGGCGGGTGATCCGTCGGCGCGGGATCAGTGAACGGCGCCAGGAACGCCGGTATTCGCGAGGCCTTCTCCTTCGCCGCTCAGGCGGCGACAGGTTCCCAGCCCTTTAAGATCTGTTCGAGGCGATCGCGGTCGGCGGCATCGAGCGCCGGCAGGCCCGGCAGACGCACCGGCCCGAGGTTTTCGCCTCGCAAGGCCAAAGCCTCCTTGACGACCGTGACATTGGCGCCGTTGTTGAACTTAGTGCGCAACGTTTCGAAGCCTGCAATCTTGGCGACCAGCGCCCGCGTCCTGGCATAGTCGCCCGCTTCGAGCGCATTCCAGATCGCCAGCGACCGGGCCGGATCGATATTGACGAGGCCGGACGTGAAGCCTTTGGCGCCGAGTGCGTAAAAAGGTGCCGCCCAGCCCTCGGCGAGACCGCAGACCCAGACCGCATCCGTGCCCTCGGTCGCCCGCACGCATTCGGAAAACAGCATCATGTCGGTCGAGGCGAACTTGACGCCGGCAATGTTGGGATGGGTGGCAATGCGGGCAAGATCGTCGACGGCCATCGCATTGGACCGCACATAGGCGACGAGCGGCAGTTCCGAAGCTTCGGCGATGGCGATGAAATAGTCGGCCTGCGAGCAGGGGGCGGCGAATGGATCGAGCGGGTGATGGACCATCACTCCCTGAGCGCCTTCACGCTTGGCCGACTTGGCGGTCGCAATCGCTTCGCCGACCGAACGGCCGGCTGCGGCGGTGACGACTGTCTTGCCCTCGACAGCTGCGACGCAGATAGCCTGCAGGCGAAGCACTTCCTCATGCTGAAGGCTGTAGAACTCGCCGGTATTGCCGCCGCAGACGATATTGTGAATGCCCGCGTCGGCAATGCGGCGGATGATCTTGCCGGTCAAGTGAGGATCGATCGCCCCCTGGTTGTCGTAGGCAGTCACGTGGACGCCCGAAATGCCCGTGAGGACACGCTTGTAATCGCGGATATTCATGTCCGTTTCCCCCATTCCCGACTTGCTACACCCGGAGAAGATGTTTCTCGCCCGAGCGAATGACGTGGTCGCGCATCAGCCGCTCGGCGAGATCCGGCTCGCGGGCGGCGATCGCGTTGGCGATGGCCTGATGTTCCTCGACCGCGAGGAAGCGCTCCCGCTCTTCCGACAGCACGCTGAGACGGGCCGCATGGGTGTAGATGTTCTGGCCGCCCTGCAGGCGGCGCAGATAGCCGCAGCCAGACGCTTCATGGATGGCGTTATGGAAGCGCTCGTTGAGAGCGATGAACTGCAGCACATCCACCGTCTCGAGACCGGCCCGCATCTCGACGATGAGCTCGCGCATCAGGGCAATATCTTCATCCGTCACCCGCTTGGCGGCCTGGCGAGCGATCATGCTTTCGAGCGCGGCACGCGCCAGCATCATCTCTTCCGCCTGGCCGGCATTGAAGGTGATGTAGATCCCACGGCGGGGCTCCGATCGCACCAGGCCTTCGGCTTCGAGTACGCGCAAGGCCTCCTTCAGCGGCGTCGTGCTGATGCCAAGCTGACCGGCGAGATGACGCTCGTTGAGCTTTTCGCCACCCTTCAGTCGGCCGGCAAGAATGGCGTCGCGCACTAGGCCATAGACGTGGTCGCGCAGGCTTTTCAGAAAAACCGGCTCCACGGGCAGAAGTGCGTCGTCACCTCCCATTCATATCCTCCATGCTTATGGCGCTGATCTACCACCTGAAATTTGATATATCAAGGCAGAAATCTGAAACTTGATATATCAATTTGCCGAAACCCTGTTTAAGTTGATGCCGGGCGGGAGGAGCTCCGTCCCCGGATCGAAACATAATCGATACCGGAATGATGGCAGGATTTCTGGAAGAGCAAGCATGACTAAGGAAACAGCCAATCTCCGCAGCGCACGTTGGTTCGCGCCGGATGATCTTCGTTCGTCGGGACATCGCTCCCGCATGATGCAGATGGGTTATGACGAGAAGGATTGGGGCAAAAAGCCGATCATCGCCATCCTCAATACCTGGTCTGACCTCAACGCCTGCCACTCCCATTTCAAGGACCGCGTCGAGCATGTGAAGCGCGGCGTCCTGCAGGCGGGCGGCTTTCCGGTGGAACTGCCGGTGCAGTCGCTCTCCGAAAGCGCGCTGAAGCCGACCTCCATGCTCTACCGCAACTTCCTCGCCATGGAGACGGAAGAGCTGTTGCGCGCCCACCCGGTCGACGGGGCAGTGCTGATGGGCGGCTGCGACAAGACCACCCCTGCCCTCGTCATGGGCGCCATCAGCGCCGGTTTCCCGATGATCTTCCTGCCCGCCGGCCCGATGCTGCGCGGCAACTACAAAGGCGAATGGCTGGGCTCCGGTTCTGACGCCTGGAAATACTGGGACGAGCGCCGCGCCGGCACGATTTCCGAAGAACAATGGACCGGTGTCGAGGAAGGCATTGCCCGTTCCTACGGCCATTGCATGACCTTCGGCACCGCAAGCACGATGACCGCGATCGCTGAGGCGCTCGGCCTAACGCTCCCTGGTGCCAGTTCCATTCCCGCCGCCGACGTCAACCATATCCGCATGAGCACGCGGTGTGGCCGCCGGATCGTCGAAATGGTCTGGGATGAGTTGACTCCGGACAAGATCATCACGGCCGACGCGGTCCACAACGCCACGACCGTCGCCATGGCGACCGGCTGTTCCACCAATGCCGTTGTCCATCTCCTGTCGATGGCCCGCCGCGCCGGCGTGCCGCTGACGCTGGACGACCTCGACAAGGCGGGACGCACGACGCCGGTTGTCGCCAACATTCGTCCGACCGGTGACAAATACCTGATGGAAGACTTCTATTACGCCGGGGGCCTGCGCGCCCTGATGTCGGAGATCAAGGATCTCCTGAAACTCGACGCCATGACCGTCAGCGGTTTCCCGCTCGGCGAAACGTTGAAGGGTGCGGAAGTCTACAACAGCGACGTCATTCGCCCGCTTTCCAACCCGATCTACCACGAGGGCTCGCTGGCGGTTCTCAAGGGCAATCTCGCGCCGGACGGCTGCGTCATGAAGCCCTCTGCCTGCGAACCGCGGCTGCGGGTTCACGAAGGCCCTGCCCTCGTCTTCGACAGCTATCCCGAAATGAAGGCGATGATCGACCGCGAGGATCTGGACGTCACCGCCGATCACGTCCTGATTCTGCGCAATGCCGGGCCGAAGGGCGGTCCCGGCATGCCGGAATGGGGCATGCTGCCAATCCCGAAGAAGATCCTGAAACAGGGTTATCGCGATATGCTGCGCATTTCCGATGCCCGCATGTCCGGCACGAGCTACGGTGCCTGCATCCTGCATGTGGCGCCGGAAGCCCATATCGGCGGGCCGCTGTCGCTGGTGCGCACCGGCGACATCATCCGCGTCGACCTGCCGAACCGCTCGATCGACATGCTGGTGGACGAAGAGACGCTCGCCAGCCGCCGCGCCGAATGGGTAGCCCCGGCCGATAAATATGAACGCGGTTATGGCTGGATGTTCTCAAAGCACATCAAGCAGGCCAATGAAGGCTGCGATTTCGATTTCCTCGAACGGCAATTCGGCGCGACCGCCGGCGAGCCCGACATTTTCTGAGTGGAGAACCCATGACCGACTACGTTCTTTCCGAGACCACGCGCAAGAAATACCAGGGCATCAGCTGCGCGACGATCTGCACCGCGCTCTTCAAGCGTGGACTGCGCAATCAGTTCATCCAGGATGTCCGGCCGCTTTCCCAAAAGCCGCAGAACATGGTCGGTCAGGCCTTCACCCTGCGTTACATCCCTGCACGTGAGGACCTCAACCCGCTTTCCGTGTTCCAGAACCCGCAACATCCGCAGCGCGCCGCCGTCGAGCAGTGCCCGGCCGGCCATGTGATGGTCATGGACAGCCGCAGGGATCCCCGAGCCGCCTCCGCCGGCTCCATCCTTGTGTCGCGCCTGATGGTGCGCGGCGTCGCCGGCGTCGTCACCGATGGCGGATTTCGTGATAGCCCCGAAATTGCCGAACTCGGCATCCGTGCCTATCACAACCGCCCCTCCGCCCCGACCAACCTGACACTCCATCAGGCGCTCGATATCAACGTGCCGATCGGCTGCGGCGACGTCGCGGTCTGGCCGGGCGACGTGGTTGTCGGCGACAATGAAGGCGTTGTTATCGTTCCAGCCGGCATCGCCGACGAGATCGCCGACGAGGTGGTCGAGATGACCGCATTCGAGGATTTCGTCACCGAGGAGGTCTTGAGCGGCCGCTCGATCATCGGCCTCTATCCGGCGACCAGGGAGGAGACCAAGACGGACTTCGCCCGCTGGCGCCAGGCCAAGGGCCGCTGAGGCAACTTCTCCACCGATCAAACGAAACGGCGCCGGGATCAATGGAATCGGCCGACGGCCAGCAGTCTACGAACCTGCCGGCATCTCGCGCAGGTCCTTGAAAAGCACGCTTTGGTCGGTGAGGTATTTGGCAAAGATCGGCAGGCTGGCGCCGCCGATCGCCCGCGCCTGGGAGCCGACCATTCCCTCGATGATATCGGGAATAATGACGCCCTGAAGATCGAGTCGTGCCACCGCCTCGATGGTCGAGGCGACGATCCGTTGCCGCACCCAGGCCGGAAAACCGCCGTCGATCACGGCGGCACCAAAATCGATGATCGAGGCCGCCGCGACGATCGCCTGGGCAAGCGCATTCGCGGTCTGGAAAATCCACAGATCGAGCGGCTCTCCGAAATCGATCCAGTCGTCGGCGGAATACCAGAGCGGCTGCGGATCCAGGTTCCGCTCTTTCAGAAGGTTCTCGAGAACGAAGATCGAGGCGATGTCGAGCAATTGGCGCGTCTCGCCATCCTTGCCACGCACCGGAAGCGGCCCCACCGCGCCGGCGGTTCCGGTCCGGCCGGAAAAAATCGCGGAATTCAGAACGATCCCGCCGCCGATGAACGATCCGATGAAGAAATACACGAAATCCGGATAGGACGGGCCAACGCCGAATACCAGTTCTGCGCCGCAGGCGCTGGTCGCGTCGTTCTGCAGATAAACCGCGTGCTGGACCTTAGCTGCGATTTCCGCCTGCAGATCGAACCCGCGCCAAACCTCCATCGCCCCTTGCGGAGCGCCCACCTCCTCGGCCCAGTTCCAGAGTTCGAACGGTGCGGCGATCCCGATCCCGGCGATACGGCCGCGCTGTGCCTCATTCAACTGGCCTTCGAGCCGGGCGATGCCGGACGTGATGATCTCGATGATCTTCCCGGGAAGCGGATAGGCATAGGTCTCGTGATATTGCAGCCGGATATGACCGACGAAATCCATCAGCACCAGGTCGGCACTACGCCGGCCGATCTTCACGCCGAACGAATAGGCAGCATCCGGATTGAGACGCATCGGCACCGAAGGCTGCCCCACCCGGCCCCGCACCGGTTCACCGCGCAACAGTAGACCGTCCTTTTCGAGTGCCCGCATGATGACCGAGACGGTCTGGGCGGAAAGCCCGCTGCGTCGCGTGATATCCGCCTTCGACATCGAGCTGTTCAGGCGCACAAGCGAAAGCACGAGCCGCTCGTTATAGGCCCTCACCCGCACCTGATTTGAGCCGCCGGTAAAATTGCCCAGCAGCGCATGGCCTTGCGCCACACTATCCGAAACCGACATGGCTCTTCCTCCCAGAAGCCTTGAACCGACGGAGAAACCTCATTCGGGAATGCGGGATATCCTTTTGATATCTCGAGCTAAACCCAAAGGTGCACCGCACACGGATCGCCAGATTCTGAACCTCCACTTCGGCAAACTATGGCACGAGAAATAAATAATTCAATCGGAATTAATTATTGACAGGCTATTTCAACTCGTTCTTAATTAGGGTGTAAGGGCACAGGACGGCTTGGAGGAGACGCCTGTCGAACTCGGTGGCACCGGTGTCCGAACGTTTGGTCCGCATGGCGGACAATCTTAACTCTGGGAGGAGACCATGAAGAAATCCGTATTGTCCGCCGCGTTCGGCGCCCTCGTCCTGGGCGTCGCGTTTTCCGCCCCTGCCCAGGCCGCCGGCGTGTCCGCCTGCCTGATCACCAAGACCGACACCAATCCCTTCTTCGTCAAGATGAAGGAAGGTGCCTCGGCCAAGGCCAAGGAACTCGGCGTGACGCTGAAATCCTATGCCGGCAAGATCGACGGCGACAGCGAAAGCCAGGTCGCAGCCATCGAAAGCTGCATCGCCGACGGCGCCAAGGGCATTCTCATCACCGCGTCCGACACCAAGGGCATCGTGCCGACTGTCAAGAAGGCCCGTGATGCCGGCGTCCTGGTGATCGCCCTCGACACCCCGCTCGACCCGATCAACGCCGCCGACGCTACCTTTGCCACCGACAACCTTCTTGCCGGCAAGCTGATCGGCCAGTGGGCCAAGGAAACCATGGGCGACAAGGCCAAGGATGCCAAGGTCGGCTTCCTGGACCTGACCCCGGACCAGCCGACGGTCGACGTTTTGCGCGACCAGGGCTTCATGATCGGCTTTGGCATCGACCCCAAGAACCCGGACAAGATCGGTGATGAAACCGACAAGCGCATCGTCGGCCACGACGTGACCAACGGCAACGAGGAAGGCGGCCGCAAGGCCATGGAAAACCTTCTCCAGAAAAATTCCGGTATCAACGTCATCCACACGATCAACGAGCCCGCCGCCGTCGGTGCCTACCAGGCCCTGAAAGCTGTCGGCATGGAAAAGAACGTGCTGATCGTCTCGGTCGACGGCGGTTGCCCGGGCGTCAAGTCGGTCAAGGAAGGCGTGATCGGCGCCACCTCGCAGCAATATCCGCTGCTGATGGCATCGCTCGGCATCGAGGCGATCAAGAAGTTCGCCGACACCAAGGAAAAGCCGAAGCCGACCGAAGGCAAGTCCTTCTTTGACACCGGCGTCTCGCTGGTCACCGACAAACCGGTTCCCGGTGTCAAGTCGATCGACGTCAAGGAAGGTACGGCCAAGTGCTGGGGTTGATCCCCGCCATCTAACCACATCTCGGCCGGGGCGAGATTCCCGGCCGTTTTCGACCATTGATAGGCCGCTGGGAAGCAACCGGCGAAGACCGGGCGAACTCAACGGATGGTTCCTGCGCATTCGGCGCGCGGAGGAGGAAACATGAGTGGAACACAGGAATTCGAGCGTGTTCTCGACGGCAGCGACAAGAGCGTTGCCTCGTTCGAGAGCCAGGACGTCTCTCTCTTAAAACGCGCGCAGCATTTTCTGCATTCGACACCCGCTGCCGTGCCGCTGATCGTACTGATCCTGTCCATCATCATCTTCGGYATCGCCATCGGCGGACGGTTCTTCTCGTCCTATACGCTGACGCTGATCCTTCAGCAGATCGCGGTGGTCGGTATTCTCGGCTCTGCCCAGACGCTGATCATCCTCACCGCCGGCATCGATCTTTCGATCGGTGTGGTGATGGTGATATCGGCCGTCATCATGGGCAATTTCGCCGTTACCTACGGCATGCCCGCGGGCATCGCGATCCTTGTCGGCCTGATCACCGGCGGCATCTGCGGTTTCTTCAACGGGTTCCTTGTCGCGGTCATGAGGCTGCCGCCGTTCATCGTGACGCTCGGCTCCTGGAACATCATCATGGCGACGAATTTCATCTATTCCGCCAACGAGACGATCCGCGACACCGACGTGGATGAAAAGGCGCCGCTCCTCCATCTCTTCGCTCTCAATTTCAAGGTAGGCAGCGCCATCCTGACACTTGGCGTCATCGCCATGGTCCTGCTCGTGGCGGTGCTCTGGTACATCCTCAACCATACGGCCTGGGGACGGCATGTCTACGCGGTCGGTGACGATCCGGAGGCAGCAAAACTCTCTGGTATCCAGACTCGCAAGGTTTTGCTCAGCGTCTACACGATCGCCGGTATCATCGCCGCCTTCGCCGCCTGGGTTTCGATCGGCCGCAACGGTTCGATATCCCCCTCCTCCGCCGTGACCGACTATAACCTGCAGGCGATTACCGCGACGGTGATCGGCGGCATCTCGCTGTTCGGCGGTCGCGGCTCTATCCTCGGCACGCTGTTCGGCGCCATGCTCGTCGGCGTCATGTCGATGGGGCTCAACATGCTCGGCGCCGATCCTCAATGGAAAGTCATGCTGACCGGCTGGCTCATCATCGCCGCCGTCGCCATCGATCAGTGGATCAGAAAGGTCTCGGTGTAATCATGAGTGTCGAACCCATCCTCACAGCCCGCGGCCTGGTCAAGCGTTACGGACGCGTGACCGCTCTCGACAACGCCGATTTCGATCTCTACCCCGGTGAAATCCTCGCCGTCATCGGCGACAACGGTGCCGGCAAATCCTCGCTGATCAAGGCGATCTCCGGCGCGGTGCGGCCCGACGAGGGTGAAATCACCCTGGAAGGCCGGCCGGTGCACTTCAAGTCGCCGCTCGAAGCCCGCGATGCGGGTATCGAAACCGTCTACCAGAACCTCGCGCTCTCACCTGCGCTATCCATCGCCGACAACATGTTTCTCGGACGCGAAATCCGCAAACCGGGCATGCTCGGACAGTGGTTTCGTATGCTCGACCGACCGACGATGGAAAAGCAGGCCCGAGACAAGCTCACCGAACTCGGGCTGATGACGATCCAGAACATCAACCAGGCCGTCGAGACCCTGTCTGGCGGGCAGCGTCAGGGCGTTGCGGTGGCCCGGGCCGCCGCATTCGGCTCCAAGGTCATCATCCTCGATGAACCCACCGCCGCACTCGGCGTCAAGGAAAGCCGGAAAGTTCTGGAGCTTATTCTCGACGTGCGCTCGCGCGGCATTCCGATTGTGCTCATCTCGCACAACATGCCGCATGTGTTCGAAGTGGCCGACCGTATCCATATTCATCGGCTTGGACGACGGCTGACCGTGATCGATCCGAAGGAATACACGATGTCCGACGCTGTCGCCTTCATGACCGGCGCCAAGGCCCCCGCCCAGCCCGTCGCGGCGTAACGATCGCCCCGACCAAGCTCTCGTCCGAGCCGTCCTCCGATCGCCTGTTCCAAGAGATACAGGCGATCGGGTACCCCACGATAATATCCCGTCGCCCTCTCAACCGCGGCCCGCTCGCGGCGGAGGGCGATTGCATTGTGGTGCGGACCTTGAGAAGCAGCCGTGCCCCCTGGCCAGCCCGACTGTAGTGGTCTTGGCATGGCTACAGGCCATTCTCACACACGACGTCTGCCACGAACACCACCGACGACCGTCCTGCCGCTAACATCCGAGCGGCCGCGCTTCTCCAACACAATCAACCGCCTGCCATTACGATGCCGGCCACCCGGATATCGGTCTTCCCGCCGATCGTTCGATCGGCGATCCTTGTGACCAAAACGATTACGATAGAAAATTCCCATCAGTAAAAACATAAAGAATTTTATATTCCATTCCGCCACGCGGCATTGCCGTTGCGAGATGACCGACTCACCCGCAAATCAGGCGTATTTCTAAGGCCTTATCGCCTGCGGCTCATTACATCCCGCACCAATACCCATAGTAGATCCCCGACCAAAATGAAGCGAAGGCGGCAACAGCCTGTTGAAAACATTCGATACGAATAAAAAATTCCATACTTAATTGACAGGGCGGAATTATCTAATAGGTTGTTAACACTTAAGGGATGAGGGAGTGGTGCTGGAACCGGCTCATGAAGAAACGCGAAAAGCTCTTCATTTTTGATATTGGCGGCGTGTTCGTGAAGCTCGACCCGGCCTCCCGTGACCGCGCGGTATCGAAGCCTGGCGGCACAGGCCCGTCATTGCGGTATGGCGACGTTCCGGAGGCGATATTCCGTGATTTTCGGCTGGGGCGGTCGACGGAGCCCGATTACGTGCAGGCGCTCGCCGGAATATTCGGCGTGCCGGCCGAAAGCGTCTATGAAGCCGAACATGCCTATGTCGCCGAAGGTTTTGACGAATTCATCGATTTCGTCCGCAAGCTCAGGAAAAATCATCGCGTCGTCTGCCTCAGCAACAATCAGCCGATCCACTGGCGCTATATTAGCGACAACCTCCTGAGCGCTGGTTATTTCGATCACGAATACCTCTCCCAGGACATGGGCCTTGAAAAACCGGACCGGATGATTTTTCAGGCGGTGTCGGAAGTCGAAGGATGTTCGGAAAAGGACGTCATCTTCATCGACGACATCGAGGAAAACGTCGTGGCAGCGCGCGAGCTCGGATGGCAGAATTGCATCCTTCATCGCGATCCGTTTGAAACGGCTGAATTGCTCACGGCACTTGCCGCCGAGCACACTTTGAATTGACGAGTACGGAGTTTCGGCATGGCTCGAATGACCCTCAGCGGCATCAAGAAAAGCTTCAAATCCGTCGACGTGCTGCACGGTATCGACCTCCAGATTTCCGACAGGGAATTCGTCGTTTTCGTCGGCCCGTCGGGATGCGGAAAATCGACGCTGCTGAGATTGATCGCGGGCCTTGATACGATCAGTTCCGGTGAGTTTCACCTCGATGATCGCCGGATGAACGACGTTGCCCCGTCGCGCCGTGGCATCGCCATGGTGTTTCAATCTTATGCGCTCTATCCGCATATGGATGTTTACGAAAACATGGCTTTTGGCGCACGGTTGATGGGCCTTGAGAAAGACGAAGTCGAAAAGCGCATCGACGAAGCCTCCAAGATGCTGCGGCTCGATCCGCTCCTGAAGCGCAAGCCGCGCGAACTTTCCGGCGGCCAGCGCCAGCGCGTTGCGATCGGCCGGGCGCTGGTCAGAAAGCCGAAGGTCCTGCTTCTCGACGAGCCGCTTTCCAACTTGGATGCGGCGCTGCGCTCCGACGTGCGCCTGGAGATCGCCAGGCTCCATCGCGAGATCGGCGGCACCACCATCTATGTCACCCACGACCAGGTCGAGGCGATGACGCTTGCCGACCGGATTGTCGTGATGAACAACGGCAAGGTCGAACAGTTCGGCAGCCCGCGCGAACTTTACGAACGGCCGGCCAACACGTTCGTCGCGACCTTCATCGGCTCGCCCCGAATGTCGCTTCTCAACGTTGAACGCGACAGCAACAATCTCGGGCTTGCCGGATCGGGATCGGTCAGCGTTTCCCGCCTGCCGCAATCGGACGAGCGGGATCTCGTGATCGGCGTCCGGCCGGATGCGATGACGGTCTCCACGGACGAAAGCACTGAGGGCTTCAAGGGCAGCGTCGTCTACACGGAATATCTGGGCGAGAACACATATGTGTATGTGCGCCTCGGCGACGGCACGCTGGTCGGCATCCGGTCCTCGGCCTCGGTCGACCTGCCTCCGGACACGCCGGTCGTCATCACGGTGGCTTCAGAGGAAATCCACTATTTCAGTCGCGCAACGAGGGAGAGGTTGGCGGCCTGAAAGCACTTTCGTCTCCTATAAATACCAAGAGGATGGAACCAGATGAAAAAGCTAGTTTGCAGCACGATAGTAGCCTTGGGAGCCCTGGCGACAGCTTTGCCGGCAATGGCGCAGGAATTGACCTTCTGGAGCTGGCGGCAGGAAGATAAGGCCCAGTACCAGAAGTTTATCTCCGCTTTCGAGACGAAGAACCCGGGCATCACCGTCAAGTTCGAAACGTTCGAAGCGACGAACTACAACACGATCCTGTCGACCGCGCTTGCTGGCGGTTCGGGACCGGACCTGATGTTCACCCGCACCTATGGCGGCATGGAAACGATCGCGAGCGGTGGCTATCTTCTGGCTCTGGACAAGACCAATGTCCCGGCCCTCTCGACCTTCACCGCGCCGGCGCTCGCCTCGGAGACGATGCGTTCGAACAAGACCACCTACGCCGTACCCTTTGCCAGCCAGACCATGCTGGTGATTTACAACAAGGATATCTTCGACAAGAACGGCTTGAGCGAGCCGCAGAGCTGGGATGACTTCATCAAGGCATCCGAAAAGCTGAAGGCTGCCGGCGTCATGCCGTTTGCCAACGGCACGGCAACCGCCTGGCAGAACGAAGTCGTGGTCGGCGGCCTCGTATCCTCGATCATGGGCCGCGGTTTCTACGATGACCTGATGGCTGGCAAGGCGGACTTCACAGACAAGCGTTATGTCGGGGCACTCACCAAGCTCAAGGAAATCACCAAATATTTCCCGGACGGCTTCATCGGTCTTGATTATGCTTCCGCCCAGCAGCTCTTCTCATCGGGCATGGCCGGCATGTTTGTCGGCGGCTCCTACGAGCTTGCCAACTTCAAGAAGCAGAACCCCAACATGAAGATGGGCATCTTCGCGGCTCCCGGCCTGAAGGCCGAGGACGAGAAGCTCGTCGCCCTCTATTTCGACGGCGGTTATGCGGCCAACGCCAAGGGCAAGAACAAGGAAGCTTCGGTCAAGTTCCTGAACTTCCTCGCCAGCCAGGAATTCGGCCAGATGTTCGCCAACGACCTGAACAACATCTCGGCAGTACCCGGCGTGACGTTCAAGGACCCGCTGCTTGGCGAAGTCGCCGACCTCAACAAGCACTCGATCCCCTATCTGATGCTGGTCCATTTCCGTTACGGCGAGCCGTCCGGTTCGGTCCTGCTGCAGAGCGAGATCCAGAAGCTGCTTGGCGGCAAGGCGACCCCGGAAGAGGTCGGAAAGAACCTGACGACCGGCCTTGCGAACTGGTACGCCCCGTTCAAGAAGTGACCTCAAGCGGCGGGACGGCTTTGCAAGCCGCCCCGCTTCCAATCTCAAGAGAGTTGTAATGCCCGGATCGCCCCTTGTTTCGCGAAGGCTCTGGATTTCGGCCCTGATCGTGCCGCCGCTTGCCTTCGTAGCGCTGTTTGTCGTCTACCCGATCATTTCGGCCTTCGCCTATGCCTTTTTCCATTGGAACGGGCTGGCGCGCGGCGAATTCGTCGGTTTCGCAAACTTCTACAAGGTGCTGTTCACCCAGCCTTATGCCGATTGGACCGTCAACGCGTTCCTTCACAACGTCTGGGTCTTCTTTGCGCTGATGGTGCTGCAGAACGGCGTCGGATTCCTGCTCGCCTACTGTCTCTGGCGCGAGCTGCCGGGTGCTGCCTTCCACCGGATTTCCGTCTTCCTGCCGGTCGTACTGTCGACCATCATCGTTGGCTTTCTCTGGAAGCTCTTCCTTCATCCGCTTTTCGGCGTGGTCAACATCTCGTTCCGCGGGCTGGGCCTTGGCGGACTTGCCCAGCCCTGGCTGGGTCAGGATTCCACCGCGCTCTGGTCGTTGATATTCGCCAATGCGTGGCACATGGTCGGCTTCCCGACGCTGGTCTTCCTCGCAGGCATGCAGCGCATTCCGGGCGAAATCCTCGATGCCGTTCGCATGGAAACCGAAAGCGAGTGGACCAAGATCACCAAGATCGTCTGGCCGCTGGTGGCGCCAAGCGCCACGGTCGTCTTCACGCTTCTTTTCGTCGGCAGCTTCAACTGGTTCGAGATTCCTTACGTGATGGTCGGCCTTGAAGGCTCTCCGCACGGCGCAACCGATGTGCTCGGGCTCTATTTCTACCGCACCGCCTTCGGCAACATGTCCGGCTCGGGCCAGGATTTCGGCGCCGGCAGCGCGCTTGCCGTGCTGATCTTCGTCTTCATCGCGCTGGTGGCCGGCGTCATCACCTTCAAGCTGCGGGCCAGGGAAATCCAGATATGAGCACTGCTTCGCAAAGCTATTACGATCGGCGCGGCATGCTCGCCACGCTCGGCAAGGATGGGCTGATCCAGATCATCCTGATCCTGAATACGGTGGTGATGCTCGCCCCCATCGTCATCATGCTGTTTGCCGCGTTCAAGACCAATGCGCAGATCTTCCAGTCGCCGTTCGGCATCCCGGATTTCTCCAACCTTGCCAACATCGTCAAGATCTGGAGCCAGACCAACTTCCTGCGCTATCTCCTGAATTCGGTGATCGTCACCGGCGCGTCGATCGTCGTGATCCTGACGCTCGGGACGATGGCGGCCTATGCGGTCGGTCGCTACAAGTTCCGGGGATCGAGCTTCGTGCTGATGTTCTTCCTGGCCGGACTGACGCTTCCCCTGAAGCTCGCGATCATCCCGCTCTTCATCCTGATGCGCGATCTCGGCATCCTGAACACGCAGCTGTCGCTGATCGTCATCTATGTGGCGATGGGCTTGCCGACCACCGTCTTCATCATGACCGGCTTCATCGCCACGCTTCCGAACGAACTTGAGGACGCGGCCCGCATGGACGGCGCCAGCGAACCGCGGATCATGTGGTCGATCATGCTGCCGCTGGTGCGGCCGGCCCTGGTGATCGCCGGCATTCAGAACGTCGTGCCGATCTGGAACGACTTCTTCTTCCCGCTGATCTTCATCCAGAAGGACAACCTGAAGACCCTGCCGCAAGGCCTCACGACCTTCATGGGCGAATACACGACAGATTGGGGCGTGCTGTTCGCGGGGCTTCTGTTGTCCTCGGCGCCGGTCATCATCGTCTACATCATCCTGTCCCGCCAGTTCATCAACGGCATGACGGCGGGAGCAGTGAAGTAGGGAGGTCAAGAACCACGCTTGGAATGCCCACTGAACGCAGGGACTGCCGTGAATATGGCAAGTTGAACGCGGATCGATGTGCTGTTATGCACGTCTCGGATGCGGCTCGCACCCGCAACACCATAAAACAATCGCAACCCTGTAGCGGTTCAAGACGTTCAGCGGTAAAAGCAGATTCATGAACGACAACGTCATCAAATTCCGACGCCCGGAACCGCCGCCGCGAGAGCCGAATCCGTTGCTGCGCAAGTTGGCAGTTGTTGCAGCCGTGATCGTATGCCTTGTTCTCGCTTGGGCGTACTTCCAGTTCCTCGGAAGCCCGGCGTAATTCCCGAGCTCATCCGGCCCGACTGAGGCCGATATCCTGATGTCGGTCGAGCAAATATCTTACAACCTGCTTCCGACCTGCGGCGGAGGATGAAAACGCGTCTTCGACGAGAGCAATACAACGTAATTTGCCGAAGCGGGTTTCGTACTTGGAGCTTATTAGCTCAGCAGTATCAGAAATGAATGTACAGACCGTCCCCATAACGATACATATTTTCTACAACAACGCGTAGTTCCGAACAGCAATACAATGCTCGAAAATACGATGCTCCAAATCCGGTTGCTCGGTCGCCCCTCGCTTGAGTTGGACGGCATGAGCATCGCGCTGCCGGAAAAAGCCTATTTTCTATTTGCCGTCGTTGCGATGGCGCCCAGATTGACGGTCGACCGCGAAACGATACGGCGGCTGCTCTGGCCCTCCCATGATGCGGAAAAACGCGCCAACAGCCTGCGTCAGCTTCTGGCACGCATCGCCAAGGCGGTCGGACCGGACGCCCCGGCCATCCTCGTCAACGACGAAGAAACGCTGCGCCTTGATTGCGATCGGTTCACGGTTGATCTCCTCGCCTTGATGGAGGCGGCACCGTTAGACGAGGATAAATGGGACCTTGTTCATGGCGAACTGCTCGAAGCCGTCGAGGCTCCGACCGGCGGCGCGGAGGACTGGCTTCTGGATGCGCGGCGCAAGGTCGGTGACTGGCGACTGAGCCACATCGAAAGCCTGCTCGCGATATCGTCCCACCAGCAATCCTCATCACTACCCTTGCTTGCCAACCACCTGATCGAACTGGATGCCTCTCACGAGGGCGCCGCGCGAGCGCTGATGAAATATCACGTCGGCCACGGCGACTTCGCCGCCGCCCGCCAGGCCTATAGCCGATGCCGGGACCAGCTCAGGGCCGACTACGGCACGCCGCCGACGCCGGAGACGGTTGGGCTCGCCCACGAACTCGGCATCCTCAGTCGGCCCGGCTCGGACCGTACACCGGAAACGGAGGAGCGATCAAAGGGTCTCATGCCGGCACAGCCGCGGGTGGTGATCCTGCCGCCCGAGACCATCGTCCAGGACGCACTGGTGCAGCGCCTCGGCAGAGCTCTTTTGGAAGACGTCACGATCGGCCTCAGCCACCAACGTGTTTTCAAGATCATCGCCGCCCATACGAGTTTCGAACTGCTCAATCGATCGGGCGATGCAAATCAACATCAATCGGCCCTCAGCGACCTTCAGTTCGACTATTCCGTGTTCGTGACGATCCAGGGTGAAGGCGACGAGATTTTTGCGACCTGCAGGCTGACGCGGGTGGGCACCGGCGAAGTGCTCTGGGCCATCAACCTGCCGCTCGACGTCCAGCAGATGAGAGCATCTTTCAGCCAGTTGGCGCGGCGCATCTCGATGTCGCTGACCGATGTCATCGAACGGCATGAAATCGCCAGGTCTCTCGACGACGTCGACCCCTCTGCCTACCGCCTTTACCTCGAAGGAAAGCGCTATCTGTCCGGCACGGACCTGCCGCATCTGCGTCAGGCGCGCAAATGGTTCAAGTCAGCGGTCAAGCGCTGTGACAGCTTTTCGCCGGCGCATGCCGGAATTTCGCGCTCGCTCGGCATGGAATGGCTGGTTCG
Source organism: Neorhizobium sp. 05N33 (assembly GCF_056397445.1). Taxonomy (NCBI): domain Bacteria; kingdom Pseudomonadati; phylum Pseudomonadota; class Alphaproteobacteria; order Hyphomicrobiales; family Rhizobiaceae; genus Neorhizobium; species Neorhizobium sp. 05N33. The sequence goes on along the minus strand of NZ_JBFTNK010000004.1, from coordinate 71,034 downwards.
CGGCATGAAGGACAACGAGCTGCTGGATGTGGCCAATCAATCCGCCCGCGCATCCCGCGATCTCGATCCCGGCAGCGGTCGCGCCTTCCGCGAGCTCGGTTTCATCTCGCTCTATCGCCGGCGTTTCGACGAAAGCCTGGACCTTTTTCAGGAGGCTCAGAACCTTAATCCGAGCGACGCTGACGTGCTGATAGATTATTCGGACGCTCTGTCGCATGCCGGCGACCTGGACAAGGCTCTCGATCTCGGGCTCGCGGCCTTCAAGCTGAACCCTCTGCCGCCGGATTATTACTACTGGATACTGGGCTCCACCCATTACGTGCGCCAGGAATATTCAAAAGCGATCGATACGATCGACCCGGTCCGCAGCAAACACGCCACCGCGCGGCTGCTTGCCGCCAGTCACGCGATGGCAGGCGACATGCCGGCTGCGCGTAAATATGCGGCGATCGTCCGGGAAAATTTCCCCGATTTCCGCAGCGAAGATATCCGCTACTTCGTGCCGGACCGTGACCCGGCGCATGCCGAGCTGCTCATTCACGGCCTCAGGCTCGCTGGGCTGCCGTAAAAAGGCGTGAAAATGCCTGTCACGCTGGAATAACACCCTCTGTGGTCCTTTCTCTACGCAACGCAGCACAAGCTGCCTTTTAGCGGAGAGAAAGCATGGAAACGAAGTTCAAGACATCCAAGCCGGTTGAGACGACTGCCTCTGCCCCGACGCTGCGGTTTTCCGCCGCTGCCGAAGCCGTGCTTGGCGGCCGGACCGAGATTGCGGCGAACGCGCTCTCTCAGGTCACGCATGCAATGAGATATCAGTAATGAGCCTGGAAGCCCAAGGTGCCGACGGTTGCCTTGGGCTTAACCACGAGCCGCGACGGCTCTGGAATGCCGCCAAGCAAAGGTCTTTTCAGCAACCAAACTTGCCCCTTCACAAGCCTGTCACGCCCAAGTCACGGTGCCTTTGGTCTCCTCTCCCATAGAGACTCTTAGAGAGGACGAATCGACGGGATGAGTTCGGCATCGCAACCACTTTTGCAGACCCGGCAGTCGCCCGCCCAATCTCGTTCGAGATCGGGGTCATTCGAAATTTGGCAGCCGGAAATGATGATGCAGATCCAGTCATCGACGCAGACGATCCAGAAATTCGCAGCCTCCCTCACACAGCGGGAGCAGGGTTTCAGCACGTATCATGACCGGCGCGTGTCGCCGGCGGAAACCTTCGACGCGATCAGCCCGTTTTTCAGAGATCTCGGCATCACCCGGGTCGGCTTCCTGACCGGCCTCGACCGGGTCGGCATTCCCGTCGCCTTTGCGACGCGGCCCAACAGCTACACTCTCTCCGTCTTCCAGGGCAAAGGCGTCGATACCGATGCGGCGCGCACCTCAGCCGCCATGGAAGCCCTTGAGACACGGGTTGCCGAGGTCGAACCGGCATCGCTGACCTGGGCGACCGTCAACGACGTCGCCGGCTCTGCCGCGGGTATGATCGACCTTCATTCGACCGCACGGTGCGTGCCCTCCGAAATCGGCGACCGTCAGATACCCTGGGTCACCGGTCTCGACATCCTCTCCGGCAATCAGATCATGGTGCCCTGGTGGCTCGCCGGGATGGATCACCGAGGCGAACGGCCTGCCGGGTTCGAGCAGTCCAGCGATGGCCTCGCATCCGGAAACACCCATGCGGAGGCACTCCTGCACGGGCTGTGCGAACTCGTCGAGCGCGATGCCTGGACCCTTGTCCAGCTCAAATCCGAGGACGAATTGAATGCCTGCCTCGTCGATCCGGCCAGCGTCGAGGATGCCGTGCTCGACCTCATGGTCAGCCGCCTTCGCAATGCGGGCATGCAGCTCCTTCTCCTCGACATGACGACAGACCTCCAGGTTCCGGCATTTCTGGCCGTGCTTATCCCGGACGCCACGGCCAAGCGATCAGACCCGCGCTGGAGTCAGATTTGCGGCGGCTGCGGCTGCCATCCCGACCCCGTGCGCGCAATGCTGCGCGCCATCACCGAAGCAGCACAGAGCCGTCTGACCGCGATTGCCGGCAGCCGCGACGATTTTTCGCCCCGCATCTATCAGCACATACGGGCGGATAACGCTCTCAGCCGCCTGGTCGCCCTGTCGTCGTTGGACAGGCGCCCGGTCCAGTATCGCGAGCTTGACGTAACCCGCCACACCATCAACGGCACGATCGATCACATACTCGGTCGTCTCAGGCTTGCCGGCATCAGGCAGGTGGTTGCGGTTCCCATGCAGGATGCCGGGCTCCCCGTTTCGGTCGTCCGGGTCATCGTTCCCGGCCTGGAAGTCGAACTTTCCGGACAATATTTGCAGCTCGGTATCCGCGCTGCAAATGCCATAAGGAGATCACGGCATTGAAAGTCGTTTTCGTCGGGCCAAGCCTCGGGTCGTCGACCCGCCAGATGAAACAGCGATTCCCGTCGCTGACCTTCCGCGGACCTGCGGCCCGCGGAGACATCCTGAAGGCGGTCGAGGACGGCGCCACGGCGATCGCCCTGATCGACGGCTATTTCGGCGAGTCCGCCTCCGTGTGGCACAAGGAGATTCTTTATGCGCTGAGCCGCGATGTCTCCATCGGCGGCGGCTCGAGCATGGGGGCGCTGCGCGCTGCCGAATGCGAGGCATTCGGAATGATCGGCATCGGCCGGATATATTCCGACTATGCAGCCGGCCGGCTGATCGACGACGAGGCCGTGGCATTGATCCACGGCCCCGAGGAGCTCGGATGGATGCCGCTCTCGGTGCCGCGCGTCGACTACGAGGCAACGATCCGCAAGCTTGGGCGGATGGGGCTCATTTCAGCTGCCGAGCGGGAACGGTTTTTTCTCGCTGCCAATTTCATGCACTACACCGAGCGGACCTATCAGGCCATTCTCGAACGATGCGAGTTCAGTGATCCTCAGCGCGGTGCGGTGATCCTTCACGACATCAAACGCCACAAGGTGGAATTGAAACGTGAGGATGCGAGGGCCGTTCTCGTCTGGCTCAACGGCATTACCAGTTCCCGTAAACACTCCAAATGGACGTTCGCACAGACCGCCCATTGGGAAAAACTGCGCGACGAGATGGACTCGGCGCAAGGATCCATGAATGATTGATCTCGCCCACGACGTCGCCAGCGACGAATATGCCCGCCTGTTCCGCATGCTTTCCGCGGTCAACAAGGAGGCGGAATCGCTTCAGCTCTCCACGGTCGTCCACTTGACGAACATGGCTCTCCTTCAACTCTCGCTCGATTGGGAAGGCACCAGTCCCGAAAACGAGAGGAGCGTGAAGCTGAATGCGATATTCCGCAGCAAGACGAAGATAGCCCTCGATGAGGATGGTCCCAGGACTTAAACGTCAGAGACCGCTGACTGGGCCGGCTGTCTTTCGATATCGGCCAAAAGCGCCTCCGCCTCGAATTCCCTTGCAACAACCGCCTGAACCAATTCCAGGATGCGTTTGCGAAGAACCGGTTTGGAAATGCTCATGAATGCGGTGCTCATCAGCAGCGCTTCATGGGTGAAATCGAATTGCGGGTCTTCGAGCTGATTGTCGTTCGATGGTTCGACTGTCGGGATCCGATCGAAGAACGCCACCATCTCGACCTTTAGCGCGGTCGCGATCTCCACGAGCTTGCCGACAGCAATCCGATTAATGCCGTTTTCATATTTCTGAAGCTGCTGAGACGTGATGCCCACATGGTGGGCAAGTTGCGGCTGAGTAAGTTTTTTCTCTCGCCTGTAGAGGCGGATCCGCTTTCCAACCTCTCTGTCGGCTGCATTCGGTGCTTTGCTCACTGAGGGACCATCTCTTTGGCACTAGGATACTGACGTGTTATTTGTATCCTATCATCGATAAGTTGCCGAGTACCCCTGCAAGCATTTTCTATCTTGAGTGGATAATTAAGTAAACGTCCACCATAAATCAGGGCTTCGCAAAGTCTTGGCGTTAAATCGATGCTTCGGTTCGGGCGACGGACTTGACGATTGCAAATTCAATAGAATCGCCGCGCGTTTTGGCGTTGCCTTTTCGGCAACTAAATATGCGAAATATTGTTCTTTATTAGAACGCGACATTGCGCCATCCTCCCCTCAATCCGGCGCTGAGACCGGCCAAGTCAAGCGAAAATGTATCAGGCCATAAGGCCAACAGGGGAACGCTATGTCTCATTTCACACTGAATCGCCGCCGTTTCATATCCAACGCTGCGGCCTTGGGTGGCTTCGCCGCCGCCTCCAGCGTCCTCGGCATCCGCGCCGGCAATGCCAAGGATGTGGCCAAGGTGCGCATGCAGCTCGGCTGGCTCGTCTCGAACGGCGTACTCGGCGAAGTCGCCGCCATCAAGAAGGGCTTCTTCGAAGAACAGGGCATCGAGCTTGAAATCGTCCCCGGCGGACCAAGCGTCGACGGCGTCGCGGGCGTGGCATCGGGCCAGTCCGCAACCGGCCAGATTTCCTCCAGCCCGTCCGTGATGCTGGCGCGTTCGGCAGGCCTGCCGGTCAAGGCCTTCCTGTCCGGCTACCAGAAGCACCCCTTCACTTATTTTTCGCTGAAGAACAAGGCGATCAAGACCCCGAAAGACATGATCGGCAAGACGATCGCCACCCAGCCGACCGCCTTCATCCTGCTGCGCGCACTGCTCGCCCAGAACGGCATCGCCGAGGACCAGGTGAAGATGGTCAACATGGGTTCGGACATGAACCAGCTGATCACCGGTCAGGCTGATGCGGTCACCGGCTGGCTCACCAACGTCAATGCCCTCGATGTCCTCGGCGACAACCGCGTCGACATGATGCTGTGGGACAGCGGCCTGCAGCTGTACGCCAACGTCTACTACACGACCGACGACCAGATCGCCAAACATTCCGATGTTCTCGAACGTTTCACCCGCGCCGCTGCCAAGGGCTGGGGTTATGTCCGCAACAACCAGAAGGAAGCGGTCGAGATGCTCTGTGAGGCCTATCCGATCCTCGACAAGGCCAGCGAAATGAAAGCCGTGGCCCCGTGCGTCGACTTCTCCTTCGGCGCCACCACCAAGGCGTCCGGCTGGGGCACCATGTCGCGTGAAAACTGGGCCGCGCAGATCAAGGCCTATGCCGATCTCAAGCAGTTCAAAGGAACGGTTCCGACGGTCGACGACGTCGCGAACTTCTCCATCCTCGAAGCCACCAGCGACATCCGCAAACAGGTGGGGTGATGGCCATGTTAGGAACGGCGAAGTTGATGCCAAGCGTTCCCCAGACCGAACCGGCAACGACGGCAGTTTCGATCCGAAACCTTTCCGTCAGGTTCGGCGACAGGAACAACGAATTCACGGCCCTTTCCGACGTTTCCGTGGACATATCGGAAGGCGCCTTCGTCACCATGCTTGGGCCGTCCGGCTGCGGAAAATCGACCCTGCTCAGATGTGTGGCGGATCTCGTCCACATCAGCGACGGTTCGATTTCCGTCTTCGGTCGCAGCCCGCAGGAAGCTCGCGAGAGCCGCGACTTCGCCTTCGTTTTCCAGGATGCGACGCTGCTTCCCTGGCGGAACGTACTTGACAACGTCCGACTGCCGCTGGAAGTCGGAAAACACGCCCAAACCGGCGACCACGCGGACCCGCATGAACTGCTGGCCATGGTCGGACTGAAGGGGCGCGAAAACGCGCTCCCTCACGAGCTCTCGGGCGGCATGCGCCAGCGCGTGGCGATCGCCCGCGCGCTGATCACGCGGCCGCGCATCCTGCTGATGGACGAGCCGTTCGGGGCACTGGACGAGATCACCCGTGATCGGCTGAACGAGGAACTGCTGCGCGTCTGGCAGGAAACGGGAACGACGATCCTGTTCGTCACCCATTCCATCCCGGAAGCGGCTTTCCTCGGCCAGAACGTGCTGATGCTTCAGGCCCATCCGGGTCGCGTCAAGGAGTTCATGAAGGTCGATCTCCCCTTCCCGCGTTCGCTTGCCGTGCGTGACACCGTCGAGTTCATCGGCGTCACCGCGCATCTGCGCCGCCTTCTGGAGGAATGCCTGTGAGCCACGTCGTTTCCTCCACCACCAAGACCGGTGCCCCACCCGAGCGCAAAATTGCGCTTCTCGATGCAACGGCCGGCGTGCTCGTCAAGCATATGCCGGCGATATCAGCCGCCGTCGGGCTTGTGGTCCTCTGGCAGCTCGTCGTCTGGTTCTTCAAGATCCCGACCTTCATGGCCCCGAGCCCGGTCGATGTCGCCTACGCCTTCCAGGACAACGCCAAGATCCTCTGGACCAACATGCTGCCGACGATCCTCGAGGCTTTCCTCGGCTTCGTCTTCGGCAATCTCGTCGCTATTCTGCTGGCGATCTGGTTCGTCCATAGCGCGACGGCGGAAAAGGCCTTCTACCCGATCGCCGTGTTCATCAAGGCGATCCCGATCATCGCGCTTGCCCCGATCCTCGTGCTCATCTTCGGCAACGGGCTTGCGCCAAAAATCATCATCGCCGGGCTGATCTGCTTCTTCCCGACTTTGGTCAACATGGTCCAGGGCCTGAAATCCGCGAGCCCTGCCATGCTCGACCTGATGCGGGTGCTGTCTGCCAGCAACACGGAAATCCTCTGGAAGGTGCGGCTGCCGAGTTCCATGCCGTTCCTGTTTGCGGCACTGAAGATTGCGGCGACCAGCAGCGTCATGGGCGCCATCGTCGCCGAATGGATCGGCTCCAGCTTCGGCCTAGGCGCCCTCATCATCGAGGCGACCTACAATTTCCGCTCACCTTTGCTCTACGCAACCGTCGTGATCGCTGCCGTCCTTGCAGTCGTCCTCTTCTTCATCGTCTCGGTGATCGAAGCCCGGATGATCCGCTGGAAGCCGGCCGGATCGCACTGAGCCCAACACACTGAGCCAACTGTCCTCAGGCCCAACTCTTTGGGAGTTTGAACCAATGCAACAGACAATTCTTCAGGCGGCGCGCAACGTCGCGGTGGTCGACCGTTCCGATGTGGTCGTGGTCGGCGGAGGACCAGCGGGTATTTCCGCCGCCGTTTCCGCAGCCCGCAACGGCGCCAAGGTGACCCTCCTCGAACGCTACCCCTATGTCGGCGGACTTGCCGCCGGCGGCATGGTGCTGGTGCTCGACGACATGATCAACAACCTCGAAATCACCGTGCAGGGCATCTGCATGGAGATGATCGAGCGGATGAAGAAATGGGACCTCTGCGTCACCCCGACCGGCCGCGACCGCGAGCTCGACATCCGCGAGACGCCGGACGCCTGGCGGCGGTGGGCGCGCTGGGGCCTGTTCGATTTCCACACCCAGTCCATGCCGCACCCGATCTGCTTCTCCGCCGCCTTCGATCCGGACGGCTTCAAACGCGCCTCCTATGACGTGCTGACCGAAGCCGGCGTCAAGCTCAGGACCCATAGCTGGTTCTCCTCCGCGATCATGGAGGGCAAGACCATCAAGGGCGTCATCTGCCAGACCAAGTCCGGCATGGAAGCGATCCTCGGCGATGTCGTCATCGACACGACCGGCGACCTCGACGTCGCGGCGTCCGCCGGCGCCTCGCATGTGGAATCGAACTTCATCCTGACCACCGTCTCCCGCTGGGGCGGCGTCGATACGGACGCCGCCGAACGTTTCGAGTTCGAGGAGCCGGAAGCCTTCAAGAAGATCGACCACGAGGCAAAACGCCTGATCGGCGGCTGCTGGTCCTTCTGGTGGCTGAAGACCCCGCTGCCCGGCGTCGTCTGGCTCAACTGCCCGCATATGCCGAACCTCTCCGGCCTCAAGACCGAGGATCTCACCAAGGCGGAAATCGAAGGCCGCAACCGTATCGCCCGCCTGCTCGATTTCACCCGTGAAAAGATGCCCGGCTTCGAGAAGGCCTATGTGATCGATTTCGCGCCGCAGACCGGCGTGCGCCAGACGCGGCTACTCGAAGGCGAATACGTGGTCACCAAGGACGACGTGATGAACCGTATCCACTTCTCCGACACCGTCTGCCGCGGCCGCGACTATTACACGCCCTACCGCTCAATGCTGCCGCGCGAAGTCGACCAGCTGATCGTCGCCGGACGTCACTACTCGGCGACACCGCAGGCGCAGAAATCGAGCCGCGAGATTCCGCCCTGCATGGCGATGGGCGAGGCCGCAGGCGTCGCCGCCGTCGTGGCGCTCAATGCCGGAACCACCGTTCGGAAAGCCGATGTTCGTGCGATCCAGAAACAGATGCGGGCCCAGGGTGCCGATCCCGGCGACGTGCCCTCCGACAATGCAACATTCCTGGAGGCTGCGGAATGAACTCTCTACCCCTCGACGGCATCCGCGTAATCGATTTCACGCAGGTCATGCTCGGCCCCTGCTGCACCCAGACGCTCGCCGACTACGGCGCCGAAGTCATCAAGATCGAGAAGGCCAAGATCGGTGACCTGTCGCGCTGGTCGCTCGGCTCCGATCCGGACGGCCTCAACAACCCGGTCTTCTGCTCGCTCAACCGCAACAAGAAGAGCCTGGCGCTGGACCTGAAGCTCACCGAAGCGCGCGACGCCGTTCTAGCCCTGATCGCGGGCGCCGACGTGGTGGTCAACAACTTCCGCCCCGGCGTGATGGAGCGCATGGGCTTCGGTTACGATGACCTGAAGAAGATCAACAAGCGGCTGATCTACGCCGTCGGCACCGGCTTCGGCCTCACTGGCCCCTACCAGCACAAGGGCGGTCAGGATATTCTCGCCCAGGCGCTTTCCGGCGTCATGCGCCGCAAGTCCGACAGCGCCCATCCGACCTCCATCTACGCCACGCCGCTTGCCGACTACTCCGCCGGCATGCACCTCGTGCAGGGTATCCTGCTTGCGCTGCTGCATCGGGAAAAGACCGGCGAAGGCCAGCAGGTCGCCGTCAGCCTCTACAATTCCATGCTCGCCATGCAGATGCAGGAAGGTGCCGCGCACATGATGCGTGAGAAGGACCTGAACTGGGGCGCCTTCCCGCTGACCGGCGTATTCGACACGACAGACGGTGCGATCGTCATGGTCGGCGCCTTCAAGCAGAACCCGCTGCAGGACATCTGCAACGCGCTCGAAATCGAAGATCTTTCCGCGCAACCGCGCTATAAGGATTTCGATTCCCAGATGGCGCATCGCCCCGAACTGCAGGAGATTTTTCGCGCGAATTTTGCCAGGAACAGCAACGCCTACTGGCTGAGGCGCCTGGAAGAAGTCGATATCCTCTGCGCGCCCGTGCGCAACCTCGCCGAAGCGCTTCAGGATCCGCAGACGGTCATCAACAAGATGATCCTCGAAGCAGGTGAAACGGCCGCGGGGCCGATCCGCCTCATCGGATCTCCCATCGACATGTCCGCTGCGCCGGTTTCGGTGCGTATCGCACCTCCGCGTCTCGGCCAGCATAATGACGAGATCCTCGCCTCCTTAGAGGCCGGGTCTTTGCAAGCAACCCGCGGAGACGCGGCATGACCGTCGGATTTTCCGTCGAGAACCGCGTCGCACGGGTCACGCTCGACCGCCCTGACCGCATGAACGCCGTCGATGCCGCGACCGAAAAGGAACTCGAGGCGATCTGGACCGAGATCGAGGCCCGCGACGACATCTCCTGCGTGGTCCTGACCGGCAGCGGCCAAAAGGCCTTCTGCACCGGCGCCGACCTCAAGGGCGGCGCCACCAAGAGTGGCCTCGAATATTGGGCGGAAAGCCGCACCAACGGCTTCGGCGGCCTTGCCTTCCGCAAATCGCTGGACGTGCCGGTGATCGCCCGCGTCAACGGTTATGCGCTCGGCGGCGGCTTCGAAATGGTGCTCGGCTGCGATATTGTGATCGCCGCCGACACCGCCAAGTTCGGCCTGCCGGAAGCACGCGTCGGCCGCATGCCGCTCGATGGCGGCATGGTGCTCCTGCAGCGCAAAATCCCCCACAACCTCGCCATGTCGGTGATGCTGACCGGCCGACAGTTCACCGCCGCTGAAATGCAGGGCTTCGGCATCGTCAACGAGACCGTGCCCTTCGACCAGCTGGATGCAGCCGTCGACAAATGGGTAAGCGATATCGTCGCCTGCGCCCCGCTGTCACTGAAGGCGATCAAGCAGACGGTCAACCGCACGGGTCATCTCAGCCCCGCGGAAGCTCAAGGATTGCGCACCCCCGCGCTCATCCGTGCGCTTCAAAGCGAAGACGCTGTCGAAGGTGTCACGGCCTTCCGCGAAAAGCGCGTTCCGGTTTGGCAGGGCCGCTGATGCATGTCGCGCAAAAGTGTGCGGCGGTTTTGCGGTAAAGACATGCATCCAACAAGGAACGGAAGCGTGGCAAGCGAATCCGAAGGATCGCAACACGCTTCAGGTATGGTATGAATTTCAGGATCTTGGGGGATGAGTATGCACGCCAGTATCCTGAAATATTTCGTCGAAGTCGCGCGCGCCGGCTCGATCCGAAAGGCCTCCGAAGAGTTGCATGTGGCGACCTCCGCCGTCAGCCGCCAGATCCGCAAGCTTGAGGACGAGCTCGGCACGCCTCTGTTCGAACGGTTCTCCGACGGCCTGCGCCTCACCTCCGCCGGCAAGGTGGTGCTGAAGCACGCCAAGGAGACGATACACCACTACGAGATCATGAAATCCGATCTCGGCGACCTGCAGGGCAAGCGCACCGGCCGCGTCCATATCGCCTGCCTCGATAGTCTCGCCGTCCAGTTCATGCCGGAATTCGTGATCGGATTTCACCGAAAAAACCCGGCGGTCGATTTCCGCATCCGCGCCGACAATTTCAACAACATCTTCCATTTCGTCGCCGACGGCGATTGCGACATCGGCATCACCTTCGACCTAGCACGGCCGCACGACATCAAGCTGGTTCATGGCGTGCGCATGCCGCTGATGGTGATCGTTGCAAAGCATCATCCGCTCGCCCGCCAGAAGAGCGCGACCCTGCAGGAATGCGCCCAGTTCAAGCTGCTGCTGCAACTCGACAACGAGGTGATGAGCTCGATGATCGCCGTCGAACTCGCCTCGCTCGATCGCGTCGGCCGCACACTTGTCGCCACCAATAACCAGATGATGCTGAAACCGCTGATCCTCTCCGGCGAAGGCGTCGCCTTCTTCACCCCGCTCGGTCTCCTGAAGGAGCTGAAGGCCGGCGACGTGGTCGCCCTGCCGATCGCCGGCTCCCGCCTGCAGAACATGGAGGTCGGCATCGTCGCGCCCCACAACCGTCAGCTCACCCACGCCACCGAAGCCGTAATCGAGGCGCTGAGCGTCGATCTCGAAAAGTTCAGCAACCAGATCGCGGAGGTCATCAAGCGGTGACATCGAACGAGGACACACGTTTCCTGCCGAATCCGGGCCATCAGAAAGCTTTGCGCGGCAATGCGGCGCAAGCCGCCCTTCCCGCTCTCGCCTCTGGCATCCCCCTTGTCCCTGGCGATCTCATTCTGTCGATGCCGGTCAACGCCCATGACCACGGCTACGGCATCCGTACGCTCGATTTCGGCAGCCTCGACGACGCCCTGGAAACCTGGATCCCGACCATGCGGCTGCGGCCCCACACCGACGCCTATCTCGAAGCCCTCGTCGCATTCGGGCGCCTCGCAAAAACCGGCGTCGCCGCGACCATCCACTGCCACAATTCCCTGAATGCGGCCCGCATGATCGACGAGGCCCTGGAGGTGATCCGCGCGGCCAAGGATGTCGGTATCCGGCTCGGCCTTTCCTGCCCGCTGCTCGACCACGACGCCTGGGCCTATGACGGCGGCCCGGAACGGTTGAAACCGTTCATGAGTACCATGGACTGGGAAGCCCTTTCCCCGCTTGCGCCTCGATATGCGCCTTTCCGTGATCAGCTCGCCGCCGCCGATGCCGTCGCTGCCGCGAATTCCAATCCTCTGGTCGATGTCCAATATGGCCCGATCGGCCCGCAATGGTGCTCCAATGCGCTGCTCGAAGCGATCGCCGAGGCATCCGCCACCAACAATCGCCGCATCCACATGCACCTGCTCGAAAGCCCGCGGCAACGGGCATGGCTGGACCGCCGCTTCCCACAAGGCATTGTCCGCTATCTCGACGACATCGGCTTCCTCTCGTCGCGTCTGGCGGTTGCCCACGGCGTTCAGCTCCGGCCGGACGAGTATGAGTTGTTGGCCGAACGCGGCGTCCAGCTCGTCTCCAATCCCTCCGCCAACCTGCGCCTGCGCTCCGGCATCGCGCCGCTGGCGGAAGCCGTTAAGCGCAGCCTGCGCTTCGGCATCGGGCTCGACGGCGGCGCCTTCGACGACGACCAGGATCTCTGGCGCGAAATGCGGCTCCTCTATTTCCTGCATGGCGGGCGGGGACTCGAACGAAGCTTTACGGCTGCCGATATCTTCGACGCCGCGATCAAAACCGGCGCGACCGTCGTCAACGCCCCGCTCGGCGAAGATTTTACGGTCATCGACTACGATGCCCTGATCGCCGACAGCATCTTCGACGATCTCGATGAGGCGGAAGTGCTGCTGAACCGCATGTCAGCCGTCCACGCCAAGGCCGTCTATGTCGCCGGCCAGCCGGTCATGCGAGACGGCAGGCTCGTGAATGTCGATTTCGATGCGGCTCGCAAGGAACTGCTGGCCCAGGCCAAGGCCGACCTGCCGCGCCTGACCATCGAGCGGGAGAGATGCGGCAAGCTGATCGCGGCCACCCGCGCCTATTACGGAAGCTGGACCAGCGCTTAGTGAGCCGCCTCGCGTACGGGCGCCGATGTCACCACCGGGTGATCAAGGTTCCGCGTCCGGCTCTTGTCCCAGCCGCCCGGAGATCCCAACCCGGTGACATCGGGACCGAAATAATCCCGGTTCACCGGAACGAAGGCCATCTGCGCCTCGGTCGCCTCCTCGTCGTAGGCGATGGCATCGACCGGACAGATGGAAAGACAGAGGCCGCAATTGATGCATTCGTCCGGATGGATATAGAACATCCGCCCACCCTCGTAGATGCAGTCGACGGGACAGGCAGCCGTGCAGGCGCCATCCTTCACGTCGATACAGGGTTCGGTGATGATATAGGCCATCCGATCGTTTGCCTCTCATTGCATCGGACCACTATCCCAAACCTTGGCGTTGCTGAAAAGCAGCATATTTCGCCGCGGCGGTTCGAATTTCGGCAACGCTTCAATGCATTCCTCCCGATTGGCGCTTCCTTGCCATGCCGGCTTTCCCTACAATCTCACCTGCCCCTCCCAAGTCCTGCAAATGAGGTTTTCATGCCCGCCCTCACTCGCTTCTCCGTCCAGCCCCTGTCGACCATGACCCGCCGTCTCGCGGATGTCGCCTCCGCCCGCCGCGATCCCGATCTGGTCATCCAGGGCGCGCGCGTGCTCTCCACCTATTCGGAGCGCATTCTCGACGGCCGCGAGGTCTGGATCTCGGGTGGTCGCATCGCAGCCGTCAAACCGGCCGGCAGCTACCGGAACGGCTCGGCAAAGCTCTACGACGCCAAGGGCGGCATCATCGCCCCGGGCCTCGTCGATCCGCATATCCACATCGAATCCTCGATGGTGACAGCCTGCGCTTATGCCGAGGCGGCACTGCTGAACGGCACCACGACGATCTTCTGCGACAGCCACGAGATCGGCAATGTCATGGATGTCGCGGGTGTTGAGGCAATGCTTGAAGATGCGCGCCAGGCACCACTGTCGATCTTCCTCACCGTGCCCAGCACAGTGCCGGCGACGTCTCCGCAGCTCGAAACCGCCGGCGGCGACCTGACGCCGGCAAAAATCGCGGCACTGTTCGACAAATGGCCGGAGGCCGTGGCGCTCGGCGAAAAGATGGATTTCGTCCCCGTCGCGATGGGCGACGAGCGCAGCCATGCCATTCTTGCAGCAGCACTCCAGCGCGGCCGGCCGGTCTCGGGCCACGTCTATGGTCGGGAATTCGTTGCCGCCTACGCCGCTTCCGGCGTCACCGATACTCATGAGGCGATCGACCGCGACATTGCCGACGACCTGCTCGAAGCCGGCGTCTGGCTCTTCCTGCGCGGTGGCCCGCCGACAACGCCTTGGCATTCCCTGCCGCATGCGATCAAGACGATCACCGAACTTGGCGCCTCGCATAAACGCGTCGCCGTCTGCACCGACGACCGCGACGCCGAGGATCTGCTCGCCTTCGGCCTCGACTGGGTGACACGCGAAGCGGTCAAGGCCGGTATGACATCGGAACAGGCCTGGGCGATGGGCTCGCTGCACGGTGCGACCCGTTTCGGCATGGAAGGCGAAATCGGCGGCATGGGCGGCGGACGAAGGGCGGACCTCGTGCTTCTGAGCGACGACCTGAAGCCGGTCAGCACCTGGTACGGCGGCGAACTGGTGGTCGACAACCGCAAGATCACGCCAATCCTGGATGAAGCGCTTTCAAAACCCTATCGCTATCCGGAGGCCGCCTACCACACAGTCAAGCTGCCGAAGAACCTCAAGTTGACCCCCGATCTTCCGATCGACACGGTCACCGCCCATACGATCCGCACCGAGCTTCCCGGCATCACGCTCGGCCATGTCACAGTGACGCTCGAACCCGCCAACGACTGGCAGGCGCATTTCGACCATCATGACCTCTGCTTCGTCACCGTCGTCGAGCGGCATGGCAAGTCATCCGGAAACGTGGCGCACGGGCTGCTCAACGGTTTCGGCCTGAAAAAGGGCGCCGTCGCCTCCTCCGTCGGCCATGATAGCCACAACATCATCGTCGCCAGCACGAATGAGCTCGACATGCAGCTGGCGCTGGATGCGATCGAGGAAAAACAGGGCGGCGTCTGCGTTGTCATGGACGGCAAGGTCACGGCGATGGTGCCGCTGCCGATCGCCGGCCTGCTCTCCGACAAACGCGTCCACGAGGTCGCCGACGAGGTGAAGACCCTCAAGCTCGAATGGGAAAAGGCCGGCTGCACCATCGCCTATATGGGCTTCAACCTTATCCCGTTGTCGGTCATCCCGGAGATCCGCATCACCGACAAGGGACTTGTTCTCGTTCCGGAAATGATGATCTCGCCGCTCTTCGAAAAAGCCTGAGCGGCGACAGGATCAGTCGGCGAGCGCTGCGAGAATACGCACCCAGGAGCGGATGCCTTTGTGGAAGCTCGACAGGTCGTATTTCTCGTTCGGGCTGTGAACGCGGTTGTCGAAACGGGCAAAGCCGACAAGCAGCGCGTCACAGCCGAGCCGGCGCTTGAACTCGCCAATGATCGGGATCGAGCCGCCCGTTCCGGCAAGTGCCGCCTCGCACCCCCATTCGGTGGAAAGCGCTGCAAGTGTCTTCGTCAGGAACGGGCTCTCGATCGGCATCACGGTCGCCGGCGCCAGGCCGAAATCCTTGAACGCCACCGAGCAGTCTGCCGGAATACGCGCCGCGACATGCGCCTTGAAGGCATCTCGGATCTTTTCCGGAACCTGTCCGTCGACCAGCCGGAACGATATCTTGGCGGTCGCCTTGGCCGGGATGACCGTCTTGAACCCCTCGCCCGTATAACCGCCGCTGATGCCGTTGATCTCGCAGCTCGGCCGCGCCCAGACCTGTTCGAGGATCGACCGGCCCGCCTCGCCCGCCGGAATGGTCAGCCCGATATCGGCCAGAAACCCTTTCTCATCGAACGGCAGCCGTTGCCACTGCGCCTTGATGGCTTCCGGCAGTTCCTTGACGCCGTCGTAAAAGCCTTCGACCGCCACCCCGCCATCCGGCGTCCTGAGGCTCGCGACGACATCTGATAAAACCTGCAGCGCGTTGCGGGCGGCATTGCCGAACATGCCGGAATGCAGGTCCCGGTCGGCGCAGGTGATCTCGACCTCGGTGCTGTAGAGCCCGCGCAGCATGGTGGTGACGGCCGGAGTTTCACGGTCCCACATGTCGGTATCGCAGACATAGACCATGTCCGCCTTCAGCTCGTCAGCGGTCGCATCGAGAAAGGGCGCAAGGCTCGGGCTGCCCGCCTCCTCCTCACCTTCGAAGAGAATGCTGACTTGTACCGGCAGTTTGCCGGCCACCGCCTTCCAAGCACGGCAGGCCTCGACGAAGGTCATCATCTGGCCCTTGTCGTCCGAAGCGCCGCGCGCGACGATCGCGGTGTCGCCGTTCGGCAACGGCTCCAGCCGAGGCTCGAACGGATCGCTGGTCCAGAGCGCCAGCGGATCGACCGGCTGGACGTCGTAATGCCCGTAGAACAGCAGATGCGGCCCGGCAGCCTCCTTCTGATGCGCGACGACCATCGGATGGCCCGTCGTCGGCCGGACGGACGCATCGAACCCGATCGAGGCGAGATCGCGGCTCAGCCACTCGGCCGCCGCCCTGCACTGATCGCGATAGCCTGGATCGGTCGAAATGCTCGGAATCCGGATCAGGTCGAAGAGACGTTCGAGGCTCTTGTCAATATCGGTATCGACAAGAGCCAACACGGCGTCGATCTGCTCTTCGGGTATTCTCGGCATCTTGCATTCCTTGCCCGTTCGGTGTTCCGGATCAAGGATGTACCATTGTTTTCAACGACACCGGAAGCCTCTGGTGCCGTCAGTCACTTAATTTGCAGACCGGAAATCGAGCCCGATGTCGAGCGTCGGCGCGCTGTGGGTGATCCAGCCGACGGAGAGCAGATCGACGCCCGAGGCGGCCACGGCGGCCGCCGTCGCCGGCGTGATCCCGCCGGATGCCTCGGTGATCGCCCGGCCCGCAACGATGCCGACGGCCTCGCGAAGCTGGTCCGGCGTCATGTTGTCGAGCAGCACCGCATCGACGCCGATCTCCATGGCGTCATAAAGCTGGTCGAGCGTATCGACCTCCACCTCGATCTTGACCATGTGCCCGACACCGGCCTTGGCGCGACGGATAGCTTCGGCGATGCCGCCGGCGATCGCCACGTGATTGTCCTTGATCAGCACTGCATCGTAGAGCGCAAAACGATGGTTCATGCCGCCGCCGGCGCGCACCGCGTATTTCTCCAGCGCCCGAAGCCCCGGCGTCGTCTTGCGGGTGCAGACGACCGAAGCCTTGGTCCCTTCGATCGCCGCGACAATGCCGGCCGTGACGCTAGCGATACCGGAGAGATGACCGAGGAAATTGAGCGCCGTCCGTTCGCCGGTCAGAAGGCCGCGCGACGGGCCTTCGATAGTGGCGATCACGTCACCCGGCTTCACCGCCCCGCCATCCTCGATATGGCGGGTCATGACGATCTTCGGGTCGACGAGCTGGAAGGCCAGTTCCGCCGCATCGAGGCCGGCGATGACGCCGGGCTTGCGGGCGGCCATGACAACCGTCGAGCGATGATCGGCCGGAATGACGGCCGTGGAGGTGACGTCGCCGGCTAGGCCGAGGTCTTCCAGAAGTGCGGCGCGCACCGGCGGTTCGACGAGAAGTCGCGGAAGGGCGGCAAGGATCATGTCAGGCACTCCGGGCAAGAGGATGGGAAGCGGTCGCGCGGGCAATATCCAGCGCATCGGCAAGGCGCATCTGCTGC
This sequence comes from Neorhizobium sp. 05N33, assembly GCF_056397445.1. NCBI lineage: Bacteria > Pseudomonadati > Pseudomonadota > Alphaproteobacteria > Hyphomicrobiales > Rhizobiaceae > Neorhizobium > Neorhizobium sp. 05N33. The sequence continues at coordinate 53,601 of NZ_JBFTNK010000004.1, read as the reverse complement.
CGTTCCGCATAGGCGAGCTTCAGCGGGAAATCGGTGCGGGCATGCGCGCCACGGGATTCCTTTCGCAGCGAGGCGAAGACTGCAATCAGCAGCGCGACGATCGCCGGATCAGCGGCGGATCCTTCGCTTTCGACGAGCGGCAGCAGGCTCGCGATCGCACCATGGATGGCGCCGGCATTTCTAAGAACGCCGAGATGCCGCGATACGATCGGCCGCACGGTAGAAATATCCACCGGCACCGGCAGCTCGGCATCGGTGATCTGATACGTTCCGGCGGACGTTGCCGAGAGATCTAGCGCGGCCCGCATGCCCATGACGGCGGCTTCCAGAAGCGAGTTGCTGGCGAGCCGGTTGGCGCCGTGGAGACCGGTCGAAGCCGCCTCCCCGACCACCCACAGCCCCTGCAACGAGCTACGGCCGTTCCCGTCAGTCGCCACACCACCCATATGGTAATGAACGGCGGGACGGACCGGGATGAGGTCGGAATTGGGATCGACGCTCGCTTCCCGGCAGAACGCGTCGATCGCCGGAAACCGTCTGGAGAACCCGTTTCCGAGCGCCGGCCGGGCATCGAGAAAGACACGCCCGCCGCGGGCGATCTCGGCACTGATGGCACGCGCCACGATATCCCGCGCAGCCAGTTCGGCCCCCGGTTCGCGGGCGAGAAAACGCTCGCCCTTTTCGTTGACCAGCACCGCACCCTCGCCGCGCACCGCCTCGCTGACCAGCGCCAGTGGCCGCCGCTGGGAATCGAGCGCCGTCGGGTGGAACTGCACGAATTCCATATCCGCAAGCACCGCGCCGGCCCGTGCTGCAAGCATCACGCCCTGGCCGAAATTGCCGGTGGGATTGGTGGTCGCATCATAAAGCCCCCCAAGGCCGCCGGTCGCCAGAACCACCCGCGTGGTCGGAACAACAACCGCTCCCGAGCCCGCCGCGCAGAGCAGGCCGGACACCGCATCGCCATTCGTCAAAAGCCGACGAACCTCAACACCATCAAACACCGTGATCGACGGCGTTCTGGAAACGGCTTCGACCAACGCCCGGACGATCGCCGCGCCCGAGCCGTCGCCCGCCACGTGCACGATACGGCGGCGCGAATGGGCAGCCTCCAGCCCGAGCGAAAGCGAACCGTCAGCGGCCCGGTCGAAACGCACGCCGAATTTTTCCAGGATGGCGATGGCGTTCGGGGCTTGCGTCAGGATCGAAGCGGCGACTGCCGGATCACAAAGTCCGTCGCCGGCTGCGAGCGTATCGGCCAGATGCAGGTTAGCGCTGTCGTCGGCCCCGAGGCTCGCAGCAATGCCGCCCTGTGCCCAGGCGCTCGACGTTTCCGCACCCAAGGCGGCGCGGGTGATCAGCACGACGGGCTGCGGCGCCAAGGTCAGCGCCGTCACAAGGCCCGCCAGGCCGCTGCCGACGATCGCGATGCGGCCGGCGAGATGGTCGAGGATCTCGGTCATATGGCGAGCATCCTCTCGACCGCGCGGCGGGCGGCAACCGCGATCGACGGATCGACGGTCACCTCGTGCTGGTTTTCCTCCAGCGCCTTGCGGATGTTGGCGAGCGTGATCCGCTTCATGTGCGGGCAGAGGTTGCAGGGCCGCACGAATTCCACGTCCGGATGATGCACGGCGACATTGTCACTCATCGAGCACTCGGTCAGAAGCACGACGCGGGCCGGCTTCTTTTGGCCGACATAATCGGACATGACAGCCGTGGAACCGGCAAAATCGGCTTCTGCCACCACTTCCGGCGGGCATTCCGGATGCGCCAGCACAACGACGCCCGGATGCGCCTCGCGCAGATCGCGGACGTCCTGCGCGTTGAACAACTCGTGCACTTCGCAATGGCCGTGCCAGGCGATGATCTCGACACTGGTTTCCCGCGCGACGTTCTGCGCCAGGTATTCGTCCGGGATCATCAGCACTTTCGGGACACCGAGCGACTCCACCACCTGTTTAGCATTGCCGGAGGTGCAGCAGATATCGGACGCCGCCTTCACCGCCGCAGACGTGTTCACGTAGGTGATGATCGGCACGCCCGGATGCGCCTGCCGCAGCAGCGCGATGTCCTCGGGCGTGATCGAATCCGCCAGCGAACAGCCCGCCGCCATGTCCGGGATCAGTACCGTCTTCCCCGGGTTCAGCAGCTTTGCCGTCTCCGCCATGAAATGCACGCCGGCGAGCACGATCACATCCGCATCCACGTCGATCGCCTTGCGGGCGAGCGCCAGACTGTCGCCGACGATATCCGCGACGCCATGGAAGATTTCCGGCGTCTGGTAATTGTGAGCGAGGATGACGGCGTTGCGGGTGCGCTTGAGCTCCAGGATCGCGGCGACATCCGCCTCGTAGCTCATCCACTCGGCCTTCGGGATGACGCGGCTGACACGATCGTAAAGCTGGGAAACCGAAACCGGGGAATTCATGAGCGACTCCTTTTATACTCGAAGTGAGTATATCCGGCGCAGAGACATATTCTCGTTTAGAGTTTATGTCAATTGCGTGAAAGCGGAAGTTTCGAACCGGAAAGCGCGCGCTCTTCGAGTACCGCATGACGGTAGCGGAAGAGCTTGGCCGGCCGGCCGCCAGTCTCGCTGGTCGCCTCCCCGGTTTCCTCGATCAGCTCCTGCTGGTCGATCAGCCTGCGGAAGTTCGGCTTGTGCAGCGTCAGGCCGGCCAGCGCTTCGACGGTGCGCTGCAATTGCGACAGCGTAAAACTCTCCGGCATCAGTTCGAAGACTACCGGGCGATATTTGATCTTGGCGCGCAGCCGCGCGATCCCGGTCGCCAGGATACGGCGGTGATCGGCAAACATCGATCGACCGAAATTTTTGGCCGGCGGACAACCGGCCTCGGTCACAAGGCCTGCCTCATACATCAACTCGTAACGCTGCAGGCCGAGATCCTCGTTCCAGGCGGCACCGTCTAGCCCGAAGGCAAAATCGACGCGACGCTGGCGGTGTTCGCGGCGCGCCGTTTCCGAAGCGACCCAATCCTGCAGGCGGTCGGTGATGGCCGCCTGTATCTCCGGCCTCCCCCCGCGATGGTCCTCCCAGGGGAAATATTCGTACCAGCCGTGCCAGCCGGGTTTTCCGGCGCCGGGTGCGGCCTGCTCGCGGACGAGGCCGAGATAGCTGATCGAGATCGTCCGCCCCTCGGCATCCTCATGGGTGCGGTCGCGGTCGGCGAACGTATAGAGCTGTTCGAGATAACCGAGCGGATGGCCTGTCTGGTCGCCGACCCATTCGCGAAGCCCGGCCTGTAGGCTGCGATGGCCGAGCTCGAAAGGGCCGGACGGCAGCGCATCTCCCGAGCGTACCGTCATCACGCGCGGCTCGTCGCCGGTGACGGCGGACAGAACCGCGATCAGTTCCGCATGGGCAAGTCCGATGGTCAAGCAAACTCCGGGTCACGTAACGTGGAAAGCCTGTCTGGCATGAAAATCACGTTACGCGAACCCCGGAGCTCAAATCAAACGATATCAGCAACTTGGCCTATTTGATTTCGACAGCAACGTCGGAGACCGGAGGCACTGCCTTGATCAGTCCCGTTTCCTTCATGAAGGCGGCGAAGCGCTGGTAGCGGCCTTGGTCGAGTGCGGCCGGACGCTTGGCAAAACGCGGCAGCGTGTCGAAGAACGCGGTGCGGTTCAACTCGTCGTCGAGGCTCGGATAGGCCTTGACAAAAAGCTGCCAGGCCTCCAGCGGATGGTTGGTGATGTAGATCGAGGCCTGTTCGACTGCATGCAGGAAACGCGGCAGCCGGTTATCGCCAGCAGAATCGCGGCGGGTGACGAAGATCAGTTCGTCATAAGCAGGAACCCCGTGCTCTTCAGGGAAAAACGCCCGCCCCGCATGGCCTTCCAGCTTCATCTGGGTCAGCTCGAAATTGCGGAACCCACCGAGCGTCGCATCCACCTTGCCCCCGATCAGCGACGGCGACAGCGAAAAGTTGACGTTGATCAGCTCCACGTCGTCGTTGGAAAGCCCTTCCGAGGCCAGCATGCGCTTCAGCATCGCATCCTCGAAACCGGTCACGGAAAAGCCGACCTTCTTGCCTTTCAGGTCCTTGAGGCTCTTGATCGGACCGTCCGCCAGCACAGTGACGGTGTTGAGCGGCGTTTCGACCAGCGTGCCGAACCGCACAAGCGGCAGGCCCGCTTCGTGGTCGAGATAGAGGTTTGGCTGATAGTGGATGCCGATATCCGCCTCGCCCGCCGAAACCAGCCGCGGCACCGCGGAGGCATCGGACGGCGGGATGAGCTCGACGTCGAGATTGGCATCGCCAAACAGCCCGCGCTGCTGGGCGATCACCATCGGCGCGTGGTCCGGATTGACGAACCATTCGAGCAGCACGCTCAGCTTGTCGGCGGCCTGCGCAGAAATCGGGGTGGCAAGGCTGGCCAGCGCGATGAAGGACGCGGTGAGGATACGGATCATGATCGGACGGAACTCCCTGATGCGGATGAAGATGAAGGGTCGGCTTCGCTTGCCCACGGGGCGAGCCCGGCGGTCAGCCGGTCGATGAGAAGCCTTAGAATGAGGGTAAGGATTGCCAGTATGGCCATCGCCGCGAACACCGTGTCGGTCTGCATGCGGGCATTGGCCTGGACCATCACGAAGCCGAGCCCGCCGGACGCCCCGACCCATTCCCCGACAACGGCACCGAGCGGCGCCAGCGGGGCGGCGACCCGAAGGCCGGAAACGAGGCTCGGGATCGCCAGCGGCACGCGCATCGACACCAGCGTCTGCCAATGGCTGGCGCCCTCCAGCGAGACAGCGTCGAGGATTTCCTGATCGGTGCGGCGAAGGCCGTCGGCAAAAGCGGAGGCGACCGGAAAGAAGATGATGATCGTCGTCATCGCCACTTTCGAGGCAAGGCCGAAACCCAGCCAGAGAACCAGGATCGGCGCCAGCACGAAGACGGGAAAGGCCTGCAGGATCAGCACCATCGGCCAGACGAGACGGCCGAGCCGCGGCAGCGCCGCAACGCCGAAGGCCGTGGCAATGCCGAGGCCTGCGCCGATCGCGAGGCCTAGCGCGATTTCGATCAGCGTGACGGCGCTGTTCTGCAGCAGGAAACCAGGCTGCCGCAGGAAGGCGGACGCGACGGCTACAGGCGACGGCAGAATATAGCGGGGCGGAGCAAACAGCCAGACGCCGGCTTGCCAGAGGGCGACAAGCAGGACGAGGCCGATGACCGCATGGGACGCACGCATGACGCTACGCGTCGAACCTGCACGTGACGGCCGGATACCCGTTGGGGACAACGGAAAGAATGGATGTCATCGGTCGATCTCCAGATCAGTCAATCACGGAGACCCAGGTGAAGCGGAGAAGAGAAAGTGCCGTCGGACGACGCCTATTTCCGTTCCTACGCCGGCATGACCCGGATCAGGTTCAAGGGTCCGGCTCGCCGCCATCTCAGCATCGTCAAGATGCCCCCCTCGGAATTACGACGATAACTGTCGGTTTTCAGCAATCCTGTCAAGCGGACCGGATTGGCGGCCGTTTCCACTCAGCGCGTCGCCGTCTTCCTTCGCGCAAGAAAGCGAAATACGAAACGCGGACAACCTGGTTGTCCGCGTTTCAAAATTCGAGTTTGCCGAATGCTGTCGGCTCAGGCAGCCTGGCTGACAGCATCCAACGGGATCTCGACGTCGATCTCGAGGATCGTGACGTTCTCGTCGCGGTCCATCTTGACCTGCACCTTGTCGCTGTCGACCTGCACGTGCTTGGCGATCACCGCAAGGATTTCTTCGCGAAGCAAGGATACGAGGTCCGAGCCGTTCGATGAGCGTTCGTGGGCGAGAAGCACCTGCAGGCGTTCGCGGGCCGTGGGTGCGGAGCGCTGTTTGCGGAAAAGGTTGAATATGGTCATGCGGCCCTCCGTGCGAAGATCTTGCCGAATATCCCCCGCTTTTCCCCGGGGATCGTGATCGGCAGAACTTCTCCTGCAAGCCGGCGTGCGGCATCGAAATAGGCCATGGCCGGTGCGCTGCGTGCATCCGCCAGGGTGACCGGCGCACCGATATTCGAGGCGCGCAGGACATCCATGCTTTCGGGGATGATGCCGATCAGCGGGATGGAGAGGATCTCCAGCACGTCCTCGACCTTCAGCATATCGCCCCGCTCAGCGCGGTTGGCGTCGTAGCGCGTCAGAAGCAGGTGCTTTTCCATCCGCTCGCCGCGCTCGGCCTTCATCGTCTTCGAGTCCAGCAGGCCGATGATGCGGTCCGAGTCGCGGACGGACGAGACTTCCGGATTGGTGACCACCACAGCCATGTCGGCGTGGCGCATGGCAAGCGTGGCGCCGCTCTCGATACCGGCGGGGCTATCGCAGATAACCCAGTCGAAGACCCGCTTCAATTCGGTAATGACCCGCTCCACGCCCTCGGGCGTCAGGTTGTCCTTGTCGCGCGTCTGCGATGCCGGCAGCAGGAACAGCGTCTCCAGGCGCTTGTCGCGAATCAGAGCCTGCGAGAGCTTCGCCTCGCCCTGGATGACGTTGATCAGATCGTAAACGACCCGACGTTCGGCGCCCATCACGAGGTCGAGGTTGCGCAGCCCGACGTCAAAATCGACGACGACAACCCGTTCGTTTCGCTGGGCCAGAGCCGCTCCGAGTGCGGCAGTCGAGGTCGTCTTGCCAACCCCGCCCTTGCCTGAAGTGACTACGATGACTTTCCCCATCTTGCTCTCCTGTTTGCTGGCCGGTTGCGGCTCAAATAAGTTTCTCTGCCATGATCGAATCCCCTTCGAGCCAAAGCTGGACTGAATGTCCGCGAAGGCCGGGGGCCATGTCGTCCGCCATCTTGTAGATGCCGTCGATTGCCAAAAGCTCGGCTTCGAGCTTGCGGCAGAAGATGCGTGCCGATGCGTTTCCGAGCGATCCTGCCATGGCCCTGCCACGCAGGGTCCCGTAAATGTGGATCGAGCCACCAGCGATGATTTCAGCTCCCGAGGCGACCGATCCGATAATCGTCACGTCGCCTTCGGGGAAGATCACCGACTGCCCCGACCGCACCGGATCGCGAATGACGATAGACTGCAAGGTCGGGCGCATCTCGGGCACCGACGGTTTCGGCTCGCTGTTGTGCAACTCGATGATCGGCTCCTTGGCGACGGCTTCGTCGGAGACCGGCCGACCACCTTTGAGTGCCGGAGGCATGCCTGGCCCCAGGATCGAAGGACGGCCGCCTTCGATACCCATGATATTGACACTGCGCCCGGCAAGCTCGGCGATGAGCTCTTTCAACTGAGCGCGATCGATTGGCAGATCGGTAACATCGAGCACGACCGGTCGGCCAAGGAAGAACCCGGCGGAACGCGCCGCGAGATCATCCAGCCGGACGAGCCAATCGTCGAAAGGAAGATCGGGAGCAAGCACGACCGCCAGAAAAGAACGGCCCTTGATACGGATAGCGCGAGCGTCTGTTAGCATTTTGGTCATCTGCGTAAAGAAATCGTGACCGTTTTTTAGCCCCGATATGGTTAACAATTGGTAAACAAGAAGCTCTTGGACGGCCTGGTTTTAACCGATCGTTACGATCTTCCCTTGCACCAGGCCCACCTCGCCGACATAGGCTTCGCAATGAAGAGAAGACCGGGCGCGAGGAAGAAAAGGGGCGGTCGACAAGGCGATGCGCCAGGCGCGAATCATCTCTCCCGGCACTTCGATGGTGGCTGTGATTCTGGGCTGCCATGGAGATTCGGTTGCCGTGAGAATCCGTAGAAGACCGTTTTCCGGCGAGTGCCCCTTCTCCGCGATGCGGCAACGGATCGCCTCGCCGCGTCTTCGACTTTCAGGCACGAATCGACATCGCCGGATGCCACCTGAGCGACCTCGGTTAAACGCGCGATTTTGAATTCTGAAAAACCCTCAGCCTCAAAACGAAAAAGCCTGCCGCGGGAGGAGGTGCGGCAGGCTTTCCGTAAAGAACCGAACAGCGGCTGGGAGGAGGAGTGCCGCCGTTCCTACAGACGTCCCTGGGAGGAGGAGTGGGCCGTCTGATAACACGAAGCTCTGCGGGAGGAGGTGCATCGCTTCGATAAGTATGACTATACAACGATCCTGCACTATTGATAGTCATTATGTTGCAGTGCAGCTATACGAAAAATGCATACCTGCAAACGGGTAGTGAAGTCTCAAAGAGGTCTGGCGCGCAGAACATCTTCTGACGCAGAAACGCCCGCGGCAATGGCGGGCGTCGTGCATGGTCCGGGCGGGCTATATCGCGATTAGCGACCGATGGCTGCGCGGGCGACGTTGCGAATGTCGGAGCGGTCGATGCCGAGGTCCTGCAGTTCGCGGCTGGTCATGCGGCCGAGTTCGGTGACGGTCTGACGATACTTGCGCCAGTTGTTGAAAGAGCGTGCTACGTTCATGATCGGGTCCCTTTCCTGAGACTGTCTGACGTCAGCAACCGTTCTGGCTCCGGCGTCGTTCGATGACAGGGATATAATCCTTCCCACCTGCCTGTAAAAGCAACAAAGCCTCAGGGCACCCATGCAAAACCTGCATTGGTCTTGCGGGAACGCCTGTTATGCCGCCTTGGTCGATGCCGCAGCGCACACCATGATCATCTCCACCTTCAGATTGGGATTGGCAAGCCGCGCCTCGAAACAGGCCCGGGCGGGCGGAGCCATGCCCGAAACCCAGGCGTCCCAGACCTCGTTCATTTCGGCATAACCGTCCATGTCGGCCAATATGATCGCGCAGAAGATCAGGCCCTGCTTGGCGCTGCCGATTTCGGCAAGCCGCGCTTCGGCTTTGGCGAGCAGTTGCCGGGTCTGTTCGGCAGTGCTCAAATCACCGTCATAAGGGGATTGAGGCGTCACGGCGAAATAGCCGGTGCCTTGATGCACGACAGCCGAACTTCCGCGGCTGCCGATACCGAAGCGGTCGATGATGGAGGAGAAGTCTTGTTTCATGAAATGCCTGTACTGGTTCTGAACGGTGGATGAGATGTCATCGCGACGATCGGCGGCAGCGATGCCGTTGCCGCCGTGGGGTTCTTTATAGATTTCAATTGGTGACCGATTTATTCGGCGCCGCGTGTCGTCTCGAACAGGAACCAGGCGCGGCGTTCCGTCTCGTCGATCCAGACTTCCAGCAGGCTCGTGGTGGCTACGTCGTTATGTTCGGCGCAGACTTCGTGGGCCTGGCGCAGGAACGACACGAGTTGCTGGTTGTCGTCCTTCAATTCGGCAAGCATGTCGCGCGGGGTGACGAAATCGGCGTCGTTGTCGAGAAGGCGCTGCAGCCGGCCGATATGGCCGATCGAGCGGATCGTCGTGCCGCCGATCTTGCGGGCACGTTCGGCAATCGCGTCGGTCATGGCAAAAATCTGCTCGCCCTGTTCGTCAAGCATCACGTGGTAATCGCGAAAATGCGGGCCGCTCATATGCCAGTGAAAATTCTTGGTCTTGAGATAGAGCGCGAACGTATCCGCCAGCAGCGCCGCAAGCGCACCGGCAATATCGGCGGTGGCGTTGGAGGGCAGATCGGAGGGAGTGTTCAACGATGCCTTGCGGCGGTTTTCAACGGCGGTACGATCCATGGTCGTTCTCCTTGGGTGAGACGGATGGGCTTCGGACTTGGACAGACTGACCGGAGGCCAGTCGAACGGGACTGATCCGAGGACGATCGGCGGAGACAGCGTGCGTCAACAGAAGTGCTCGGGAGAGCGTTCTCAGGATCGAGGACGGTTATACGACCAAGAGCAGAAATCCCATAGTGGGTTTCCGAGGTTTGCGGATGCCGGTACGGCCCACATACCGATTGGCAATGCCTCTTCCCGCTGACCGCCCTGCTCCGTGATTGCTATTTCGCCAAGCTTGCTGATAGTTCGAGAAAAGAGCCGCGTCTGCAGGCCAGAACTGCGACGGCGAATACCCTCCCCTTTTGACTACGGAGATCATCATGACACGTCCCCCGCGCCGGCCCGTCAATCCACTCGAAGCTGCCGAGGCACTGTTCTCGCCGACCAAGAAGGCCGCCCCGGCTCCCGCCGTCGAGCGGCGGGCGCCACCCAATGTCAAGGAACTCGTGTCGCTGAAGCTCGATAGCGACGTGCTCGCCTATTTTCAGGACGATGGCCCCGGCTGGCAGGATCGCATCAACGATACGCTCCGTGCGGCCATGAACGACAGGGATTGAACGACATGGCATGGTCACCACGCTATGGCAGGTGATCTTCGGCCTCGCTTCCGGCCGTACAAGCAGCGCCCAACCGACGCTGCTCGACAGCCACCGTCTTGCGGCCCGGGATTTTTCGGCGCTTCGCTATATCCATCCGCGAACAGGTCCATGAAGATTGGCTGTGTCGCAAAAGATCAGGCTTATTGGAGCATTCCCGCTTCGAGTGCGGCGGACAGAAACGTCTCACGTGCAGATGCGGCGTCTACCTGTCTGCGCAGCGCAGCCGAGCAGAACTCGGTTGCTGTTCTGTAGCGCTCGTTGCGCGCGCCAGGCCATTTGTTGGTAAGGTAGATCAAGGCCTCTGCAGGAGTTCGAATAATTTCCGGAGACCTCCGCCCGACTGTTACGATCACCGGCTCCGGCCAGTTCGGATCGCTCATCACCCGTTTTTTCATGCATTTCCTCCGCTTGCAGATCAAACTTGCAGATCCGATAGTGACATGGCTTTCGCCGTCTATCTATTTGACCGCGCTTACTTCATTGGGAGTAGAGCATCACGGCTTCTGATCACCGATAGGCGCGGCAGCACCTTCCTTTTGTGCTGTCACGCACTATTTCATTTACGAGATCCAACCGCACCGCAGTGAATGACCCGCCCTGAGGACAACTCGAAGAAACCGGATGAACGTGCCCTCAGCGAGCCCGCGCCGATGACTGACACAGAGGCGGCACCCAAAGGCGTGCCGGAGACGGGCGAGCTTCACGAAGAAGGCTTGCCCCTGGGTGAATCGCCAGACGAGCAGAAAGCCAGCGGCAATTCTGCTCCTGTCTTTGGGCAAAGCGGGCGGGCCGTCCGTGAATTGCTGACCGCGCTCCGCCAGGATATCGGGACGTCGTGGCAATCGGGCTCTCTCTGGATAAGCAACGCCGCCGCTACGCTTTGGGGGAAACACGCAAGGCCGAAAAAGCGAGAACGGGACCCGACATCCAGGGCGGCAGCGGAACGCCTTTCAGGCCTCCGCAGCAAAGCCCTCTCCGCAATGGTCGCCTTGCGGCATTGGCGGCCAATTTCAAGGCAGAACCGGCAGTCAAGACGGTTGTCCTGGATAACCGTGGCTGCACTCGCATCATTTGCCTGCGTCCTCGTCATGGCGGGCGTTCTAGTATGGGCCTTGAAGGACGTGCCGTGGCGGGAGATCGCGGCAGGCACACTGAAGCCTGTCATCGTGCTTGAAACGGCGGATGGCGCGCCGCTTGTGCGGCAAGGCCCGTATCAGGGACCATATGCGGCTTACAATCAGTTTCCGAAGTCCCTCGTCGACGCTGTCCTGTCGATCGAGGACAGGCGGTTCATGACCCACTACGGTGTCGATCCGCAGGGAATCGGCCGCGCATTCATCAGGAATTTTCAGGCAGGCTCGGTGGTCCAGGGCGGCAGCACGATCACCCAGCAATTGATCAAGCTGCAATATCTGCAAAGCGATCGGACGCTGAAGCGGAAGATCCAGGAAGTGGTCATTGCGTTCTGGCTGGAATGGAAACTGGGCAAGCAGGAAATCCTGACCCGCTATCTGAATGCCGCCTATCTCGGTTCGGGTGCGACCGGAATGCCGGCCGCCGCACGGATTTACTTCAACAAAGACATCCGAGACCTCAACGTCTCGGAATCAGCGCTACTCGCGGGCCTCTTGAAGGCGCCGAGCCAGTTGAACCCGATCGACAATATCGAGGGCGCCCGCCAACGGACAGCGACTGTGCTCGCCGCGATGGTTGACAATGCCAAGCTGACGCCAGACGAAGCAGCCGCCGCCAGGGCGGAATTTGGCAAGCTCCGCCCGACGACGCCGACACCCCGTTCGGGAAGCTGGTTCGCCGACTGGATTTCGCCGCAGGCAAGCGAGATCGCAGGCGCCACCCCAGGCTCGACGACGGTACGCACAACCCTGGTCCCGCGTCTTCAGCGCATTGCCGAAAAGGTGATAACACAGGCTCTCGACGAAGACGGAAAGTCGCTTGGCGCCAGCCAGGCGGCGCTTGTGGCGATGACGCCAGAGGGCGCCGTCGTCGCCATGGTCGGCGGGCACGACTACAAGACGAGCCAGTTCAACCGCGCCGTCACGGCGATGCGGCAGCCCGGCTCCACGTTCAAACTTTTCGTCTATTACGCCGCCCTGAAGAGAGGACTGACCCTTTTCGACCGCGTCCTCGACGCACCGATCGAAATCGACGGGTGGTCACCTGAAAATTCCGGCGGCGCCTACCGCGGCTGGGTCACATTAGCGGAAGCTTTCGCCCGTTCGTTGAACGCCGCAACCGTCGCCCTCGCCCAGGATGTCGGGCTCGACAACGTCGTTGCCGCCGCCAAGGAGCTCGGCATCGATACACCCCTGGCACCGACCCCATCTCTGGCGCTCGGAACATCGGAGGTGAACCTGCTCGACCTCACCAGCGCCTATGCGTCGGTTCGCCTCGGCAAGGCGCCGGTCGAGCCATGGGGGATTGTTGATTTTCGAGCATCGGGGCAATCCCAGACTTTCAGAGTTGGCGAAAAGACGACACCCTCCATCGATCTGTCGCCCTACGAGTCCGACCTACTCGGCCTGCTGCAGCTCGTCATCGAACGCGGTACCGGCCGCGACGCAGATCCCGGCACGTTCGCGGCCGGCAAGACGGGCACCAGCCAGAACAATCGCGATGCCTGGTTCGTCGGCTTCACCGAGCCCCTGGTCGTCGGCGTCTGGGTCGGAAATGATGACGACACGCCGATGAAAGGCGTGACGGGCGGCTCGCTTCCAGCCCGGATTTGGCGGGACTTCATCCGCGCGGCAATGACCGAGCCCGCTCCCGATTTCGATCTGGACAAGGGTCTGGCGACCGGCGAGCCGGGCGCTGCGCCCTCCTGCAATATCACCGCCTGCTCCCGCAGCTACCGCTCTTTCCGGGCCTCCGACTGCACCTATCAACCTTTTCGGGGTGAGCGCAGGCTTTGCGAAAGGTGAACGCTGGCATTCGGAGCGCGGAGTGGTCGCGCACCAGCTCCGAGCAAATTTCCCAAGCCAAATGAAAGTATGAGATTTAACAAAAAACGACCGCTCTGTGATTGCTCGCCGAATGAAGCTTTGCTAGAGCAAGCCGCATTGCCTGGGCGGTATCATCACCGCCGTCATGGTGGGGCGTCGCCAAGCGGTAAGGCAACGGTTTTTGGTACCGTCATCCCTGGTTCGAATCCAGGCGCCCCAGCCAGCTATTTCCGGGTCCGTTCTGGACACATGGGTTACGGTTTATTCCTGGGACATAGGTAACACTTTCGTCCCGAACGGGTGATCTCGGTCGAGCACCCAGACGACGATTTACCGCGGCGTCGATCTGCCCGTATTCGTTCCCCCAACACTTTTGCCGTCGGAACGACGGAAGATAGCGGGCGTAGGCTTCACTACCGCTATTGGACGATCCATGGCCGATCTGATGAGCCGCGTCTGAATTGCGCTGCGAATATCCATGTGGCCTTATCACTAGACATTCCGCAGTTTCAGGATCATGGGGGCCCTGTGCGCTTCGATAAAACGATCATTGAGGACGTTTTACTACTGGTTCCGAAGAAATTCGGAGATTCCCGAGGTTATTTCCTGGAGACATTTCGGAAAAGCCTTTTTGAATCCGAAGTAGGTCCTTTCACGTTCGTTCAGGACAACCGGTCCTATTCGGCAGAAGCAGGAACTGTCCGCGGTCTTCACTTTCAAACCAATCCTCGTGCGCAAGGCAAGCTGGTCTCGTGTTCCAGCGGCGCATTCCTGGATGTGGCGGTTGATATCCGTACCGGATCGCCGACCTATGGCAAGTTCGTCTCGGTGGAACTATCGGCCGAAAATGCCCTTCAGCTTTGGCTGCCGCCGGGTTTCGCACATGGGTTCTGCACCCTGACGGCAGATACGGTCATCACCTACAAAGTGACCGACTATTACAGCGCAGAACATGAGCGCGGCCTGCTCTGGAACGATCCCGAGCTTGGGATCGAATGGCCTGTCGCGGCAGACAAGGCGATTCTCTCGGAAAAGGATCGGGGGCAGCCGACGCTCGCCGAGCTTCAGTCCAACTTCAGTTATGCCGTCAACGATCAATTCGGCAGACTCAGCCGCAGCGGTTGACGAGAGCTTTTGGGGGTAATCCAAGGCATGCGCGTGCTTGTGACCGGTGGGGCGGGGTTCATTGGATCGGCGGTCATCCGCTACCTCGTGCTCGAAAAGGGGTACGAGGTCCTGAACATCGATAAATTGACCTATGCCGGCACGCTGACATCGCTGAGGTCGGTTGAAGGCAAGCCGTCTTATCGGTTCTTCAAGATAGACATATGCGATGCTGCGGCGGTGAGTTCCGCGATTTCGACATTCGGGCCAAACCGCGTGATGCATCTGGCCGCCGAAAGCCATGTCGACCGTTCCATCCTCGGTGCGCGCCAATTCGTCGAAACCAATATTCTCGGTTCTTTCACCATGCTCGAATGTGTCCGGGAGTACTGGGCGTCGCTTGAGCGTCGGAAAAAGGATGCTTTCCGCTTCCTGCATGTTTCGACGGATGAGGTCTACGGCTCGCTGGGGCGAGATGGGCTGTTCTCGGAAACGACGCCCTACGACCCGAGTTCACCCTATTCTGCATCGAAGGCCGCATCGGACCATCTCGCCAAGGCATGGGCACGCACCTACGACATGCCGGTCATCGTCTCCAACTGCTCGAACAATTACGGCCCCTTCCACTTTCCGGAAAAGCTGATCCCGCTGACGATCCTCAATGCGCTCGAAGGCAAATCTCTGCCAGTCTATGGGAGCGGCGCGAATATTCGCGACTGGCTTTACGTCGAGGATCATGCCCGGGCACTGGATCTCATCGCCGAGCGCGGCAGGGTCGGCGAAACCTACAACGTCGGAGGCGGCAATGAGCGCAGCAATATCGACGTAGTAAAGCACATCTGCGCGATCCTCGACGATTTGCGGCCGGGCGGAGGCCGCCATGAAAATCTGGTCCGGTTCGTGACCGACAGGCCGGGGCATGATGCACGTTACGCGATCGACGCGAGCAAACTGGAAACGGAACTGGGCTGGAAGGCGCAGGAGAGCTTCGAGACCGGGATCAAAAAGACGGTGCGCTGGTATCTCGACAATGAATGGTGGTGGGCGCCGCTTCGCCAGGGATATGACGGCAGTCGCCTCGGGCTTCTCAAGGCCGGGGCTGGATGATGGGCAATCCCAAGCGATACGTGGTCACCGGGCTCAAGGGACAGGTCGTTCAGTCTCTCCTCGAAAACACGAAGAAGCGAACCGATGTCGAGATCATTGCGCTCGGCCGCCCTGAACTCGATCTGGCGATGCCGGAGACGATCGCTGCAGCCGTCGAAGCCGCGCGTCCCGACCTGATCGTCTCCGCAGCCGCCTTCACCGGGGTGGATCAGGCCGAAATCGACAGGGAAGTGGCCTTCACCGTCAACGCAACAGGTCCTGCGGAACTGGCGCGCGTAGCGGCAGCACTCCAAGTGCCGATCGTCCACCTGTCCACAGACTATGTCTTCGACGGCAGCAAGTCCTCCCCCTATGTCGAATCCGATCCGGTCGCACCGCTTGGCGTCTATGGCCGCGACAAATTGGTAGGCGAGCGGAACGTGGCGGCCGCAACCGAAAACCATGCCATCCTCCGCACCGCCTGGGTCTACAGCCCGTTCAGCCGGAATTTCTTGCGCACCATGCTGAGGGTCGCCGAGGCAAGGGAAGAGGTGCAGGTCGTCGAGGATCAGATCGGAAACCCGACTTCGGCGATCGATATTGCCGATGCCATCATCGCCGTCGGGCAAAATCTGCTGGCTTCAAACGACCGTGCACTGCGCGGCATCTTTCATATGGCCGGAACGGGCGCGGCGAGCTGGGCAGACTTCGCAGACGAGATTTTCAAAATTTCGGCGGCAAATGGCGGGCCTTCCGCAAGGGTCGTCCGCATCCCCACCAGCGCCTACCCGACACCCGCCCGGCGACCCGCCAATTCGCAACTGGACTGTTCAAGACTCTACAGGCGCCACGGCATCGTCATGCCCGATTGGCGGGGTTCGACGGGATATGTCGTCAGGCGCCTGCTGGAGCCGGCCGATCTTGAAAACAGAAAGTTCGGGAGATGAAATGATGAAGGGGATTATTCTCGCCGGAGGCAGCGGTACGCGGCTACACCCGATGACCCAGGTGCTGTCCAAACAGTTGATGCCGATCTATGACAAGCCGATGATCTATTATCCCCTGTCGACGCTGATGCTGGCGGGGATCCGCGACATCCTGATCATATCGACGCCCAAGGATCTCCCGAATTTCCAGCTGCTGCTCGGCGACGGTTCCAAATGGGGTCTCTCGTTGTCCTATGCGGAACAGCCCTCTCCTGACGGCCTTGCGCAGGCCTATATCATCGGGGCGGACTTCATTGGCTCCAGCTCGTCCTGCCTCGTCCTCGGCGACAACATCTTTTTCGGCCATGGCATTACCGACCTCTTCAAAAGCGCCATGGCGCGGGAAAGCGGCGCCACGGTTTTTGCCTACCATGTCAACGATCCGCAGCGTTACGGCGTGGTCGAGTTCGACAAGCAGATGAAAGCGGCTTCGATTGAAGAAAAGCCGGAACGCCCTCGTTCGAACTGGGCCGTTACCGGCCTCTATTTCTATGACAAGGACGTCGTCGACATTGCTGCCAACCTGAGACCTTCCGCCCGAGGCGAACTGGAGATCACCGACGTCAATCGGGCCTATCTCGATCGCGGCACGCTCCATGTCGAGATGATGGGACGCGGGTATGCCTGGCTCGACACAGGAACACCGGACAGCCTGCTGGAAGCGTCGGAATTCGTGTCGACGCTGGAACGCCGCCAGGGCGTCAAGATTTCCTGCCCCGAGGAGATTGCCTATCGCCTGAACTTCATCGACGCCGTTCAGCTCGAATGCCTCGCCAAGCAATATGGGAAGAGCGCCTATGGACGCTATCTGACGGGGCTTCTGGAGGCTCCCGAACCGCTGCAGGTCCACAAACCGCTTAGCCTGGTCGGGTAAGTTGAAGCGCTCTCGCGCCGATCAGCTTTTCGCCGGGATCTCCAGGCGCACGACGTTTGTTGATTTCTCCGTCGAAATCTGGGCCGCCTCCAGTGAAGCAGTCAGGTCTTCGATCTTGAACGGCTTGGCCACAACCGGGCACCCGACCTCCGTGCCAGCCTCAAGCTTGTCGCTGTAGCCGGTCATCAGAACAACCGGCAGGCGCGAGTTCTTCCGACGTATTTCTTCGGCAAGCTCGATGCCGGACATGCCCGGCATCATGATGTCGCTGATCACCGCCTCGATCTCCGGGTGACGTTCGAGAACCTCGATTGCCTCGCTGCCGCTTGTCGCCACGAAAATCGTGGAAACCAATCCTTCCAAAGCCAGGCGCACCGATTCCAGCGAAGACGGCGTGTCGTCCACTATCAACAGCTGGCCAGGAAGATCTACCCCTGGCTTTGCGGGTTCGCGTGGAATGCGCTGTTCGTTCGAGCGAGGAAGCAGCAACGTGAAGGCACTGCCGTGGCCAACCACGCTCGACACCTTGACGGCACCGCCGCTCCCTTTCGCAAAGCTATGGACCTGGGTCAGTCCGAGACCTGGGCCGCCGTTCTTCTTCGTGGAGAAAAACGGCTCGAACACCCGCCCCAGATGCTCGGATGCGACGCCTGTTCCGGTGTCTGCGATCGTCAAGGCAATAAATTGTCCTTGAAGCGTCGGATCTTCCGCAGCGCCATCGAGGACATTTCTTGCCGAAATCGTTACCTGACCACCGCTGCCCATCGCCTCGCGCGCATTGGTCAGGAAATTGATCAGCGCGATCTCAAGACCCGCGGGATCCACGTGAACGGGCCAGATGTCATCCGGAACGTTGATGTCCATGACAATCGTGTCATCGACGGCTTGTCGCAGCAGCGGTCTCAATTCGGCAAGCTTGATGTCCAGCTCCACATGTCCGGCACCTTGGTTGGAGCGCCTGGAGAAAGACAGCAGTCGTTGGGTGATCGTCTTTCCCCTCGTCACTCCGTCACTCATGTGCGAAAGGAGCTGCGTCACCCGCTGCTCATCGTTCCGCCTCCTCCTGATGCCCTCGACGCCCGACTGAAACACCATGAGCAGGTTGTTGAAATCATGGGCTGCCTGGCCCGTCAGCTTTCCAAGCGCATCCATTCGCTGCCAGTTTGCCATGCTTTCGCGTTCGCGGTTCCTGGCCCGAATCTCCCTGTGAAAGAGAAATGCAGCCGAACCTGAGAGCAGCAGCGTAAAGCAGCTGGCTGCGGCGAGCAGCAAGGTCGCCTTGCGTGCCAGCCTGTCATATTCGGCAACCGGCAGACCTACCCTCACCCGCCATGGGGTTTCCCCAAGCGCAACTTCGGCAACCCGCAACTCCTGCCCGTTTTTGAGCGTCGCCAGGCCAAAATCCGTTCCGGAAAAGCTTGCGAACTCGCTTGCCGCATTGCCGGCGAGAGCAGGAGCGCCGGTGGAAGCGACAAGGCGATCCTGACCGTCGACGATCCAGGCAGCCCAGTTTTCCGGCAGCCCGTTGGCATAGAGGAGGTTCGTCACGATCGTCGGGCGGATGACAACCGACAGAATGGCTCGAAGCTTGTCATTCCTCTGGATCGGAACCCTCACGGCAAAGGCGGCCTGCCCCCGGGGGCCGATCGAAACATTGCCGATCACAGCGCCGCCCGTGCGAACCACGGCCTGGTGGCTCTCGATGTCGACGACCTGTTTTTCAACCGAACCCTCCAGCGGCGGCAGCGACAGCACCACCTCGCCTTTTTCGTCCGATATCCGGATCTGCTCCCATTCAGGTACTCGCTCCCGCAGGCGTCGAGCGGTCTCGGCGAAGGCGGAACGGGGAATCGGCGGATCGAGACGGGGCGAATCTGCAACGACGGTCAGAAGCTGAATCTGGCTTTTAAGCTCGCGCTGAAGCGTGGCGGCCATGGCCGTCGCTTTGCTGCGAATGTCGGCGTCGAGCGCGTTCTGCTGCTCCTGAATGAAGAACCTGCCCATCACTGCGGCGAGAATGATGAGCGGGATGAGCGACGCAGTAACGAGAAGGAGCGCTGGCCGGGTTTGATTCAACTGATACTCCGATATCCGTTGTTCACGTTCCATCAAATAAGCCAGAGCCTGAAACTTGCAACGCCAATTTGGGCCGGAAGGTCAGCGCCGCGCCGGATGGCTGGAGAGATGGCATCGATCAGCGTCATGCAAACGACGATGTCAACGGTCGACCGTTCTTTCCTCCGCCTTTTCCACGCCACAACGACATGTTCTCCGTAAGATCGGATTCTGCAATGACCGGAGGCGACCTGTCCCGCAACCGCAGACCTGTGGACCTGCTCTTCCAACCAACCGGAGCGAAGCATATCCACTTTTCCGCCGCGACTCAGCGATCCGGCACCGGCGCGTTCAGCATGCGGGCCAATAGCACCACGCCGCCGGCCAAATAGACCGCAGCGCCGACCAGCAGCATGACAACGCCGCCGACCTGCTGATCCGCGGCGGCATCGAGAGTGACGCCGAGGCAGGTCACTTCTCCTTCTCCATAAAGCGGGCGCGGCGAAAGTGCCAGCAGCGCGCCAAGCAGGGTCATATGCATGGATGTTAAAAGCAGGCCGAACGTGCCGGCAAGGCGCCGCTCCTCCCTTCCGGCTAAGCCGCTGCCGAGGCAGGCGAGCCAAAGCGCCAGCCCTGCCCCGAAAAAGATTGCCTGCTCGAGTGCCGCGAAAGCAATCGAGCTTTCGGAAAGCGCCCGAAGCGCCGGGATATGCCAGATCCAGACCGCGAAAAGCTCGATGACGGAGGCAAGCAGGGGAGTGAACCACGCTCGGCCGGCGGTAAGGTCCCGCTCCGTCCCCGATATTCCGACAGCAACCAGCGGCGCAGCGCCGGCCACCACTCCCATATGCGCAATCATGTGGACGGAAAAAGAGCTGCGATCGGCAAAGGGCAACAGCACCGCCCATAACAACAGCAGCATGACGAGGCCGGTTGTGAGCGCCGCCTTTGTCATGGCTGACACTCGGCGATGAAGATCAGCGGGATGGACGCGAAAACCACGGCGACGAAGCTGAGGCCAGACAGCAGCAGTGTCGCAAAGCCTTGGAACAGGGTACGGGCATCGCGGGTCGGCTCGTCATGCGGCGGATCGGCCGCTCCGAAACCCCATTGCCGCCAGGCGAGATACCCCGACAGCACGATCATCGCCAGCGCCAGCACAGTCACGATGACAAGTGCGATCCGCACGCCGTCGAAAGTGAAAGAGGACGGCAGCCGTTTCGCGCAGAAGACCGCAACCGTGACGTAACAGGCAATGAAATGCAGCGCCCAGACGGTCGGCGCCGTAAATAGGGTCCAAAGCGTTTCGACTTCGCGCGGAATGATGCTTTTCATGACGCCACCAGCGGGAAAAGGCCGATAACCGCGAAAGTGACGACGGCGGTGAAGGCCATGAAATGCCAGTAGAGTGCGACGTTGCGGATATCCTGGTCATATTCCGCGGTCATCCGTCCAGCGACGCTGCGGGCGAGGCAATAGGCCTGCATGATCGCGCCGACCACGCCGTGCGTCACCGTCCAGATTGCGACGATCCAGACGATGGCCGGATAGACATTCGCTGTCGGATCCATGCCATGCAGATAGGGACCGGCAAGGCCCGCAAGCGAGGCGGCGACCGAAACGGCGAAGGCGGCGGTGAGCGCCAACCGCGCATCCGGCCGGCCCTTGTCGTTGAGTTCGCGCGCCAGCAACGTCAGGCCCCAGGCGATGACGTAGAGCACCAGCGCCGCCATCGGCCACAGGACGCCGGGTCCATTGGCGACCGTGGTGAAGTTGTCATGGTCGGTCCAGTAGAAGAAATAGCCGAAGATCAGGCTCGCGAACGCCGTGCCGTCGCCGACCATGGTGATGAACATCGCCCACCAGCCGACTGACGCCGGCCCGGAGACATAGATCGGCAATTTAAGGCCAAGCCCGACATCGATCTCCGACGCTTCGGGGATCGGCGCAGTCCCCTTCCACAGCCAGTGAATGATGGCGATGAAGGTGATGATCGCGAAGACGATCGTCGTGATCCACAATTTGAAGGTCAGCGCGATGAACACGCCGCCGAGCGCGATCGCCGCGATGATCGTCACGTAGGAAACGCCGCCGACCCTCAGGCACTGGATCGGCTTGGCATCCAGAACAGAGGTCACCAGGGTCTCGCGCTTGCCGGACTTCGCATCCGGCAAATAAAAGCGCCCGGCCTCGATATCCGCCTGCAGGTTTGGCTGATCCCAGAGCGGATAACGGCTGTTGATGATCGGCACCGACCGCATGCCCCAGCTTTCCGATGGATCGTTGGTCCATTCGAGCGTCCCGGAATTCCAAGGGTTGAGATCGCGCCCTGCCGGTTGTTGCTTCGGGCGAAAAATGTCGATGACGAAGGTCGCAACACCGGCGGCGAAGACGAAGGCACCGATGGTCGAGATGAGGTTGAACCAGTCCCAGCCGATATCTTCCGGATAGGTGAAGACTCGCCGCGGCATGCCGCGCAGGCCGGAGAAGTGCATGGGGAAGAAGGCGACGTTGAACCCGGCAAACATCAGCCAGAAAGCGGCCCTGCCCCAGGCATCGCTGAGCTTCTTACCCGTCACGAACGGAAAATAATAATAGATGCCGGCGACGACCGGAAACAGCATGCCGCCGATCAGCACGTAGTGCAGGTGCGCGACGACGAAATACGTGTCATGCGCCTGCCAGTCGAACGGCACGAGCGCCACCATGACGCCCGTCAGTCCGCCGATCACGAAGATGATCAGCCCGCCGGCCCCGAACAGCATCGGCACCGAAAAGACCACCCGGCCGGCGAGCATGGTGGCGATGAACACAAAGATCTGCACGCCGGTCGGGATCGCCACCGCCTCCGATGCCGCCGAGAAAAAGGCAAGCGAGATCTGCGGCAGGCCGGTCGCGAACATATGGTGCACCCAGAGCCCGAAACTTAGGAAACCCGTACCGACGGCAGCCAGGACGATCCACGAATAACCAACGATCGGCCGCTGCGAGAAGGTCGGCACGATCATCGCCATCAAAGCGATTGCGGGCAGGAAGATGATGTAGACTTCCGGGTGGCCGAAGATCCAGAACAGGTGCTGCCAAAGCAGCGGATCGCCGCCTCGCCTCGCGTCGAAGAACGGCCAGTCGAACATCCGCTCCATCTCGAACAGGATGTCGCCCGCGATCAACGGCGGAAAGGCAAAAAGGATCATGCCCGCGACGATCAGCAGGTACCAGGCGAACATCGGCATGATGTTGATACGCATGCCGGGCGCCCGGCATTTCATGATGCCGACGATGATCTCGACGGCTGCGGCAATCGACGCCACTTCGATGAAGGACAGGCCGAGCAGCCAGATATCCGCGCCGATGCCGGCATATTCGTCGTCGGTCGCAAGCGGCGGATACATGAACCAGCCGGCGTTCGGGGCGGCGTTGAAGAAGATCGAGCCGCAGACGAAGACGCCGCCGATCAGAAAACTCCAGAAGCCGAAGCCGGACAGCCGCGGAAACGGCAGCTCCCGGGCGCCGAGCATCGACGGCAGCAGAAAGATCGCGACGGCTTCGAAGATCGGCACCGCGAACAGGAACATCATCACCGTCCCATGCAGCGTGAAGGCCTGGTTGAAGAGTTCGGCGGAGATGAAGTCATTCTGCGGCACCGCCAGTTGCAGGCGCATCAGGAGCCCGAGCAGGCCGGCGAACAGCATGAAGGCAAAGGCGGTGACGCCGTACCAAAGGCCGATCTCGCTGTTGTTGACAGAGGTCCAGTAGCGGATGCCCTTCGGCGTCTCCCATACCTTGCGGAGCCGTTCCTCCTGCGCCGCCCTCTCCTCCGGCGAAAAATTGCCGAGCTCCATGGTCATCTGAGCCCCTTCAGGTAGGCGGCGATCCGATCGATCTCGGCCTCCGGCAGCATGCTGAAATGAGGCATGCGGGCCTCCGGCTTCACGGTATCGGGATCGCGCAGAAACCGCGCAATTTGGTCCTTCTCATTGGCCAGGGTGCCGGCTCCGACCGAGCCCCGCTCGCCGAAGGCAGTAAGGTCGGGGCCTATCGTTCCCCCTGCCTCGGTGCCGGAAATGCCATGGCAGGCACCACAGCCATGTCTGAGGAACAGCTCCAACCCCTGTGCGTCACGGGTGGCGGAGGATCCCTGCCGCGCCTTGTACCAGTCCTCGTACGCTTCCGGTTCCATCGCATGGACGGTGAAAGCCATCAGCGCGTGACTGGCGCCGCAGAACTCTGCGCAGACGCCCCGATAGGTACCGGGCTTTTCCGCCTGCAATGTGAGGCGGTTCTCACGGCCGGGTATCATGTCCATCTTGCCGCCGAGCACGGGTATCCAGAAGGAATGGATAACGTCGGGCGATTTCAGCAGAAAGACGACGCGCTCTCCGGTCGGTACGCGCACTTCATTGGCCGTTTCGAAAACGACCGCGCCACCGTCATCGAGATAACGCACCCGCCACCAGAACTGCTCGCCCGTCACCTCGACGCGCCGCAGGCCGCGATCTTCTGCCTGGAACCAGGGCCGGACATTGGGCATCAGCCAGACGGCATAGGAAAGGAGGGCCGCAAGGATGACCGACGGCAAAACAGCCCCGCCCCAGAGGATGAGCTGCCCCGCGCCTTTTTCCGAATAGGTTCGACGCTTGCGCGCGGCATGGAACAGCAGCCCGACGACACCCGCCCAGATCACCGCGCCGCCGATCAGCATGACGAAAAAGAGGGTTGCGACCGCGCTGGCCTCGCTGCCTGCCGGATCGAATGCCGACTGGACGCCGGAACATGATGCCAAAAGCGGAAACAGAAGAAGGATGATCGTGGCTCGGATTGCCGGCCGATGGCCGCCCGAAATGCCGTCCCGGCCGATGTCTCGTCCTGATCGGATTGGCCGGCCAACGCCGGTCAAGCGGTCATCATCCATTCGACAAGCACCCATCGTGCCATTCGGCCGTCAGCCGGACATGGAGCCGCAACGCACGACCTGAGGCTTTGTTCCAGGAAAGAAGACCGGACCAAGATGTTTAAAACAGGTCGGCCTCCGAAGGGAAATCAGCACGAGCGAAGTAGCGACCGGTCGCCGCGCATCCGATCCCGTGAGCACTCGAAAATAGTGCCCGGATTGATCTCGATCACTGATGACGCTGCTGATGCGCGTAGTTTCACCTTTTAACCCAAAAGGGAGGTTACCATGCCGCTGAAATTGAAGTCAGGATTCTTGACATCCTCCGGACAGGAGGGTCGCCTGTTGATGGATACAGGGATCGGCGACCAGGTCGTCGTGGTTACCCACAATGCGCTTGAGGCCATCGCCGATCCCCCACGCGCCGATGAATTCAGGCTGCAGGAACATATCGAAGTCTTCAGCCGGATTGCGAGCGACAAGTTCGACGGAAAACAATTCGATCCGACCGGCCATATTCGCGTGACGTCCGAGGACGTCCGCACGTGGCGCAATATCGGCCGATAGATGTCGGATGCTCCAGGCCCAGCCAATATAGCACCTGAAGACGTGGAGGCTGCTCAGGCCACAGCAGGTTCCGGACGACGGCGAACCTGCAAGACAGCGCCGCAACCGGCCCCTTCCGGATACCTGTCATTCGCCCTGTGGTCTGAAGAGGTCGGGCCATTGGAGTAGCCTCACGAAGCGCGGGCTCCCTTGTCCGCCTGATCGAGCAATGCAAGCAGGCCCTTCAGGATCTCTGTCGGGGGCGGCGGGCAGCCTGGAATATGAAGGTCCACCGGCACGACCTTCGAAACCCCGCCGATGACCGCATAGCTATCTGCGAAGCAGCCGCCGTCGCGGGCGCAACTGCCGAGCGCCACGACCCATTTGGGGCCGGGCGTGGCGTTGTAGGTCCGTTCCAGCGCCTCGGCCATGTTCCGCGTCACCGGACCGGTGACCATCAGCACGTCGGCATGCCGCGGCGAGGCGACGAAGCGGATGCCGAAACGCTCGATATCGTAGAAGACGTTGCTCAGCGCGTGCATTTCCAATTCGCAGCCGTTGCAGGAGCCTGCGTCGACGGCGCGGATCGACAGGCTGCGGCCAAGCCGGCGACGGGCCGACCTGTCGACGGCCGTGGCAAGCTCCTCTATCGCCGCATCGGATTGTCGCGGGGCCGCTTCTGTGAGCGGCGGCCGGATCAGACTTTCGAAAAGGAGCCTGCGCATGGCTATCTGCCTCCGTTAGAGATCGTGGCCGGAATAGGAGCAGTTGAAGGATTTGTTGCAGAGCGGGAAATCGGCAACGATGTTCCCTTCGATGGCGGCTTCCAGCAACGGCCACTGGAACCACGAAGGATCGCGCAGATGGCAGCGATCCACCCGGTTGCCGGCAAGCCTGAGCCAGACAAGGATGTCGCCGCGAAAACCTTCCACGACGGCCATGCCTTCGCGCACCTCCCCGTTGTCGGCTACGTCATGCCGTGTGGGGCCGGGCGGCAACTGGTCGAGAATCTGTTCGATGAGCGAGAGGCTCTGCTCGACCTCACGGATGCGGATCCAGATGCGCGCGTTGACGTCTCCTTGGTCGAGTACCGGCACATCGAAGCGGAGAACATCGTAGGGCGGATAGGGCAAAGCGCGCCGGACATCGAAGGCGCGCCCGGACGCACGCCCGACATAGCCCCCGGCGCCGTAAAGACGGGCGAGATTCGGCACGAGGATGCCTGTGCCCACCATCCGGTCCTGCAAAGACGCGGTATTGTCATAGAGATCCACCAATGCCGGAAACTTTCTGCGGATCTCGGCAAGCAGCGTGCGCAGGCCCGCCGCACCGGCCTCGTCGAGATCGGCGGCGACGCCGCCGGGCACGATGCAGTCGCGCATCAGGCGATGGCCGAAAGCGGCATCGGCAACCCTCAGCACACGCTCACGCAGCGCGCCGCAATGGGCAAGCATCAGCGGGAAGGCGGCGTCGTTGCAGATGGCGCCGATATCGCCGAGATGGTTGGCGAGCCGTTCCAACTCCGCCATCAGCGCCCGGAGCCAGACTGCGCGCGGCGGGATGTCGAGCCCGAGCGCTGCCTCGGCCGCCCGCGAGAAGGCATAGGCATAGGCGACAGTGCTGTCGCCGGAGGTCCGGCCGGCAAGCTGGAGTGCCCTGCCGAGATCGGCCCCCGCCATCAGGCCTTCGATGCCCTTATGGACATAACCGAGGCGCTCTTCGAGGCGGACGACCGTCTCGCCATTGGCCGTGAAGCGGAAATGTCCCGGCTCGATGATGCCCGCATGCACCGGACCGACCGGAATCCGGTGCAGGCTTTCGCCTTCCGCCGGCAGGAATTCGTAAGGCACAGCTTCCGCAGGCCCGATGGCCTTCTCACCCAGCGGAAAGCGCAGGGTCCAGCGGCCATGGTCGAGCCACGGCCGGCTGTCGGGCAGGCCCTGCGGTTCAAGGCCGGTCAGGTCCCGTAGCGCCCGTTCCAGCCGAAGAGCGGGAGGATGACGGCGAGCCACCGAAGGATAGTTGCCTTCAAGCCCTTCCAGGCTGATAACGCCGACGGTGCCGTCGGTCTCGTCGAACACCGCCATGTGCACGGCATCCGCTTCTCCCCAGAGCCCGAGCAATGTCCTTTGCCTGTCCGCAAGGGTCTCTGTTACCGCAATCCAGCCCGCAGTATTGGCGACCGCGCGCGGCCATGGACGATGGTGCTGGACCAGACGGCTCTCCGGGGCGGTGGCGATCAAGGCCGGCATGACAAACAGTCCTTCATCGGAGCAGGTTGGCGATATGCTGGAACCAGGCGACCAGCGGCGGCGGCAGATAGATGCCGGCGATCAAGACCAGCACGAGATGCGAATACATCGGCAGATAAGAGGCATCGGCCGGTTTCCGGCTGCCGCGCGGCTGGCCAAAGGCGACGCCCGTCAGCCGCAGCAACAGGGCCCCGAACGCCACCAGCAGCCCGAACACCAGCGGCACGGCCAGCAGGGGATGTCGCGCGAAGGTGGAGCTGACAAGCAGAAACTCGCTCATGAAGACGCCCATGGGTGGCAGGCCGGCAATGGCTGCAACGCTGATCACCAGACCCCAGCCGAGGACCGGATGGGTTTCGGTGAGGCCGCGGATCGCCGAAAGCCGCTGGGTTCCCTTGATCTGGGAGATGTGGCCGACGGCGAAGAAGATCGCCGATTTGGTCAGCGAATGCATGACCATATGCAGCAGCCCGGCGAAATTGGCGAGCGGGCCGCCGAGGCCGAAGGCGAAAACGATGATGCCCATATGCTCGATCGAGGAATAGGCGAACATACGCTTAATATCGCGGCGCCGGTAAAGCATGAACGCCGCGAAGATCAGCGACGCCAGCCCCATGGTCATCATCAGCGGCCCAGGGCTGATCGCTTCCGGACTGGCGGCGAGCAGGATCTTGAAGCGCAGCACGGCATAAAGCGCGACATTCAGGAGCAGTCCCGACAGCACGGCGGAAATTGGCGTCGGCCCCTCGGCATGCGCGTCCGGCAGCCAGGCATGCAGCGGCGCGAGGCCGACCTTGGTGCCGTAACCGAGCAGCAGAAAGATGAAGGCGACGTTGAGCAGCGCCGGGTCGAAGTCTGCGACCCGCTCGACGAGAAGGGTCCAGACCATGGCGTCGTACCCTTCTCCGACCACCGGCTGTGCTGCCAGATAGACGAGAATGGTGCCGAACAGCGCGAAGGCGATACCGACGCTGCCCAGAATGAAGTATTTCCAGGCCGCTTCCAGCGCCTCATGGGTGCGATAGATGCCGACCATCAGCACGGTGGTCAGCGTCGCCAGTTCCACGGCCACCCACATCAGGCCGATATTGTTCGAGACGAACGCCAGGTTCATGCCGAACATCATGATCTGATACATGGCGTGGTAGAAGCGCAGGTTCGCCGGCGTCAGCCGGCCGGTCTCCAGTTCGTGGGCGATATAGCTGGCGCTGAACAGGCTGGTCGTGAAGCCGACGAAGGTGTTGAGAACGATGAAGACGATGTTGAGGTCGTCGACCAGCAGGTACCGGCCCGGCTCCGGCCGCTCGGTGACGAACAGGCAAAGGGCGGCGACGAGCGTCAGCAGGCTGGCCGCCACGTTGACGCGCGCCGTCACCTTGTAGCCAGGCATGAGAGCGAGCAGCGTCGCCGCGACGACCGGGATCGCCAAAATGGCCGCGACCGCATCGAAGGCGAAGAGGGAGGATGCGTTCATTTCCGCCGCCTTCCCCTGACGTCGTCGAGCGCCCTGACATCGACGGTGTCGAACCGCTCGCGGATCCGGAACAGGAAGACGCCGATGACGATGAAGGCGATCAGGATCGAGAAGGCGACACTGATCTCCACCACCAGCGGCATGCCCTTGGCGCCGGTCGCGGCGAGCACCAGTCCGTTTTCGAGCGACATGAAGCCGACGACCTGGCTGACGGCATTGCGCCGCGTCACCATGATCAGCAGCCCGAGCAGCAGGACGGAGAGCGCGAAGGCGAGGTCCTCGCGGGTCAGCGGGTCGGCTTCGGGCGTCACCCGCAGCATCACCACGATCGACAGCGCCACGAGGCCGATGCCGGCCAGCATGGTGAGGCCTATGCCAACCACCGTCTCGATCTCCCGGTGGATGCCGAGCTTGCGGATCATATGATGGAGCGCGACCGGGATGACGACGACCTTAAAGACGAGCGCGATCGCCGCCGTGACATAGAGATGCGGGGCGCCCTGGATGAAGGCCTGCCAGGCGACCGAAAGGGTGAGCAGCAGCGAATGCAGGGCGAACACGTTGAGCAGCGCATAGAGCCGGTCCTGGTAGAGCATCATCATGCTGACCAGGACGAGGCCGCCAGCGAGCATGTGGGCGATGTCGAAATAGACCGGTCCCTGCATCACAGGCTCCTCGATACGAATCTGAGCAGCGTGGCAAGCAGGCCGAGCATCAGCGCTGCGCCGAGGAACTGCGGCACCCGGAAGACTCGCATCTTGGCCGTCGCCGTCTCGAACAGCGCAAGCATCGCGCCGCCGACCGCAAGCTTGACGACGTAGGATGCAAAGCCGACGAGGTAGGCCGGATACCCCGCCTCCGGGCCCTTGATGTTCCAGGGCACGAAGATGCAGACGATCATGGAGAGATAGAGCAGCAGCTTGAGCATGGCCGCGAGCTCGATCATCGCCAGATGCCGGCCGGAATATTCGAGCACCATGGCCTCGTGCACCATGGTGAGTTCGAGGTGGGTCGCCGGATTGTCAATCGGGATGCGCGCGTTCTCGGCGATCGCGACCATGATGATGGCGATCAGCGCCACGGCCAGCGAAACGCGCAATCCCACCTGCGGGGACGTCATGAAAGCGGCGATCGTCGAAAGCTGGGTGGAACCGGCAATAAGTGCCACCGCGAAGATGATCAGCAGCATCGCCGGTTCGGCGAGCGTGGCGATCAGCATTTCGCGGCTCGATCCTATCCCGCCGAAACTGGTGCCGACATCCATGCCCGCGAGCGCCAGGAAAAAACGGGCGCTGCCGAGCAGGCCGACGATGGCGATCAGATCGACCGTCCAGCTGAAAATGAGGCCTGTCGCGAAGGTGGGAATAACCGAGGCTGCAACCCAGGTCGCCGCGAAGATAAGGTAGGGCGCCATCCTGAACAGCCAGGATGCGTTTTCCGCCACCACCGCCTCCTTGCGCAGAAGTCTCGACAGGTCGCGATAGGGCTGAATGACCGATGCTCCGCGCCGGCGCAGGAGCCGCGCCTTCGCCTTGCGGACGAAGCCGGTCAGCAGCGGCGCAAGCGCCACGACGAACGCCATCTGGACGATCTGGACGAGAAGGTCGTGGATCAGGACCATAACGCCAGCACCAGAAGCAGGAGGACGAGCGCGAGGAAGACGAGGCTCAGATAGCGCCGGATGGTGAGGAATTGCAGATAGTTGAGCTTCTCGGCCACGTAACCCACGGCGCCGGCGATCGGCAGATAGAGACCTTCCCAGACGAGATCATGGGTCTCCAATGCAAAGCGTGCCGGGCTCAGCGTACCGGGCGGCGGCATGTCGACCCGCTCGCGGACGCGGAAAACCAGCGTCCCGAAGACCCGCCGGACCGGCTGGGCAAAGCTGCCGGCCGAATATTGCATCGTGGCGTCGATCTGCGCAAAGCCGCAGTCCCAGGCCGGCGCCCGGCGAAGGGCACGCGAAGCGAAACGGTGGACGAGACCGGCGGCGAGCCAGGCCGAGAACCCGATGAACAGGAACACGAGCAGGCCGTTATAGGAACTGCGGCTTTCCGTGACCGGCACGATCGACAGCCACGGCATGTCGGTTTGTACCGGCATCCGGCCGCCGACGAGAAGCTGCGTGACCGGCGCGAGGGCGTCGATGACGATCCCGGGCAGGATGCCGGCCAGCAGGCACAGAGCCGCCAGAATGGACATGGCCGCCAGCGAGAAGCGGTCCGCTTCCGAGGCATTCGCGGCCGGGTCGGTTCTCGGCCGACCGAGGAAGGCGATGCCGAACGCGCTGACGAAACAGGCCGCCGCCAGCGCCGCCGACAGGGCCAGCAATCCGCCGACGGCCGGCACGAGAATGGTCAGCGCCCATTGGGGCAGGTCGGGGCTTTGCAGGATCGCCTGGAAGGCCAGCCATTCCGACGCAAAGCCGTTGAACGGCGGCAGCGCCGAAATCGCCATGCACCCGACTAGGAAAGTAAAGGCGGTGACCGGCATGCGATGGATCAGGCCACCGAGCTTTTCCATGTCGCGTTCGCCCGTCCGGGTCAGGACGGCTCCGGCGCCGAAGAAAAGGAGGCTCTTGAAGAAGGAATGGTTGAGGACGTGGAAGAGCGCGGCGGTCATGGCAAGCGCCGCCGCCAGTTCCATGCCGGCGTCCTTGAACGCGAGCGCCAGTCCGAGGCCGACGAAGACCACGCCGATATTCTCGATCGTGCTGTAGGCGAGCATGCGCTTGAGATCCCGCTCCATCAGGGCATGCAGGATGCCGAGCACAGCGGTGCCGCTGCCGATCAGCAGGACGAGGAGGCCCGACCACCAGGCCGGCGTGCCGACGAGGTCGAAGAGGACGCGGATGAAGCCGTAGACGGCAACCTTGGTCATGACGCCGCTCATCAAGGCCGAGACATGGCTGGGTGCGGCCGGATGTGCCAGCGGCAACCAGACATGCAGCGGCACAAGACCGGCCTTCGAACCGGCGCCGACCAGCAGCAGGACAAGGACGAGGCCGGTCGCGAGTGGAGTGTGGTCCATGCCCCGCATGGCGGCGAAGCCATAGGCGCCGTCAGGCCCGGCCAAGAGGCCGAAGGCGAGCAGCAGGGCGAGTGTACCGAAGCTCGCCATGACGATGTAGAGATAGCCCGCCCGGCGGTTCTCGGCGTCGCGGTGATGCGCCATCACCAGCGCCCACGAGGCCAGCGACATGAATTCCCAGGACAGCAGGAAAGTGAATGCGTCGTCCGCCAGGATCACAAGGTTCATGCCGGCAAGGAACGCCGGGAAGAAGGGCAGGACCCTGTGGGGCGCATGTTCGTGACGTCCGTAGCCGAGGCCATAGAGACTGGCGAAGGCACCGCCCAGATCGACGACGAGAAGAAAGAAGGCGGCCAGCGGGTCGAGCCTGAAATGCGCCCCGAGCCAGGGCAGGCTGAAGGGAAGCATGAGGATCGGAACCTCGGCGGGCGGCGAGACGAGCTGCACCAACCCGGTTGCAAAGGCGACAGCCGCAATGGAAAGGCTCAGCCCGTAGATGACAGGCGTTGCCTGCTTCGATCGGGCCATGAAAACCGCGAGCGCCGCTGTCGCCAGAAGCGCGGCAACGCATAGCAGCATGACAAGTACCGACGTCATGGGCGCCTCCTCGCTCCATGCGTGCGTCCGGATGGTTCCGGCTTCTCGTTTCCGGAAGGTCCCGCTCCAGCCCTCAGCCGGACCCCCCGCCCCCCATTTTCGCTGGCCGCCCCCTCGCCGATCAGCTCGATCCCGGCCCTGTCGAGCGCCGCCAGCAGGCGCATCAGGGAATCGACGTTTCCCCGCACCACGTCGGCGCTCGCTTCCATGCGCTGGATCGTCGGCACCGAAATCCCCGCCAGCTCCGCCAGCTTCCGCTGGTCGATGCCGAGAAGAGCCCTCGCGGCGCGCATCTGAGCAGCAGTAATCACGATTCAACCATCGCTTTTATTGTGCAGACCCGGATATTCGATGTTTATAATATACCTACTGATGTTTCAGATCAATATTTCGATGGGTGACGACGCATCTTTGAGGGCTGACGGGTTATGTGCCCGTCAGGCAGACGACGACATGATCTGGGATAAATCGACCTGGAGCAGAGGACATTGCAAACCATCGACAACCCGTTCGGCACGAGGTTGTCACCCATGTCTTAGGTACGTTTTGTTACCTATGTCTCCGGTCAGACAGACAGAGAATTGGTGGGCCCGGAGGGACTCGAACCCCCAACCAAGCGGTTATGAGCCGCCGGCTCTAACCATTGAGCTACAGGCCCGCCGATCCGGCAGAAGTGGGGCGCAATGGTCCGCCCTCACCCGGAGGTTCGCTCTAACGTAATTCATCGGAAGCCACAAGCCGTTGCCGCAATAGCTTCACAATCAACCGGCAGGTAGGCTCGTCTGGCGCGAATATGCCGAGCCGATTCCCGGTTGGATTTGTTCGCGGGGTAGATGCAACATGACGGGCGGGTCGAGGGAGAAACGTCCCTTCCGCCCGGACAGATCGGGGAGAACATCCATGCGCGCTGCGCTTTCGTCGTCACGTATCGTCCTTGCAGCCGCATTTGCCGGTGCGATCGCCATTTCTTCTGCGGGTCAGGGTTTTGCCCAGGATGTTCGTCCCCGCGAACCGGTCATCAATGTGCTCGGCGAAGGCCAGGCCTCCGTGGCGCCCGACATGGCCATCCTGACGCTTGCGGTGGTTCGCAACGGCCAGACGGCGCAAGCCGCACTTTCGGCCAGCAGCGCCGCCATGAAGGATGTGCTGTCGGCGCTGAAAAGCGACGGCATCGCCGATCGCGATATCCAGACCAGCAATTTCTCGATCTACCCGCAATACCGCCAGCCCGAGGCGAAGAACGGCGTCATGCAGCCGCCGCAGGTCATCGGTTATGAGGTCTCCAACACCTTGACCCTCAAGGTCCGCGATCTCGAGAAGCTCGGCGGCCTGATCGACCGTTCGGTGAAGCTCGGCGTCAACCAGGGCGGTCAAATCACCTTCACCAACGACAAGCCGGACGACACGATGACGGAGGCCCGCAAGAAGGCGGTCGCCGAGGCGCTTGCCAAGGCAAAGACGCTGACGGAAGCGGCCGGCGTCAAGCTCGGGCGGATCCTGGAAATCAGCGAGAATTCCATGCGCCCCGCACCCCAGCCGATGATGCGCATGGCGATGGCCAAGGATACGGCCGCCGAGGCAGTTCCGGTCGCCGGCGGCGAAAACACCTATACGGTGACCGTCAACGTCACCTTTGCCCTCGAGCAATAATGACGGGTTGTCGAACAGAGCCGGACGCCCTTCCCAATGGCGCCCGCCCCCGTCCGGCAGATAAGGCGAAAAATAAAACGCCCCCACCAGATCGTCAGACCTGGTGGGGGCGCTTGTCCTCCGTCAACGGGCGATGGAGACGGAAGGGCTCTTTGGGTTAAAGCCTAGCGGCGGATGACCGGGCAGCCGCGCTCGTTGGCGAACAGGATGCGCTCCGGACCCCGATAACCGAAGCCGGCGACGACCACGACGCGGCGGCCGGCATCCACGACGCGGGCGCGGCGCAGGCCCATGCGGCTTGCCTTTTCTTCTGCCAGCCCCGGAGCGCAACCGCGCGGACCGCGATCCGGACGCCAGTCGCGATCACCGCCACGATCCGGACGCCAATCGCGGTCACGGTCGCGATACTGCACCTGAATGGCGAAGTCCGGACCGGCGGCAGCAGCCACCGGGGCCGTTGCGGAAAGGCCAGTAAGCGCGACGAAAACGGCCACGCCGGCTTTGACAATCATGCTGGTCATAAAATTGCTTCTCCGAAATCCGGGTCAGTTTTCGCAGGCCCCAAGGTTGTTGCTCTCGCCTTCCCCAGCGATTGGCGCGACCCTAGCCCAAGGGGTCTGAACAACATCCTAACTGCTCATTCAGCCGGTATTCATAACCGGCTCAAAGCCGGAATCATGGTGAAAGATGCAGCACGACCTGGCGGACATGCGGCTGGTCGCGATGTTCGAAGAGGTAGATGCCCTGCCAGGTGCCGAGCATCAACCGGCCGTCCCGGACGGGAATGCCGAGCGAAGTGGCGGTCAACGCCGCCTTGATATGCGCCGGCATGTCGTCCGGCCCTTCGGTCGTGTGGGTGACCCAGCGCATTTGGGGATCGGTGGTCGGCGGCACCAGACGGGAGAAGAAGGTCTTCAGGTCGCGTCGGACATCCGGGTCGGCATTTTCCTGAATGATCAAGGAGCAGGACGTATGACGCACGAACACCGTAAGCAACCCCTCGCCCACCTGCGCGCGGCGCAAAAAGTCCTGCGCCGCGTCGGTGAATTCGTAGAGCCCCTGGCCGCTTGTGGAGATCGAAATCACGGTCTGGGACATGGAGGGATCCTTTATCGGCGAAGGCGCCGGCAGCAGAAATAGAAGCGCCGACAGTGAGACGGCACTCCTATCACCGGCGGTCTACAATGTCAGGAAGGGCTCGAAGCCGCCGAAGATCATCCGTTTGCCGTCGAAGACCTGCGTCCATTCGTCTCCAGAGAACCGCTCGTCCTTCATCACCCTGGCATTGATCTCGTCCCGGCGGGCCCGGCTTTCATAGGTGATCCAGGAGAAGATGACAGTCTCGTCCTCCTTGGCCTGCACGGCCCGCGGAAAGGAGGTGAGTTCCCCATAAGGCACGTCGTCGGCTACGCATTCCACATAGGACAACGCGCCGTTCTCCATCCACACAGCGCCGGCAACGCGCGCCATGTCCTTGTAGCGTTCGAGATTGGCCTTGGGCACGGCAAGAATAAACCCGTCGACATAAGGCATGGTTTTCCTCCTTGGTTGGGTCACCCCCCCAAGGACGTGGGAATAACAGCGTAGTCGACAAGGGCAGAGGATTTTTCTTCACCCTTCAGGTTTTCACCCGCACACGCTCCGAAGGGCGGCAAGCGCGCCCTCGACCGCCCATCCGCCTGTCAGAACTGACCTGCTTCAGGCGCGCCAAGCTCCTCGATGGAATCGACCCGGTCCGGATAGAAGGCGACATGTTCCTTGATCCCGGAGACGGCTTCGTAAGGGTTTTCATAGGACCAGATGGCATTCTTCGAACGTTCGCCGCCAGCCGGAATGCTGAAATAGGAAGCCTCTCCCTTATACGGGCAATAGCTCTGGTGGTCGGTCCGCTCAAGGAGCGACATATCCACATCCTTGCGCGGGATATAGTGGACCGGCGGATAGGAGGACTCGCGCAAGGTCAGCGAATTGACGCTGTCGGCGATCACCCTGCCGCCGAGCTTCACGACCACCCGCGAGGGGTTATGCTCGACGGTGATCGGGTGATCCGGCCCTGGAATTTTCTGTGCCCTGACATTCATGGTTCGTCCTTTCGGGTTCGACGCATGTGTTCGATATAGGGCGCCCCAAACCGCCGCCCAAGCGGCCGAAGCGGAATGCTCCGGCCATCGATAGCGAACAATCGCCGGGTCACGCGTCAGAACGTGGTGATCACGCTGATGCCCGGTGTTTCGGATCTGTCGAGAGTCATCAGGCCGGGAACCGCCTCCTCCAGGCTGATCCGCTTGGCGATCAGCTGCTGCGGCTTCATCTTGCCGGCCTTCAGCATGGCGAGCATCGCGTCGTAGCGCCAGGCTTGCATGCCGTGGCTGCCATAGATTTCCAATTCGTGGCCGATCACCTGCGCCATCGGGATCGAGGGCGTGGCGTGCTCGCCGAGCATCAGCCCGACCTGCACATGCCGGCCGCGGCGGCGGAGATTCTTGATCGAATTGAAGCAGGTGACGGGATGGCCGAGCGCGTCGATCGACACATGCGCGCCGCCCCCGGTGATCTCGCGGACCGCCTCGACCACATCGGCAACCGTGCTCGCATTGATGGTTGCGACCGCTCCGCATTGGCGGGCGAACGCCAGCTTGTCTTCGGAAAGATCGATGCCGATCGCGTTCGCTCCAAGCGCCGTGGCGATCATGATCGCCGACAGGCCGACGCCGCCGCAGCCATGCACCGCGACCCAGTCGCCAGGCCCGGTGCGGGCCTGGTCGGCAACTGCCCGGAAGGAGGTGGCGAACCGGCAGCCGAGGCTCGCCGCCGTCGCGTCGTCGATCTCTTCGGGCAGATGCACGAGGTTGGTGTCGGCATAGTCGATCGCCACATATTCGGCGAACGAACCCCAATGGGTAAAGCCCGGCTGGAACTGGTTGGGGCAGACCTGCTGGTTGCCGGAATGGCATTCCGAACAATGGCCGCAGCCCGACACGAACGGCACCGTCACCCGGTCGCCGATCTTGAAACGCATGACGCCCTTGCCGGTCGCCACCACCTTGCCGGCCAGTTCATGTCCCGGCACATGCGGCAGGCGAATATCCGGGTCATGCCCCATCCAGCCATGCCAATCGCTGCGGCAGAGCCCGCTCGCGCCGACCTTGACCACGACACCATCAAATGTCGGCTCCGGATCGGGAACATTGCGGATTTCCGGCGCCTTTTCAAAGGCATCGTAGAACATGGCTTTCATGGCGGGCCTCATCTTGAATGTGGCGCAGCATAGTCGACGCGGCTCGCGGGTCAATCAACCCACGCGGCGCCTTTTGCGATGCCTACATCGACTACGTCACGACGAGGCGTCGCCGGAGGGTTTCACAATTCCGGAAAGCCGCGCTTGCGCCACTCGCTTTGCGGAACCGGCGCGCCGATGTCGAACGCAAATGAGACGATTTTGGTGGCATCCTCGTCAACCTCGCAGCGGAAACTCAGGTCATACCATTGCGCGTTGGCACGGAATGCGCCCCGCCTGACTTCGAGCACCGTACCGCTCGGAAGCCGATAAGCCGGCAACATTTCCGGTCTGTAGGATTGAGCCGAATGTCGCAGTTGCTCGCGAAGTTCCGTCGCGCAGAGCTGACCGGCACGCACCCCGCGCGGCACATTGCCCATCGCTGTCGTGGCGATCGCATCACCCGTCTCGCTCTGTGAAAACAGCGTCTTTGCCTCGGTCAGTTCGACCGGCTTGCCAGGGGTCGGCGTCTTGGACGGGTCGTTCTTGGGCGACGCGGTTGGCGGCGCCGTCACGATCTCGGTCTTGGTCGTGTCCGGCGAGGTGCCGGCAATCGGGCCGTTCTGCAATCCGTTGGTTGCCGCAATGCCGATCTCCGGCAGTTGGATATCGTCAGGCACCGGATTGGCCGGTGGTGCCTCCACGACTTTAGGTGCTTCCTTTGCCTGCTTTACCGGTTCGACGGATTTCGCATCCGCCTTGCTCTCTGCCGGCGGATTGGTCGTTTCCTTCGATGCATTACCGGTCAGAGATTTCTTCGGCCCGGCATCCTTCTCACCGAATTCAACGACGGGGCGCAGAACCGGCAAAGGCTGCTTCTTGGCCTCCTCGGCGGGCTTTTCCTCAGGCGTCGGCGGAGGCGGGGGTGGCTCCTGCTTTTTCGCCTCCTCCTGCTTTGGCGGCGGGGGCGGCGGGGGTGGAGGCTCCGCCTTCTTAGCCTCTTCCTGTTTTGCAGGTTCCGGAGGTTTCTTCTCCTCCGGTTTCGCCTCCTCGGCCTTCCTTTCCTCGGGCTTCTTCTTCTCTTCCTGTTTCTTCTCGGGCTCTTCCGGCGGAGGCACGATTTCGACCTGGACGGTCTCCTCCTTCTGCGGCTCGGAGGAATCGGCCGGCAGGTGCAAGAACAGGGCCGCCACGAAAACGACATGCACCAGGATGGAGGCAGGAATGCCCCATCTTATGTCGCCGCGCGGCTTTCCAGATAAATCCGTCATGGCAGCGGATGTAAGATGGAAAGCCGGCCGGATCGAGTCCCCGAATGATCAAAACGACGCAAAATCCAGCTTTCCGGGAGCGAGTTGCGCTGCCGCCCCTCTCCCATGGGATTCGGAAGGAGTTTGCCGTTGCAAACAAACCGACCATGCGGTATTTTTAATTCATGTCGAAAGCTCACAGACGCGAAAAACAACCCGAACAAGTGCGGCGATCCCTCCTGGATCATGCGGCGCGATGCGCCGTGGACGAAGGTCTCGGCAGCCTGACCCTGCAGGCGGTCGCCGACGCGGCCTCCGTCACCAAGGGCGGATTGCTGCATCATTTCCCGAGCAAACAGGCGCTGATCGAAGCCGTCTTCGAAGACCTGCTCGGCAAGCTCGATATGGAGATCGACCGGCTGATGAGCGAGGATGAAATCGGCCGGGGCCGGTTCACGCGCGCTTATGTCGACGCCTTTTTCCAGGTGACCCGCGACGGACCTGAAAGCCCCTGGGCTGCGCTGTCGATCTCCTGCATGACCGACGCGCGGCTCAGGCAAATCTGGTCGGAATGGATGCGCGATCGGCTCGCGCAACATGCGCAGACCGACAATCATCCGGCCTTCAAGCTCGCGCGCTACGCGGCCGACGGCATCTGGCTTGCCAATCTCATGGAGGCGGACGGTTTACCGGCAAAAGAACTCGCAGAACTCCGCGACCAGCTGCATAACCTCACGAAACAAGAGTAACGAAAATGAACCCGGCAATCCTCACCTACGGCTCGCTCGCCGGCGCAATCGTGCTGGAAGTCATCGGCACCACCTTCCTGCAGCAGAGCCAGCAGTTCACCCGCGCATTGCCGACCATCCTGATGGGGATGTGTTATGCGACTGCCTTCTATCTCCTGTCGATCGCATTGCGCACCCTGCCGGTCGGCATCGCCTACGCGATCTGGAGCGGCCTCGGCATCGTGCTGATCTCGGCCGTCGGCCTGATCCTGTTCCGCCAGACCCTCGACACCGCCGCCATCATCGGCCTCGGCCTAATCATCTCCGGCGTCGTCGTGGTCAACGTGTTTTCGAGCTCGGTCGGGCATTGATTGCGGAAACGACGCTTCGGACGTATATTTGCAGGGAATGATCAGGAGATCACGATGACTGCGATCACTCTGGCGGAAGCAAAAGAAAAACTCGGCGAATTGATTGACCGCGTCGCCCAAGGCGAGACGGTTGAGATTCTACGTGATGGTCAGCCTGTCGCGCAGCTGGCGCCGCCGAGATCGAAAAAGCAGCCAATCGACTTCGAGATGCTCAAGGCGATCCGGGAGAAAATGCCTCCGCAAAGTGAAGACGCCGGAACGTTCATGCGACGTTTCAGGGACGACGAACGCTACTGATGTTCTACATCGATACATCAGCCCTGATTGCTTTGCTGGTGGGAGAGACATCCGTCGAAAGAGTGCTCGACTGGTTTGCGAAGAACGGAGACCGGCGAACTCTCGTCAGCGAGTGGACAATCACCGAGTTTTCGTCCGCACTCTCGGTGAAAGCGAGACACGAACGAATGCCCCAGGAACTGCGGCAACTGGCACTGGCGGGATTCAATCGCATGGCCTCTCAATCCCTCGAAATACTCCCGATATTCTCTCGCCATTTCGTCGCGGCCGCGCGGCTCGCCGACGATATCGACGTTGGCCTCCGCTCGGGCGACGCACTGCATCTCGCCGTCGCAATGGAAGCCGGCGCGGAAATCATTACGCTGGACAAGCGGTTCGCTTCCGCGGCAAACGCCCTCGGCGGGCGCAGCATCCTCCTGTAACGGAAAAACCCAGCCTGCTCTCGCAAACCGGGTCTCTGATTTTCCAACCGCTGAAACCGCTCAGCTATCCAGGAAGCTCCGCAGCTTGCGGCTGCGGCTCGGATGCTTGAGCTTGCGCAGCGCCTTGGCTTCGATCTGACGGATACGTTCGCGGGTAACCGAGAACTGCTGGCCGACTTCTTCGAGCGTGTGGTCGGTGTTCATGCCGATGCCGAAGCGCATGCGCAGCACGCGTTCTTCACGCGGGGTGAGCGAGGCGAGAACACGGGTCGTGGTTTCGCGCAGGTTCGCCTGGATGGCGGCGTCGATCGGCAGAAGGGCGTTCTTGTCCTCGATGAAATCGCCGAGATGGCTATCCTCTTCGTCACCCACCGGGGTTTCGAGCGAGATCGGCTCCTTGGCGATCTTCAGGACCTTGCGGACCTTTTCGAGCGGCATGGCGAGCTTTTCGGCCAGTTCTTCCGGGGTCGGCTCGCGGCCGATCTCGTGCAGCATCTGGCGCGATGTGCGGACGATCTTGTTGATCGTCTCGATCATGTGCACCGGAATGCGGATCGTGCGGGCCTGGTCGGCGATCGAACGGGTGATCGCCTGCCGGATCCACCATGTGGCATAGGTCGAGAACTTGTAACCACGACGGTATTCGAACTTGTCGACCGCCTTCATCAGGCCGATATTGCCTTCCTGAATGAGGTCGAGGAACTGCAGTCCGCGGTTCGTGTACTTCTTGGCGATCGAGATGACGAGGCGAAGGTTCGCTTCGACCATTTCCTTCTTGGCGATACGCGCTTCGCGCTCGCCCTTCTGCACCATCGAGACGATCCGGCGGAATTCGGCGATCGAGATGCCGGTTTCCGTTGCAAGGTTCTGGATCTCCTGGCGGATATCGCGGATCGTCGTGTTCTCGGCGCGCGCGAACTCCTTCCAGCCGCGGGCGGCCAGATTGGCGATCGACTTCATCCAGTTCGGATCGAGTTCCGCACCCTGGTACTGTTCGAGGAAACTATCACGCTTGACGCCGTAGGATTCGGCGAGACGCAACAGGCGGCCCTCGTTCTGCATCAGGCGCTTGGAGATGTCGTAAAGCTGCTCGACCAGAGAATCGACGCGATTCTGGTTGAGCGACAGCGACTTCACCGCGGTGATCAGCTCGTCCTTGAGTTCCTTGTAACGGCGCTCCTGGGCGGACGACAGCGTACCGGTTGCCGCCAGACGCTGCTCTACCTGCTGGTCCTGCAGCTTGCGCAGCTTCTTGTAGGTGTCGGCGATCGTGTCGAGCGTCTCCATGACCTGCGGACGCAGCTCGGCTTCCATCGCGGCAAGAGAAAGGCTCGACTCGTCGTCGTCCTCTTCCTCTTCCTCGAGGTTCATGCCTTCGCCGCCGACGGCGGTGATGTCGTCGTCATTGGCCGCGGAGAACCGAGCCTTGCGGGTCTTTTCCTTTTCTTCGGCAGCCTTGCGGTCGGCCTCGATCTTTTCCGGGCTCTGGAACTGCGGCGCAGCCTTGGCTTCGGGACCAGAATAGGTCGTTTCGAGATCGATGATCTCGCGAAGCAGCGTCGTGCCTTCGTTCAGTTCGTCACGCCAGATGATCAACGCCTGGAAGGTCAGCGGGCTCTCACAGAGCCCGGCGATCATCGTTTCGCGGCCGGCCTCGATGCGCTTGGCGATCGCAATTTCGCCTTCGCGCGACAGAAGCTCGACGGAGCCCATTTCGCGCAGATACATGCGCACCGGGTCGTCGGTACGGTCGGTCGGCTCTTTCTTCTTCGCAGTCGCGAGCGCGGTGCTGGAGGTGGTGGCGATTTCGCCGCCTTCGCTCTCGTTATCGTCGCTATCGCCGTCAGCATCATCGTCGCTGGCGGTGGCTTCTTCTGCCTCTTCGTCTTCGACGACGTTGATGCCCATGTCCGACAGCATCGCCATCGTGTCTTCGATCTGCTCGGAGGTGACTTCCTCCGACGGAAGGACCGAATTCAGCTCGTCCATGGTCACATAGCCGCGCTTCTTGGCGGCTTTGATCATCTTCTTGACGGCGTCGTCAGAAAGGTCGAGAAGCGGACCGTCGTGCGAGCCTTCGCGTTCGTTCTCAGCTTCTTCGTTTTCTTTGACTTTTGTTGCCATGTATTTAGTCACTTTCCCTGAACGCCACTTTCGCCGCGCTTCGTGGCCACCGGCTGAAGACGGGTTTGACCGCCTTTGCCGCGAATCACTGTCCAACACGTAACGGAATGACCTTTAATTCCCGATTACCATTCGGCGGCCGTTTTTGACTCAGGACCGTCCTACTAGAGGATCACCGGTCATGTTCGGTGCTATTGACCCACTCCGCCTATTTTGCCTGAAATGGTGATTCCCACAAATTAACGTTCCGTCAAGCTTTTCCATAGGTCATACCCAGGAAAAGTCGAAAATATGCCCTTTGAGGGGGTCTAATAGGGGTACGCTCACCAGATTTAACCGATATGTAGGCGGCAGGCCCTGAAAGACAAGGGTTTGCCTAGACATAAAGGTTTATGCTTTTGGTCCGGCATATTCCTTAGCGGGAAGCGCCGTCATACTGGGTTACCGTCAGTGTAGCAATGTCGATTTCTGGCACGCATCTCAGATTGATCGCCGCCATCTCCGTACCATTCGGCATCGTCGCCTCACTGAACGGCGCGATGCCGCAATAGGCGCAGAAGTAATGCGTGATCACATGCCTGTTGAACTGGTAGGAAGATAGTTTCTCCCGCGAGGTAGCGAGCTGGAACTGACTGCGCGGAACGAAAGCCAGCAACACCCCTTTGCGCCAGCAGAAAGAACAGTTGCATTCCATCGCCGTATCGAACTCGCCTTCCGCATTGAAAGCGATATTGCCGCAATGACAGCTTCCGGTAATCCGCATCAAGCTCCCCGCTCAAGCGACTCGATGCCGCATAGGATAGAGCCACGTCATCATTCGGCAAGGGCAGGATTTCACCAACCGCAGGTCCCTCAGCCGTGGCTGACGGCCGCCCCCTTTACCCGGCCCGAAAGCACACCGAACCCGTCGATGATCGCTTCCTGGTTTTCCATGCGGAGGATTTCGAGCTGGACTTCCGACAGCGCACGTAGCAGCGGCTCGATCTCGCCGGCATCGCCCGCTTCCGTCGTTTCGGCGATTTCCCGCTCCAGATCGATCTTCTGGAGCCTGAGCGCCTTGGTGCGCTTGTGCAGCGACAGCGCCTGGCGATACCCCTCGCGGGCATCCTCCAGCGCGGCGATCTCGGTCGCAGTCCAGAGCCGCGCGTTGCGCACCTGCTGGTCCAGCGACTTCAGGATGACGTCAAACCCCTCGCCGGCAAGCCGCTGCATCAGATATTCGCGCGAAAGGTTGGCGCCCACAGTCGCGGCTGCCGGCAACATCGCCGACCAGAAGCGCTGCAGGGCGCGGTTCTCGAAATCGATCGCGGCAATCTCGTCATATTCCTCCAGCAGCAACTGGGGATGGTTGACGATGGTGAGCGCCAGCACGCTTTCCCGCAGCGCTGGCAGGTCGCGGTAACCACGCACGAGACCAGAGCGCGCAAGCCGGTCGGAAACGCCGGCGGCCCTTCCCGCAGCACGCGGCCCCTGCGGCGGGCCACCCTGCCCCGGCCT
Organism: Neorhizobium sp. 05N33; assembly: GCF_056397445.1. Lineage (NCBI taxonomy): Bacteria > Pseudomonadati > Pseudomonadota > Alphaproteobacteria > Hyphomicrobiales > Rhizobiaceae > Neorhizobium > Neorhizobium sp. 05N33. Next base: position 9,982 of record NZ_JBFTNK010000004.1, on the reverse strand, counting down.
GCCACCAGCACCGCCGCCGCGCTGAAAATTCTGGCGCCGATCATTGCCGCCGCGCTGAGCCGGCGCGAAGAAGCTGTTCAGCCGGTCACGGATGGCCTGTTGGTAATGCCGGCGCACGTTTTCGTCGGCGATGACGGAAACGATCTGCTTCAGCCGCGCTTCGAGTTCGGCACGCTTTTCCGGCGTATCGAAACTTGCCGACGCCGCCTCGCGCTGCCAGATCATCTCCACCAGCGGCTTTGCTTCCTTGAGCACCTTGTCGAAGGGCGCGCGGCCTTCATGGCGAACGAGATCGTCCGGATCCTTGCCGTCGGGAAGCAGCGCGAAACGCACCGATTTTCCCGGCTTCAGGAACGGCAGCGCCAGATCCGCGGCACGGCTTGCTGCCCTGAGGCCGGCGTCGTCGCCGTCAAAGCAGAGCACCGGCTGGGAAGTCATCCGCCAGAGAAGCTCGAGCTGGTTTTCGGTAAGCGCCGTGCCAAGCGGCGCCACGGCATTCTCGACGCCCGCCTGATGCAGCGCAATGACGTCCATGTAGCCTTCGACGGCGATGATCGTGCCCTCGCCCTGTCCAGGCTTGCCGACACCCTGAGCCCGTCGTGCCCGTGAAAAATTGTAGAGCACCTGCCCCTTGTGGAAGAGCTCGGTCTCATTGGAGTTGAGATATTTCGCCGGCGCATCCGGCGCCATGGCACGGCCGCCGAACGCGATCACCTTTTCCCGCGACGACAGGATCGGGAACATCACCCGGTCGCGAAAGCGGTCATAGGAGACAGCGATCCCCTCCCCGTGCACCACAAGGCCGCAAGCCTCGATCTGGTCCTTCGGCACGCCTTTGCCGGCCAGATGTTCCTTCAGCGCATTGCGGCTTTCCGATGCGTAACCGAGACGGAAGGTCTCGATCGTGCGGCCGGTCAGCCCGCGGTCGCGCAGGTAGGCGCGCGCTTTGGCCCCGACGGCGCTCTGGAGCTGGTCCTGGAAAAATTGCGTCGCCAGCTCCATGACGTCGAGCAGCGTCGTGCGTTCCTTCTCGCGCTTCTCCGCCTGGGGGTCCGGCTGCGGCATGGCGATGCCGGCCATGTCTGCGACAGTCTGCACCGCTTCGGGAAAACTCTGCCCTTCGAGATCGGTCAGGAACCGGAAATGGTCGCCTGTGACACCGCAGCCGAAGCAGTGGTATCGGCCCTTGCGGTCCTCGCAATGAAAGCTTGGGCTCTTCTCGCCATGGAAGGGGCAGCAGGCCCAGTAGTCGCCGCGCGAGACGTTGGTCTTCTTCCGATCCCACGTCACCCGCCGGCCGATCACGCCCGATATCGGCACGCGGTCGCGAATCTCGTCGAGAAAACTGTTGGAAAAGCGCATCTTCACCTCTGCTTGGCGTCCATATAAGCACGGCTCGAAAGGAACGCCACCAACAAGAGAAATGCTGCCCGCTATTCACAGGCAAGCTGTCCAAAGGCTTGACTAACTTGCGCCTCTGTATATACATATTGCCTACACACATGGCGCATTACGTGCCTGAAGGCAACTGAAGTCTTTTAGGTATCGTTATGAATCGTGAGCAAGAACCGCTCTCCCTCTTCGAGTGGAATGAAGGCAAGCGGAGAACCAATCTTGAAAAGCATCAGATCGATTTCGAAGATGTGGTGTTCGCCCTCCAAGAGCCCCGTCTCGAACTTCGCTCGGATCGAAATGGAGAAGTCCGCACCCTTGCAATTTGTCCCGATACGGATCGCCTCATAGCAGTCGTTTATACCATGAGAGGCGAAAAATGCCGGATCATCTCAGCACGGGCGGCCAGACAGAATGAGCAAAGACTCTATTACGACCGTTACCCTCGATGAACTTCGCTTGAAGCGTGCCCAGGGCGAAAAAAGCCAGACCGACTGGGCGCGTGTCGACGCCATGACCGATGAGGATATCGACCGCGCGATTGCGGACGATCCCGATTGGGCGGAGTTCAAGGATATCGACTGGTCCAAGGCCGTGCTCGTCGTGCCGAAGCCCAAGAAGTCAATCTCCCTTCGCGTGGATGAGGACGTCATCGATTTCTTTAAGTCCACCGGCAAGGGTTACCAGACCCGCATCAACGCGGTGCTCAGGCACTACATGCGCGAACAGAAGAGTCACAAGAAATGACACTCCCATGCTTCGATATTCGGCAAATTTCAGGCCGGAAACAAGCAATCCGGATTATCTTTTTGTAATTTGCAAACACAGATTGGCGCGTCTAGCCTCACCTCAAAATCGAAAGCGTCGAAGCCCCCAGCGAAAATGCCATCGGGCACGGCCTTTTCGACCGTCCAGCTCCTTCGCTCTTCGGACGGGGCGTGTCGCAGTGTTTCGCAGCGCCCCGGACCATCTCGCCGGCGGCAAGTCCGCTGTCGGCCGGCAAGATCCGAAAGAGCAAAAAGGCGGGAATCCGGTGACCGGATTCCCGCCTTTCGTTCACCGGCCTAAAAAAGGGCCGCCTACTTCAAAAGCTCTTTCACCACGCCGGAAGCCTTGGCGAAATCCATCTGACCCGGATGCTTTTCCTTCAGCACCGCCATGACCTTGCCCATGTCGCGCAGGCCTTGGGCGCCGGACTCGGCGATCGCCGCCTTGATCAATTCCTGCACCGTCTCGTCCGACAGCTGCTCGGGCATGAAACCTTTGATGACGTCAATTTCCTCGCGTTCCTGCGTCGCAAGTTCGGCACGGCCGGCGTCTTCGTAGATCTTCGCCGATTCCTCGCGCTGCTTCACCATCTTCTGCAGAATCTGCAGGATATCGTCGTCGCTGACCGGGTCCTTGCCGAGACCGCGATTGGCGATATCGCGATCCTTGATCGCAGTCTGGATCAGCCGCACGGTCGAAAGCCGGCGGGTTTCCCTGGCCCTCATGGCGTCCTTGAGCGCATCCGAAAGCTTGTCGCGCAACATCATTTTTCTCCTTGGGAAAAGCCTGGGCGCAGGCATCGTGAATTGTGGCTTTTCCTTGGCATTCACACCGCTGTCATAGACGACGGGCCGGAGGCGATCAAATCAATTCGCCCAAATCCTTGAATCCGATGGCTTATAATCCCCATGGAATTCTTCGGCGCCGAGATTGACCACCTCGCCTGCTTTGTCTATTTTCCGGCACCTGCACGAGATTTAGAGGGTTAGGGCTTGCGCCGGGATTCCGCGCGCCCGTCTCTCACGACCATAAATGGCCCTCGCAGCCTGTCTCTTCAAGGGACGGGACCGGTGAGGCAGAAGGATGGATATGACCGCGACCGCTCCCTGGACCACCAAGAAACCCACCGCATTGCTCGTTCTGGCCGATGGCACCGTGATCGAAGGAACCGGGATCGGCGCAACCGGCAAGGTGCCGGCCGAAGTGGTGTTCAACACCGCGCTGACCGGTTACCAGGAGATCCTGACCGACCCTTCCTATCTCGGCCAGATCGTCACCTTCACCTTCCCGCATATCGGCAATATCGGCACCAACGAAGAAGACGTCGAGGACCTGACGCCGGCAGCTCGCCGCGGCGCGGTCGGCACCATCTTCAAGGCCGACATCACCGAATCCTCCAACTACCGCGCCTCTAAGGATCTCGACGGCTGGCTGAAAGCCCGCGGCATCATTGGCCTTTCGGGCATCGACACCCGCGCGCTCACCGCCTGGATCCGCCAGAACGGCGCACCGAACGCCGTCATCGCCCATGACCCCAACGGCGTCTTCGATATCGAGGCTCTGAAGGCCGAAGCCAGGGCATGGAGCGGGCTCGAAGGCCTCGACCTCGCCAAGGAAGCGACTTCCGGTCAGTCCTCGCAATGGAACCAGAAGCCCTGGGTCTGGAATGAAGGGTATGACGACCTGAAGCCGGAAGACGCAAAATACCATATCGTCTGCGTCGACTACGGCGTAAAGCGCAACATCCTGCGCCTTTTCGCTGGCCTCGACTGCAAGGTGACGGTGGTGCCCGCCCAGACCTCTGCGGAAGACATCATGGCTCTGAAGCCGGATGGCATCTTCCTGTCGAACGGCCCGGGCGACCCGGCCGCGACCGGCGAATATGCCGTGCCGGTCATCAGGGACGTCATCAAGACGGATATCCCGACCTTCGGCATCTGCCTTGGCCACCAGATGCTCGGCCTGGCGCTCGGCGCCAAGACCGAAAAGATGCATCAGGGCCATCACGGCGCCAACCACCCGGTCAAGGACCACACCACCGGCAAGGTCGAGATCGTCTCGATGAATCACGGCTTCGCGGTGGATTCGAAGTCTCTGCCGCAAGGCGTTGAGGAGACTCACATTTCCCTCTTCGACGGCAGCAATTGCGGCCTGCGCGTCACTGGCAAGCAGGTGTTCTCGGTCCAGCATCATCCGGAAGCCTCGCCCGGCCCACAGGACAGCCACTATCTCTTCCGTCGCTTCATCAACATGGTGCGCGAGAAGAAGGGCGAGCCCGCCCTCGCCGAGCGCTGAATTCCAGCGCGCTTAAAAAATCCGCAGCCGCCTATTGACCTCAACATTGGTTGAGGTCCCATAAACGCCCCTGTTCAAGATCGAGCAGGGGTTTTTCATATGAGCGAAATACAGAATCGACGCATTTTTCGCGTCAACAGGTTTGCGGTCCCGGTCGAAGGGCGCGAAGAATTCATGGCGTTGGTTCACAGAACGCATAAGGTTATCCGTGCCCAGCCGGGCTTCGTCGACGACCTGATCCTGGAACAGGCTTCCAGCGCCGGACTGTTCAACATCATCACCATCCTCCAGTTCGAAGGCGAGCACGCTCTTCAGCCGGTCATTGCCGCAGTCGCAAAATCCGATGAGGAGGCAGGCATCGATAGGCAGGCGTTGAGCCGACGCCTCGGCGTAGAGACCAATGTCGGCTTCTACCACAGGGCGGTTTTACAAGAGCTCCAACCGGCCTGACCAACAAAGACGGTCCGCTGGCTCTTCAGCGGGTCGTTCTGGCCTGGCGTCTCACCAGCAGCCAGAAGCGGCCGCAAAGCAGAACCGCGGCCGCTGCGAGGCCGGTGACGAAGCCAAACCAGACGCCTTCGCCGCGAAACCCGAGCGGGAACGCGAAGACCCAGGCGCAGGCGAAACCGATCGGCCAATAGGCGATCAGCGCCAGCACCATTGGCACCCTGGTGTCCTTGAGGCCACGCAACAGGCTGGCCCCGACCACCTGTAGCCCGTCGACCAGCTGGAAAGCCCCGGCGATGACGATCAGCGGCACCGCCAATTTCAGCACGGTCGCGGCGTCCTCCTTGCGTGTATCCAGGAAGAGATTGCCGAAGAAGTGCGGGATCGTCGCATACAGCACGCTGCCGATTGTGGTGAACAGGACGCTGACCGCAAGCACGGCAAGCGCCGCCCGCTTGACGCCTAGAAGATCACCGCGGCCATTGGCCAGCCCGACGCGCACCGTCGCCACCTGCGACAGGCCGAGCGGGATCATGAAGGCGATCGCTGCGAGCTGCAGCGCGATGCCGTGGGCTGCGAGTTCCAGCTTGCCGATGATGCCCATCAGCAGGGAGGCAGCCGAAAACAGGCTGGTTTCCGCCAGAATGGTGAAGCTGATCGGCAGGCCGAGCACGACAATCTCGCGCACCATGCTCCAGTCCGGCCGCCAGAAGCGCACGAAGATCTCGTAAGCGCGCATCTTCGGCTGGCTTTCCACATAAAGGAGAGCGGCCACGAAACCGAACAGGTTGGCGGCGACGGAAGCGATTGCCGCCCCGTGCAGGCCCATTTCCGGTGCACCGAAATGACCGAAGATCAGCAGATAGGCAAGGCTGGCATTGATGAGGAACATCACGATCGTGACGTAAAGCACGATGCCGCCCTTCTCGAGCCCGGTGACGAAGCTTCGAAGCGCCATCAGCCCCAGCGCCGGGAAAATGCCCCATTGGGCGATGCGCAAATAGCTCTGTGCATTTGCCGCGACATCCGGCTGCTGCCCGAGCGCCAGAAGGATGGGTGCCGAGAACCACAGGATCGGCGCCGTCAGCACCCCGAATGCAAGCACGATCCACAGCCCCATGCGAACCGACCGACGCACCGAGCGGCTATCGCCATGCCCGAGCGCCTGCGCCACCATCGGCACCACGGCGCTGGTGAAACCGGTGCCGAAGATGAAGACCAGGAAGAACATCTGCGTGGCGAGCACGACGGAGGCGAGTTCGGTCGTGCCGAGCCAGCCGACCAGGATGACGTCGGTCGTATTGATCGCCATCTGTGCCAGCTGCGCGCCGACCAGCGGCACGCCGAGGGCAAGGGTCGCGCGCATATGCGTGGACCAGGAATTGTCCGTCACCGTCACAGCCATGGTGGTGGAAAGGCTCGACATGACACTCCTCCGCAGACGAAAAAAGCCGCTTCCAGAAACTGGCGAGCGGCGGATGACACAGCCTATAGAGGAGCATCATCCGTGCGGCAACACTTACAGGCGATTCAGCAGTATTTTTGGACGTTTCTTCAAGAAATCTGATGCGTGAGCTCGGTTTCGCGCCCAACCACCTGTGTTTTCCGTGAAATCCGGCTCAGGAACACCAAAATGGCACAAGCCATGAAAATCGCCGCCATCATGTATGGCGCGCCCGCGAACTCCATTTTCGCATGCTCCCCCGTGAACGCGCTGAACAGCTGCGTGAAGATCGCCGGACCGACGATCGTCGTCAGGCTGGTGAGGCTCGTCATCGCGCCCTGCAGCTCCCCTTGGGCCGACGGCGGCACCTTGGCCGAAGCAATGCTGCGCAGCGCCGGATCGGCGATGTTCTCGATCGTCGTCACAAGGATGATGGCATAGACCATCCACCCCTGCCACGCGAAGGCATAACCGGTAAGGCCGAGACAGCAGAAACAAAGCCCGAGCACCGCAGTCTTCCATTCGCCGAGCACAGGCACCAGTTTCGGCAGGATGAAGCCCATAACAAACGCGGCGCAGATACCGAACAGACCGAGCGACAGGCCGATCTGCCCCTCGCTCCAGCCGTAACGATAGGTGGACACGAAGGACCAGACGGACGGATAGACCGCGTGCGCCAACCAATAGAGGAACATCACCAGCATGATCCAGCCGATGCCCGGATAATGGCGCATCTGGCGCAGCGCACCGAGCGGATTGGCGCGCTTCAACTCGAACTTGCGGCGGTTCGCCTTGTCGAGCGTCTCCGGCAGCAGGAACCAGGAAGCGACGAAATTGGCAAGCGACAAGAGCCCGGCGCCAAGGAACGGCACACGCGGCCCGAGTTCGCCGAGCAGCCCTCCGATCACCGGCCCGACCGTGAAACCGACGCCGAAGGCGATCCCGATTAGGCCAAAGTTCTTGGCGCGATTTTTCTCATTGCTGATATCGGCAATATAGGCCGAGCAGGTGGCAAAACTGCCGCCGGAAATGCCGGCCAGCACACGACCGACGAACAGCATCCAGAAACTGGTGGCGGCCGCGCAGATCAGGTTGTCGAGAGCGAAGGTGAGGACCGAGGCGAGCAGGATTGGCCGACGGCCGAAACGGTCGCTGAGATTGCCAAGCAGCGGCGCAAACAGAAACTGCATGCCGGAATAGATAAGCAGCAGCCAGCCACCGTCGACGGCCGCCGCACTCATGTCGTCGCCGGTCAGCTCGCGCAGGAAGGTCGGCAGCACCGGCATGATGATCGCGATCCCGATGATATCCAGGAACAGGATCATGAAGACGAGGAAAAGGCCTCGGCGGACAAATTTCGGGTCGAGCATTAAATGTCTCTCTAGCAATGGTGTTTTCTTGAAAGACGATCAATTCGCCGGGCTGCCTACATAGCGGTAAAGGAAAACCGAAACAATACGTGAACATTTCAAAGTTTTTGATGAAAGGCACAACCGCAACGCATGGTCATGCAACCCGGCGCTCCTCTGCTTCCAGAACGTTAGTTCCTCAGCCCGGTCATCCACCATCTATGCGCGACTTCCGTTGACAGATGCACGCGAAAGCCTAGTCTACCTCCTGTTGCTTCGACCGTGATCGATTGGGGATTGTCATGCGCGGATTGATGGTGATCGCATTTCTCCTGGCATCGTGTACCGCCGCAATGGCGGATATGAAGGTCTCCTTCGACTGGGGACCGACAAAAAAATGTTTCGATTCGAAATCGCCGCCGATCTCGCTGTCGGGCGTGCCGGCCGGCACCAAGGCGCTCGATATCCGCATGAAGGATATGAACGCGCCGGAGTATAACCACGGCGGCGGCAAGGTGGACTATTCCGGCCAGAAATCACTCGCCTACGGCGCCTTCAGCTATACCGGCCCCTGCCCTCCCTCCGGCCAGCACAAATACCGCTTCACGGTGAATGCTCTGGACGCCGGCGGCAAGACGCTCGCGACAGCCACCGCCGACAAGATGTTTCCCTAGTCTCGGAGCCCGGAGGATCTCGACAGCCCAAACCGGACCTCATAGAGATTGGAATTGAACTTCCCTCTCTCCGGCGGCCTCTCATGATCGAACTTCTCTGGCGCGGCATTCTCATCGGGCTCGGCGCCACCATCCTGATGGACCTCTGGGCGATCGTGCTGAACAGGGTCTTCGGCCAGCCCAAGGCCAACTGGGCTCCGGCCGGGCGCTGGTTCTGGCACCTGCACCGCGGAAAGGTGTTTCACGACAGCATCGCGGCAGCCGAACCCTACGAACATGAACTGGCTCTCGGCTGGGCCGGCCATTACGCCATCGGTGTTCTCTACGGTCTGATCCTCGCCCTGGTCATGGGGCAGAACTGGTTCGCCGCGCCCACCTTCATTCCCGCGTGGATCCTCGGCATCGTCACCATCGGCGCCGGCTGGTTTCTGATGCAGCCCGGCCTTGGCCTCGGCTGGGCCGCTTCGAAGACGCCGAGGCCGAACAAGGTTCGCTTTCTCAACTTCGCCGCCCACACCGTTTTCGCGCTCGGGCTTTACGGCACGGCGCTGCTGATCCGCTAGTCTTCCAGATCCCGCTTCATCCGGTCGAGCATATCCACGGCATGCGCCGCATAGGCGCCGATCCAGCGGTCGTGGATCGCCTTGATCGGCAGCGGGTTCAAATGGTTCCAGCGCTCCCGGCCCTCGCGCTTCACCAGCACCAGGTCGGCCCCCTCCAGAACTTTCAGATGCTGCATGACGGTGCAGCGGTCGAGCTTCGGAAACCGGGCACAGAGATCGCCCGTCGTCTGTGGCCGGTCCTTCAGCTCGTCCAGAATCTCCCTGCGAACCGGAGCTGCTAGAGCCTTGAAAATACGGTCGTTTTTTTCACTGCTTGACATGTTATATTTTTATAACATAATGCAGGGAGAAACAAGGGAGAAAGATCATGGAACTGAAATTCAAGGTATCCGGCCGGATTTCAAAACCGGTCAAGGAAGTGTTCGAGGCCGTCGCCGATCCCAAAAAGCTTTCGGGTTATTTCACCACTGGCGGCGCCAAGGGGCGGTTAGAGACCGGCACGACTGTCACCTGGGACTTTCACGATTTCCCGGGCGCTTTTCCTGTTGAAGTCGTCGAGGTGGAAAAGAACAGCAAGATCGTGCTGCGTTGGGACGCGACGGAGGGCAATGCGGCCGAACAGGGACCGGAAAACGTCATCCCCGCCCACTACAAGACGACGGTCACCATGACCTTCGAGCCACTGGAGGGCGATCGCACGCTGGTGACGATCGCCGAGGAAGGCTGGCGCGAAACACCCGGCGGCCTTTCAGCCTCCTACGGCAACTGCCAGGGCTGGTCGCAGATGCTCTGCGCCTTGAAGGCCTATGTGGAATACGGCATCAACCTGCGTGACGGCATGTATAAGTGATTTGGCTCTTGAGGGTGCCGCTTATTTGGAAGCGGGGATCGTGCCTGTTGTGATCTCCCCACCTGTGGGGGAGATGCCCGGCAGGGCAGAGCGACTGTCTTGTGCGTCAAGCGCTTTGCCATGGTTTATTGTCCCGGATGATGGCGTTGAGGATTGTGAGGAGCTTTCGCATGGTGGCGACGATGGCGACGATCCTGGGT